>JAGBTG010000053.1 GCA_017631435.1 Bacteroidales bacterium | reverse complement strand
GGTAATCTTTCTTACAGAGAGGGTCTATTAAAATACTACAAAGGTATTGGTATTGATCTTGATCTTGCAGATCTAATTGTTACTTCAAGTGGTACAGAGGCTGTTCAATTCGCTCTTTCTGTTACTTGCGATCCAGGTGACGAGGTAATTGTAATGGAGCCTTTCTACACTAACTACAATGCTTTTGCTATCCAAAATGACATTAAGCTAGTTCCTATTACCACTCACATTAAAGAGGGTTTCAAACTTCCAGAAATTGAAGAGTTTGAGAAACACATTACTCCTAAAACAAAAGGTATTCTAATTTGTAACCCTGGTAACCCAACTGGTACTCTATACACTAAAGAGGCTATTGAGAAACTTGGTGAGATTGCTAAGAAACACGGTTTGTACATCTACTCTGATGAGGTTTACAGAGAGTTCTGTTACTCAGAGGAGCCTCACTACTCTTGCATGCACATTCCTGGTCTTGAGCAGAACGTTATCCTTTTGGATTCAGTTTCCAAGAGATACAGCCTTTGCGGTGTGAGAATTGGTGCTATCGTATCTAAGAACAAAGAGGTTATGGCTGGCGTAATGAAATATGCTCAGGCTCGTCTTTGCTCTCCTTCTTACGGTCAGATTGCAGCTGAGGGTGCTCTTGCAACTCCTAAATCATACTTTGATGCTGTTAAAGCTGAGTACATTCTAAGAAGAGATACTTTGGTTAACGGTCTTAACAATATCCCTGGTGTATTCTCACCTATGCCTATGGGTGCTTTCTACACTATCGCTGAGCTTCCAGTTGACGATGCTGACAAATTTGCACAGTGGTTGCTAGAGGAGTTCTCATACGAGGGTCAGACTGTAATGGTTGCTCCTGCTGCTGGTTTCTACGGAACTAAAGGCAAAGGTACTAACCAGGTACGTATGGCTTACGTTCTAAAAGTTGATGATCTTAAAGCTTCTCTAAAATGTCTTGAGGAGGCTCTTAAGGTTTATCCTGGCAGAACCAACAAATAGTATATACTTTACTTTGTATAAAATGGGGGCGGTTGCTTTGCAACTGCCCTTTTTTTTATGTAGTTTTATAGTTTGATAAAAACTGACAATTTGGTAATTTGTGGGAGTATAACTCTGATACGCAACTTGCATTATAGTAAACATTACTACGGATAGAAATAGACAAGAGTATGAAATATTTAAAATTACTATTTTTAGTATCGTGCTTCTTATTAAATGAAGATATTTACTGTCAAAGAAACAGGCAGCGACGCGTCTCTGATTTAAGAGAATATCGCCAACTGGATTCTAATGGTCAACTCTCTTTCTTTATTACAAAAATTCTTTGTAATGGTCATGTCGCCCACTTAATATATACAGATGTTGATATCCTAATAAAGGCTAACGGATGGGCAAAAGATGATTGTCCTCAATATTATCAATTTCTCACTAAGAATAAGGAGAATTTTAAAGTTTATCGTGATATAAAAAATAATGGTATTTCCGTTACTTTTAAGGATTCCATAATAGGAGGAGACCTCACTCCAAGAAATGTTTACATATATCCTAATTCATCATTAAGGAAATTATTTGTCACAGTTGACAAAAACTATAACTTTGAAAGTTGTCAATCAGATAATTCGCGCAAACAAAAAAAATTGGAATCTTTTAGAAAGCAATTGTTAAAAGTTGCTGAAGATTATTACAATACTGGACAATATACAATTAGTTTTTGCGATACAGATGGCCCCTATAAGAAATATCCTAACTATGTAGTCCTGCATTTTGATTACATAGAGGGTATGGAAGTTTTGTATTATGATAGCTATAATATTGATAATATTGATTTTACCAACAAATATTTCAGAGATCTTGTAGACTTATTCGTTGAAATATGCAGGAAAAATAATCTAAAAAAAATTATCGCAACAGTCCCTGTTCTAAAATAGAATATTTATATTACGTAGGAGGCCGGGTCAAAGGTAACTTTGATCCGGTTTTCTCATATATATTATCTTCAGGTGTCAATTTTCTGTTTAGGTTTGAAATGACATGTTGCCTTCCCCTGTAATTGAATTTATTTTGTTTCCAGACCTGTAAAGAATATCCATTTGATTGCCTTTTAAACTATTTATGTGTAACTTTGCTACTTTAAATATATTAAAAAGACATTATGAGCCAAGATCCACAAAGCAACAGATACGCCCTTAGAGGTGTTTCATCTTCAAAAGAGGATGTTCATGAGGCAATCAAGAATATAGATAAGGGACTTTTCCCTAAGGCATTCTGTAAAATTGTTCCTGATTTTCTGTCGGGAGACCCAGATTACTGTATTGTAATGCATGCAGACGGTGCAGGAACAAAATCATCGTTGGCATATACATACTGGAAAGAGACCGGTGATATGACAGTGTGGGACGGTATTGCACAGGATGCAATTGTTATGAATACAGATGACCTTCTTTGTGTGGGTGCTGTAGACAACATCATGCTTTCGTCTACCATTGGAAGAAACAAGCAGCTTATTCCAGGTTCTGTAATCAGCAGACTGATTGCAGCTTCTGAGAACTTTGCAAAGACTATGGAGAGCTTTGGAGTTAAGCTTATCCTTACCGGCGGTGAGACTGCAGATGTTGGAGACCTTGTAAGGACTGTAATTGTAGACAGTACCGTTTGTGCAAGGATGAAACGCAGCGATGTAATTGACAATGCAAACATCAAGGCAGGTGACGTGATTGTTGCTCTTGAGTCTTGCGGCAAGGCTGCATATGAGACCGAGTACAACGGCGGTATGGGCAGCAACGGTCTTACCTCTGCACGCCACGATGTGTTTGGCAAATACCTTGCTTCAAAATATCCTGAAAGTTATGACGGTGCTGTTCCACAGGATCTTGTATATTCAGGAACAAAAGAGCTTGATGCCGTTGAGCCAAAGACCGGCCTTACATACGGCAAGCTTGTATTGTCTCCAACCAGAACCTACGCTCCAATCGTTAAGGAGGTTCTTGACAAATACAGGAAGCAGATAGACGGTATGATCCACTGCTCAGGCGGTGCGCAGACAAAGATCCTTCACTTTGTAGACAACCTTAAGATTGTGAAAGACAACCTGTTCCCTACACCTCCACTGTTTGAGGTAATCCAGCAGGAGTCAGGTACAAGCTGGCAGGAGATGTACAAGGTGTTCAACATGGGCCACAGAATGGAGTTCTATATCCCTGCAGAAATTGCTGAGGATATCATTGCAATCTCCAAGAAGTATGGCGTAGATGCCAAAATCATCGGTAGAGTTGAGGCTTCTGAGGACGGCAAGGCACAGGTACACCTTACAAGTGAGCACGGAACTTTCATTTACAACAAATAAAGTATAATTTTTATCCCGACAGTTATGAAGAAGTTGTTTTTCCTATCATGTCTGGCTGCAGTAGCATTGGCATCTTGCGGCAACAAAGGCAGCAACAACCAGGAGCAGTCTGTACTTTCTCCAATAATGGAGAAGGCATTGAATGACGAGACATCAAAATTCTATGCAGATTTCAAGTCTTTCCCACAGCAGTTGAGCAAATTGCCTATTGGAGTATTTGATTCGGGCACAGGCGGACTTACTGTATTGGAGGTTCTTCTGAATGCGGATATGGTCAATAACATATCGGGAAAAGAGGGGGCAGACGGTGTTCCTGATTTTGCAGGTGAGGCATTTACCTACCTTGCAGACAGGGCAAACATGCCTTATGGAAACTATGCTGCCGAGAACAAGCAGGACTTCTTTAAGGAGCTTGTTGTAAAGGATGCCCTGTTCCTTGAGGATGACAAATTCTGGACAAACCCTGCCGACAAGGAGAAAACAGGTGTGAAACAGCCTTGCAAGATTCTTGTAATTGCATGTAACACAGCAACTGCATGGGGCTTGCAGGATGTCTCTACATTGTTGAAGGAGAGTGGTACAGGCGTAAGGGTAATTGGAGTTATCAATGCCGGTGTAAACGCTTTGTATGACAAACTTGATAAGGCCGGTTCTCCAGATTCTGTTGCTGTAGGTGTACTTGCAACTGTAGGTACAATTGCATCAAATGCATATGAGAGGACAATCAACGAGATAGGTGCTGCAAACGGCTATAAGGGTTTCATTAAGGTTGTGAATCACCCTTGTGCAGGTTTTGCCGAGGCTGTAGACCAGGAGAAGGACTTTGTGAACACATCCCTTACAGCTCCAAGAGAGGGTTACAGAGGCCCTAAATTGGGTACCGGTTCAGAGGATGTGAAAGAGGGACTTTTGAACGTATATGATTTCAACTACAACAATGGTGAGGTATTGAGGGAGAAAGTTGACGGCAAATACACTGCATTCCAGTTGAACTCTGCAGCCAACTATGCAAAATTCCATCTTGTAACACTTTTGGAGAAACATAAGGCAAGCGGTGCCAAGGTTCCTTTGAAACATGTCATTCTTGGCTGTACACACTATCCGTTCTTGCTCAATACACTTAATGAGACAATTGAGCAGTTGAAGAATTTCCGCGACAAGGACGGCAAACTTGTATACGAAGGACTTATCCACCCCGATTTTGAGTTCATTGATCCGGCAGTATTTACAGCCCTTGAGTGCTACGAGGCTCTAAGGGAGGACAACAACCTTGCATTGAATACAGTTGAGGGTGCATTTGAAGGTTACATTTCAGTTCCAGCATACGGCCTTCCTGCAGATTGCCTTGATGCAGACGGAAACCTTTCATACAACTTCAAATATGGCAGAGAGCACGCTACAGAGGATATTACCACTGTATTTGTTCCATTCTCAAGAAGATACTTGGATGAGGAGACTTTGGCAAGAATTGAGAACATGCTTCCTGCATCATATGCAAAAATCAAAAAATTCATAGACTAGTATGGCATTTGCGAGTACGGTTACCGTTGATGAGATTGAATCACTGGAAATGGCTACATTCCCCGGTGAAATCACAGTGGTATCCAGCGGAAAATGTGAGGAGTTTGAGCAGGCCATGGCCTATTTGGGAGCACAGGAGGTGATAGGTTTTGATACTGAAACCAAACCTTGCTTTGTACCTAAGGTACCAAGGAACAAAATGGCCATCCTGCAGTTGAGTGGTCCCGACAAGGCCTACATTTTCAGACTGCAGCAAGTAGGTGTCCCACCCAAACTTGCAGCATTGCTTGGCAATCCCGGCATCCTTAAGATAGGTGCTGCCATCCATGATGACATCAGGGGGCTTCAGGAGTACAGGAGGTTTATCCCCAAAGGGTTTGTAGACCTTCAGAGGCTTGCTCCCGAGTATGGGATTGAAGAGAAGAGTGTAAGGAAGATGTCTGCAATCATCCTTAAGAAAAGGGTGTCAAAATCGCAGCAGCTTTCAAACTGGGAGAGTGCCCATCTCTCGGAAGCGCAGCTCAGATATGCGGCAATTGATGCATGGATCTGCAGGGAGATGTACTATAAGTTAAAGGAAAGTAATTCTAATGGTTAAAATAATTTTAAATAAAGGTAAGGAGCAGTCGCTCAAGAGATTCCACCCGTGGGTGTTTTCAGGCGCTGTAAAGAAGATTGAGGGGGGAGAACCTGCAGAAGGTGACGTTGTAGAAGTATACTCATCTATGGGGGAATACCTTGGTTGCGGCCATTATCAGATTGGCTCAATTACCGTAAGGATTCTCAGTTTTGAGAAGGTTGCCATTGACCAGAACTTCTGGAACAACGCAATCCAGGGTGCGTACAATGCCCGCAAGACTCTTGGCCTTATTGGTGCAGCTGATACAGATGCATACAGGCTTGTGCACGGTGAGGGTGATTTCCTTCCTGGCCTTATTATAGACGTATACGGAAAGACAGCCGTTATACAGGCCCACTCGGCCGGAATGTTCCTTGCAAAAGGGGCAATTTCCCAGGCTTTGAAAAAAGTGTACGGACCGGCTCTTGCTGCAATCTATGACAAGAGTGAGGGTACTGCACCATTCAAGGCAGGATTGGACCTTAAAGACGGATATTTATACAAGGAAGAGGGTATTGAAGACGCGCAGGTTGTACTTGAGAACGGCAACAAGTTCCAGGTAAACTGGGTAGAAGGGCAGAAGACCGGTTTCTTCCTTGACCAGAGAGACAACAGGGCCCTTGTAAAGAAATATGCAGCCGGCAAAAACGTACTCAACCTTTTCTGCTACACTGGAGGATTCTCAATCTATGCACTTAACGGCGGCGCAACCCATGTAGACTCGGTGGACAGCTCACGCAAGGCCATGGATATGGTTGTAAAGAACGTGGAGCTTAACGGCTTTACAGAAGGGGTAGAGCACACTTCATACTGTGAGGATGCAATTGAGTATATGCGCAAATGTGAGGCAGGCAAATATGACCTAATGATTGTAGACCCACCTGCATTTGCAAAACACAGGGGTGCATTGGACAACGCCCTGCGTGCCTACAAACGCCTTAATGCCCTTGCCATTGAGAAAGTAAAACCGGGCGGTGTGGTATTCACATACAGTTGCTCGCAGGTGGTTGACAAGATAAACTTTGCCCTTGCAATCTTCTCTGCTGCAGCACAGACAGGCCGTAGAGTGAGAATTCTCCACAGACTTACCCAGCCTGCAGACCATCCTGTAAACATTTACCATCCGGAGGGGGAATACCTGAAAGGACTGGTGCTATTAGTAGAATAGTTTTTCAAATCTCTACTTCGCCATTGCTACGCAATAGCTCGTAACCGTCGAATGAGGTCCTCCGTTTGATATACTTTATATTTTATATTCATATGGCTGAACAATTACTTATAACGGCAACTGATAAATCAGGTATCTATGCCCAAATACTTCCTCAAATAAAATCAGTAGTTTCTGCAGAAACAGACCTTATAGCCAATATGGCAAATGTGAGCGCTATCCTTAAGGAGGCGTTCGGCTTCTGGTGGGTTGGTTTCTACATTGTCAAACCTTCTGAAGCTGGAGAAGAACTTGTCTTGGGTCCATTTCAGGGACCTCTGGCCTGTACCCGTATAAAAAAGGGTAGGGGAGTATGCGGTACCGCCTGGGAAAAGGGAGAGACAATTGTAGTTCCCGACGTGGAGCAGTTCCCCGGGCATATAGCCTGCAGCAGCCTTTCCCGCTCGGAAATTGTAGTGCCTGTTTTTGCTCCCGACAGAGTAGTGAAGGCAGTTCTTGATATAGACAGTGAACACTTGGCAACATTTGATGCTACAGATAAAGAGTGGCTGGAGAAAATTTTGGACAATTTGTTCACCTGGAATTGAAATAAAATTTGCAGATAAACAAAAATGTAGTATCTTTGCAATCCAATCACCAAACAGGGTTCCTTGGATGAGTGGCTTAGTCAGCGGTCTGCAAAACCGTGTACGGCGGTTCGAATCCGCCAGGAACCTCAGGAAACACCCTCACAGATATCTGTGAGGGTGTTTTGTTTTATAAAGTTGGCTACTCTTGGCCACTTTTCAAAGACATAAAAAGTCCGCATCCTACATATACAATCTATTCATCGTTGATTTGTTAATGATAGCATAACTGGTATGTAAAAATATATCTATTACATAGTCTTTATTTGATACTGAGTAATTGCTTAATCGTTTGAACTATAGTGTATTATATATTTTATTGTTATTGCTTTTATTTTTGAGAATAAACTTTAAGTTATTGGTATATAAATATTTATACCATTATTTAGTAGCAAAGATTAAATTTTATTGTGTAGAGTTTACGTACTAAATTTGATTATATAATTAAAAGCAGTTTTTAATAGGATTAATAAATGAACTTATTTTAGGGGAAGCTTACATTATCTATAGCGAAGTGAAAATTATTTATTGTATGTATAGCCATAGAACCAAGTTATCTCTATGAAAATTTTGACACACTTCCTTTGGAACTGAAGAATTTATCAGAAAATATATCATCTGATGACAATCCAGTACTGGTGATAATGAAGTTTGGGAAACCAATAATGCAATGAAGAAAG
>JAGBTG010000010.1 GCA_017631435.1 Bacteroidales bacterium | reverse complement strand
ACAATGAGTTAGCCCAAGCTGGACCTCTGCCGTTCTTGTCAGTACAGTATGGAGATGCAGGATATGAACCTGAGTAGATTGAAGAACAACCTGTAGCATTTGCTACCATCATTCTGTCACCGAACAACTGGGTAATAGCTTTGATATATGGAGTCTCACCACAACCTGCACAAGCTCCTGAGAACTCGAACAATGGCTGAGCGAACTGTGAATTCTTAACGTTCTGCTCTTTAGCAACTACGTTGTCCTTGTAGCCAACGTGTGAGTGTAGGTAATCGAAGTTAGCCTGCTCAACCTCCTGGGTAGCAGCTGGCTGCATAACAAGAGCCTTAGTTTTTGCAGGACATACATCAGCACAGTTACCGCAACCTGTACAGTCAGCTGGGTCAACCTGCATAGTGAAGAAGTACTCTTTAAGAGGGCCGTTACCTTTAACTCTCTTGATTGCAGCAGGAGCTTTCATAGCCTCCTCCTCAGTCATAAGGAATGGACGGATAGCAGCGTGAGGACAAACGAATGAACACTGGTTACACTGGATACAGTTCTCAGCATTCCACTCAGGGATATGGGTAGCAATACCACGTTTCTCGTAAGCTGCAGTACCAGCAGGGATAACACCGTCAGCAGCATCTTTGAATGCGCTTACAGGAAGGTCGTTACCACACTGTGCGTTAACAACGTCTGCCACGTTCTTAACCCACTCTGGAGCCATACGTTTGAATGAATCTGGAACGAACTTGCTTCTTGAAAGGTTTTTCCACTCGAAAGGAATCTCAACTTTGATGTACTCGCCACCTCTGTCTACTGCAGCGTAGTTCATGTTAACGATATTCTCACCTTTCTTACCGTAGCTCTTGTCAATAGCTTTCTTCATTGCTTTAACAGCAACCTCGTAAGGGATAATCTCAGAGATTTTGAAGAATGCAGACTGAAGGATAGTGTTGGTTCTGTTACCCAAACCAATCTCCTCAGCAATCTTGGTAGCATTGATGATGTATAGGTTAACCTCTTTGTGAGCGATCTCAGCTTTAACGTGGTCTGGAATTCTCTCTAGAGTCTCCTCTACATCCCACAAGCTGTTAAGCAACAAAGTACCGTTTTTCTTGATACCTCTCATAACATCGTATTTGCCAAGGTATGAAGGAACGTGGCAAGCTACGAAGTCTGGAGTAGAAACCAAGTATGGAGAAGTGATAGGAGCATCACCGAATCTCAAGTGTGAACAAGTGAAACCACCTGATTTCTTAGAATCGTAATCGAAGTAAGCCTGGCAGTATTTGTTGGTGTTCTCACCAATAATCTTGATGGTATTTTTGTTTGCACCTACAGTACCGTCTGAACCCAAACCGTAGAATTTAAGCTCTGCAGTACCAGGTTTAGCCAAGCTGATCTCCTCAAGCTGAGGAAGTGACTTGAAGGTAACGTCATCTACGATACCGATTGTAAAGTCACTCTTAGGCTCTTTAGACTCAAGGTTCTCGAATACAGCAATGATCTGTGCAGGAGAAGTGTCTTTAGAAGAAAGACCGTATCTACCGCCAACAACTTTTACGTTAAGGCCGTGCTCTGCAACCATAGATTTTACATCTACGTATAGAGGCTCACCTACTGCACCTGGCTCTTTGGTTCTGTCAAGAACAGCAATTCTCTTAACGTTCTTTGGAAGAGCTCTTAGGAAATATTTAGCTGAGAATGGTCTGTAAAGTCTTACAGTAACAACACCAACTCTCTTGCCTTTAGCCATCAAGTGGTCAACAACCTCTTTAATGGTCTCAGTTACAGAACCCATTGCAATGATTACGTTCTCTGCATCCTCTGCACCGTAGTAATCGAATGGAAGGTAATGGCGGCCAGTAAGCTCGCTGATCTCGCCCATATATCTTGCAACTACATCTGGAACAGCCTCGTAGTATGAGTTGCAAGCCTCTCTGTTCTGGAAGTATACGTCTGAGTTCTGTGCAGTACCTTTGGTTACAGGAGCGTTAGGGTTTAGACCTCTAGCGCGGAATTTAGCCAATGATTTGGTACTTACCATCTTCTGAAGATCCTCAGCGTCAATAGCCTCAATTTTCTGAATCTCGTGTGAAGTTCTGAAACCGTCGAAGAAGTGAACGAACGGAACAGAAGATTTGATAGTAGCAAGGTGTGCAACAGCAGCCATATCCATAGCCTCCTGAACAGAAGCAGATGCCAAGAATGCAAAACCGGTCTGTCTAGCAGCCATTACATCCTGGTGGTCACCAAAGATAGATAGAGCGTGTGAAGCAAGTGCTCTTGCAGAAACATGGAAAACTGTAGGAAGAAGCTCTCCTGCAATTTTGTACATGTTAGGAATCATAAGCAACAAACCCTGCGAAGCAGTGAAAGTTGTAGTAAGAACACCAGTCTGAAGTGAACCGTGAACAGCACCAGCTGCACCACCCTCACTCTGCATTTCAACAACCTTTACAGGCTCGCCAAAAATGTTCTTTTTGCCAAAAGCTGACCACTCGTCTACCAACTCCGCCATTGTTGATGAAGGAGTAATAGGGTAGATGGCTGCCAACTCACTGAACATGTATGCCACGTGTGCCGCAGCATAGTTACCGTCGCAGGTAATGAATTGTTTCTCTTTAGCCATATTTACCGAATTAAATATTGTATAATTAAGTTTAATATTTTAATCTGATAGTCTTTTGCCCACTACAAGTAAGAATCCACCTATAGTGAATAATCAAAAATCGTTCAAAAGTACTAAATAAAATCCAATTTGGGAAGGAAAATCCAATATATTTCATCCCGACAGGAAATATACCTCCCCGCCCTCTCCACAAAAGAAAGGGCTGCCCGCAGGCAACCCTTTCTGAACACCCTTGGGAGGGGATAAAATATATCTGTCGGGAAGAAGATTACTGGATGCCTTCCACCTCAACTCCTTTGGCAATTTTGTTGATAAGTCCCTGAAGGACAGTACCTGGGCCAACCTCTGTAAAATAAGCGGCACCGTCTGCAACCATATTCTCCACAGACTGTGTCCATCTTACAGGTGCAGTAAGCTGCACAAGAAGGTTTGCCTTAATCTCAGCAGGATCTGTGTGCGGTTTGGCATCTACATTCTGGTACACAGGGCATACCGGAGCAACAAAGGTTGTCTTCTCAATGGCCTCAGCCAACTCAACCCTTGCAGGATCCATAAGCGGAGAGTGGAATGCACCACCCACAGGCAACACAAGAGCCCTCTTTGCTCCTGCCTCCTTAAGGGCTGCACAAGCCTTGTTTACAGCCTCAACCTCACCAGAGATTACAATCTGGCCGTTGCAGTTGTAGTTTGCGGCAACCACAACTCCCTCAGTTGCAGCACATATCTCCTCAATCTTTGAAGCCTCCATTCCAAGCACAGCGGCCATAGTTGAAGGCTGCATCTCACAAGCCTTTTGCATAGCCATTGCACGCTTTGAAACCAATACAAGACCATCCTCAAAACTCATCGCACCGGCAGCCACAAGTGCAGAAAACTCACCCAAAGAGTGGCCTGCAACCATCTGCGGAGCGAAATCAGGGAGACATTTGGCCAAAATTACCGAATGCAGGAACACTGCAGGCTGGGTAACCTTGGTCTGTTTAAGTTCCTCGGCTGTGCCGTTGAACATGATATCTGTAATTCTGAAGCCAAGAATCTCATTAGCCTTCTCAAACATCTCTTTGGCAACAGGATTGCTGTTGTACAGCTCCTGACCCATGCCGGTAAACTGAGAACCCTGACCAGGGAAAACATATGCTTTCATAATCAATAAATTGTAGGTTTTAAATTTTTCAAACGACAAATATAGCAATTTTTGGAAAAACACCTCATTTTGCTAATTTTGCAACTTCTTGCACACCAGCAAGCCTGCCCCTGTAGTTTAAAGGATAGAATATGAGATTCCGGTTCTCAGGGTGGCGGTTCGATTCCGCCCGGGGGTACAACAGAAAGGGCGGCCCATTCCGGTCGCCCTTTGCATTTATAGGATTATTCCTGTCTTCTAGTGTTTGAAGTGACGAATACCGGTGCAAACCATTGTAATGCCGCACTCGTTTGCCTTCTTCACAGAATCCTCATCCCTTACACTGCCACCTGGCTGTACGATTGCTGTTACGCCGTACTGTGAAGCCATG
This sequence comes from Bacteroidales bacterium, assembly GCA_017631435.1. GTDB lineage: Bacteria > Bacteroidota > Bacteroidia > Bacteroidales > UBA932 > Egerieousia. Next base: position 2,926 of record JAGBTG010000010.1, on the reverse strand, counting down.
GTTACAGTATCATCAAATGGGAAGAAACCGTCTGAAGCAAGTACAATACCCTCTGTAAAACCAGCAGCCTGAGCCTGTTTAAGGGCAATCTCAGCAGAACCTACACGGTTCATCTGGCCGGCACCCACACCTAGGGTCTTGCCGTCCTTAACTGCCACAATAGCATTTGATTTTACATGTTTTACAATTCTCCAGCCAAAGTTAAGGTCTGTAATCTGCTCAGGGGTAGGTTTTACCTCTGTCACACACATGTCTGCAGTTACCTCAACGGTTGTTTTGTCCAGGTTCTGAACCAACAGGCCGCCGTTTACACTTACATACTGGTCAACCACTGAATCATCTTTAGTCATATCCACCTGAAGCAGGCGAAGGTTCTTCTTGGTTGAAAGGATCTCCAATGCCTCAGCAGAGAATGAAGGAGCCATGATAATCTCAAGGAAGATAGGTTTCATAAGCTCTGCAGCCTCCTTGTTGATCTCGCGGTTTACAGCCACAATACCTCCAAAGATACTTACCTTATCTGCCTCATATGCTTTTGTCCATGCGTCAACAACATCTGTTCCGATAGCTGCACCACAAGGGTTCATATGTTTCAAACCTACGCAGAAAGGCTCATCAAACTCACGTGCAATGCACAATGCTGCATTTGCATCCTGGATATTGTTGTAAGAAAGCTCTTTACCGTTAAGCTGCTTTGCATTTGCCAAAGAGTAAGAGCCGCACTCTGCCTTTCCGTAGAATTTTGCCTCCTGATGAGGGTTCTCTCCATAACGCAATCCCTGGATAAGGTCATACTCCAAGAAAAGCTTCTCGTTAAGGCCTGCAGCCTTGCGCATGTAGGCAGCAATCATCATATCATACTCTGCAGTATGGGTATATGCCTCTGCAGAAAGCTGTAGACGGGTCTCTTTTGTAGTATTGCCGGTCTCTTTAATCTCAGCAATGATCTTTGCATAATTCTCAGGATTGCAGACAACTGTAACAGCGCTCCAGTTCTTTGCAGCCGAACGTAGCATTGAAGGGCCTCCAATATCAATATTCTCAATTGCATCCTCCATTGTAACATCGGGTTTTGCAATGGTCTGTTTGAAAGGATAAAGGTTTACACAAACCATATCAATGAACTCAATGCCGTTCTCTTTCAACTGTGCAATATGGCTGTCAAGGTCACGGCGTCCAAGAAGTCCTCCGTGTACTTTTGGATGAAGTGTCTTAACTCGTCCGTCACAGATCTCAGGGAAACCTGTAACCTCGCTGATATTGATTACCTTAAGACCAGAATCCTGAAGAAGCTTCATTGTTCCGCCTGTTGCAATAATCTCCCAGCCTAGTCCAACAAGCTCTTTGGCGAACTCTACCACGCCAGTCTTGTCTGATACTGAAAATAATGCTCTCATTTATTGAATATATTTAAATTGTTGATTTTCCCGACAGGATTTTAATCCCACAAAGATAAATCTTTTTGGACATTTGCTGCAAAATATATCTTTGCAAGCCTCCAAATAGATTATCGGGAATAAAATCTATTTTGCACAATGTACTCCATCCACATACATGCAAATTCCAGGGTTCAATCCTGCAGCCAACTTTTTCCAGTCAATTTCAAAGTAGTGGATTGGGAAAAGATTCTTTGGATTGATAAGATTTGCCGCCTCAACGAATTTCTCATCTGAAAGGGTATATGGAAGATTCTTTGGAAGAAATGCTATATCCGCCCCTTTGGCAAGTTTCATATCGGGAATAAATTCTGTATCACCCGCAAAATATACTTTGAAGCCGCCAAAATTGAGAATATATCCGTTACCCTCCCCTTTGATGTGGAACGGATGGCCGTTATCCCTCTTTTGTTCTATATTGTAGGCTGGAGTAGCCTCTATTTCCACTCCTCTGGCCTTGATTTTATCGCCGTTCTGCATAACCGCAATACTGCAATGCTGCAGGCAGGCAATGCTTTTTTTCATATTTTCAAGATTGGTGGAAGGATCTACATTCAAAGGATTGTTGTCAACATCAAGTTTCATCCTGATAAGGTCATTATCAAGACATACCCCCACAGCATTGCTCACAACAAACTTGGTGTTTGGAGTAGCTATTTTCTTGATTGCAGCACAATCATAGTGGTCTGTATGTGCATGGGTAAGGAGAATGAGATCAGCCTTTTTCATCCCCGTGAAATCATAGGCATCATTGTATGGATCAACGTAGATATGCATCCCCTCCCAATCAATATGAACGGAGCCATGGCCAAGGTGAGCAACATTAAGCAAACCTACCGGTGTGTAGAATGTGTTGTAACGAATTGTTCCCATAATGTACTGTGTATATAGTTTGATGCAATATACAAAAAAATCATGGCAAATGGAAGATAATCCCCAGAAAAAGAAAAGCCCCAGATTTCTCTGAGGCTTTTGGAGCGGAAAACGAGGCTCGAACTCGCGACCCCAACCTTGGCAAGGTTGTGCTCTACCAACTGAGCTATTTCCGCATGTTTCATTGGTGCTCGGGACGGGAATCGAACCCGTACGGGCATTGCTGCCCACGGGATTTTAAGTCCCGCGTGTCTACCTATTCCACCACCTGAGCCAATGAACGAGCTGCAAAGTTAAAAATTGTTTTTTAAAACACAAAAAAATAGTGGTCATCATGACCACTCTCTTTTATTGAATTTATCTCAGATTATCTTAGAGGAGCTGAGTAACCAGGATTCTGCTGAATCTTAGGGTTTGCGTTCAACTCATTCTCAGGGATAGGAAGGATAACTTTGTAGAAAGTTTTGGTATCAATAGTCTGAGTTCTATGAGAGGTTACGAAACCAAGAATCTCATCATTGAAAGTAATCTCTTTACCAAGTCTTAGCATATCCCAGTATCTTAGACCCTCAGCGTAGAACTCTTTTGATTTCTCGTTAAGAATCATATCCAAGGTT
>JAGBTG010000052.1 GCA_017631435.1 Bacteroidales bacterium | reverse complement strand
GGGCGTGCTTTGCTTTGGTCCTTGGGGAATGCAGGAATTTGTCGGGATTAATATTACGGATCTCCTCCAGTGCCCTTTTGGGTTCCTCTTCTATGTATGATTCTATTTCCTGCAGCTGCTTGTAAGTGTTGCTGCAAGAAATAGTCAGGGTTGCTATAAGTAGTGTTAAGACAAGTTGCCTCATGGGGTTCGCTTCATCAAGTTTTTACAAATTTACCTTTTTAAATTGTATAAATAGGGCACTGGGCCGTAAAACAGTCTTACACGGCAGCTCTTGAATTCTTTAGATAAAAAGCACAATCTCAGCGGTTTATAAAAGCAGAAAGCAGGTCTGAAAGAAATTTTTCTTACAAGCCTGCTTTATGCCTGAAAATCCAGGTGCGTTTTCCGATTGATGGCATCAATTTATTTAATCTGTTGCATGCTCCATATGAAAATATTTGGCCTGCTCCAAGGTAAATCCGTTATCTGCTGGCGCATGTAAACTCATGTCACAACCAGTCTGCAGCAAAAACAGTGCAGAAAGCTTCCTCTAAAGAGCTAAAAGAAATACCTAACATCTCATTATATCGTTCTGTTAATTCTGCATCAAATTGCGTCTTCCCATCAATCTTTGCCACAACACCATTGTTTATTAGCTCCTTTATCCTACCTAGATTTTCTATTTCCATTACAGAAGAAGCCCCTGCGTGAAGGTGACATACAAAAAATGCCACCAGCAAAAAATAAAATCTTTTCATAATGTAATTTTTTGAAATATTGGTTTCACAAAATTACAGGGCTGAAAGATAAAAAATAGAATTTCTACAAAATGCGCATTTTATAACCTACTCATTTTGTGAATATTACAACCGCACTAAAAAAGGTGTAAGAAAAAAAATCTTACACCGGCAAAACATCATCACAAAATTTAGCGCCACTTACTGGATATACATCAAATAGTTTTCTTTATATGGAGAATTAAGGGCATTGATTTTTGCCTTTAATCTGGATTTCTTGGTATACACGTTTTCCATTGAAAAATTGAGAATAACTGATATCAGAGTGGCATCAAAGCCTATAATGCAATAGCAAATGAATCTCATATCATCGTTTGACAATTTTGGCAAATCATTCCTCAGATGCAGGATTATATTATCAAGTTCCGCATTAATCTTATTCTCTAACTGGCTATGCAGTTTCTCATCTGAACTGATGTTTGCAATCAGTTTTTCAACTTTCCGATAAATATGATCCTTTACATCTTTTTTGCCTTGCTTTGTCAGATAGGTTAGACACAAATCTCCTATTGTTGTGAATTGTTTTTTGTACACCTGCGAAAACGATGCTCTCAAGATATTCAGTTTACTGTTATGCTCATCAATTTGCGCATCATAATCGGCCAGCTTTTTACTAGCGTTTTCATACATATCAAGATACGTCTCCATTGCCCGCTGCTTCTTCCTGTTGATAAACATCAACTTTAAGATAACAACAGACAATATCATTACCACAGCGAGTATTGCCGTTACAAGTGACATAACTTTTATTTTCATCTCCATTTTGGTTTTCTCAGCCTCTGAAGAGTAATAATCCTTTAAAGCATTATCAGTATTGTCAGACAGCAAACTTATCATTTGATACTCATATTTTTTCGCACTGTTTTCCAAATGAGCCATAGCTTGCTCATATTGATTTCTATGTTTATAGATACGATACTGCCAGAAGTCCAACTCTTTATAACCAGTTTCCTTAAGTTGCTCCAATATATTATCACACTCATCTAACCTGCCTAATTGCTGCAGGGCATATGCATACACACAATATAAGCCGGGGGTCAAAGCTTTATTATATTCTTTGCGCCGCCTTTCCAATAACAATATTGCTTTCTCCGGCTCCGGATCAGGCTTTAAAACATTTAACCGGGCATAATGTCCTAAATACTTTGCCATTGATACTGTATCTTCGGTTAAAGCTTCCAAACACTCTTCAAATAAAGAATCTGCCTCATTGAAAACTCGGTTATTTGCATATGCCATAGCTAATTTACCTTTTGCTACTTCCGAACGTTCAATATAATTCATCTCTTTAAAAAAGGCATATCCTTTCTGTGCATACTCTATCTCTTTTTTAGCATTGTTAGTCTTGTTGTATACAGTAGCAAAGACTGTATACAACCTGCCTGCCGCCACCTTATTTTCCGCATCATCTACCAATTCTTCTCCCCTTGTATATTCAATAGCTGCCTTATCAAGATTCCCATCATTTGCATATATCCTCCCCATATAGTAATGCATCAGCAACCTGTCATCCGCTGAACCATGCCTTGAATAGTACTTCACAGCTAGGGCGATGATGGAGTCGGTGGTGAGGTCTATGTAGTTTTTATCAAGGGCCATGGAGTGGAGCAGGGCATGCTTTGCTTTGGTCCTTGGGGAAAGGAGATTGTCGGGAGTAATATTACGAATCTCTTCCAGTGCCCTTTTGGGGTCCTCTTCTATGTATGATTCTATTTCCTGCAGCTGGCTGTAAGTGTTGCTGCAAGAAACTAATGAAATAACTATAAGTAGTGTGATGACAAGCTGCCTCATGGGTTTTGCTTCAACAAGTTTTTACAAATTTACCTTTTAAAATTGTAAAAATGGGCGCCGGGCCGTAAAACAGTCTTACACGGCAGTTCTTGAATACTTTAGATAAAAAGCACAATCTCAGCGGTTTATAAAAACAAGAAGCAGGCCTGAATGAAATTTTTCTTACAAGCTGCATTATGTCTGAAAATCCAGGTGCGTTTTCCTATAAATTTGAGCCTTAAAATACTGCGTTTTCCGATTGATGGCATCAATTTATTTAAATACCTTTGTAAATCAAAGCAGCAGAATATGATCCAACTGGAAAACATACACAAATCATTCGGAGAACTGGAGGTGCTCAAAGGGGTATCTCTGCAGGTAGCCAAGGGGGAAGTGGTGAGCATTGTGGGAGCCAGCGGCGCGGGCAAGAGCACTTTGCTCAACATCATGGGTTCACTGATGAAACCGCAAGGAGGAAAAGTGAAGATTGCAGGCACAGACATTTTTTCTCTTCCCGACAAATCCCTTGCAGCCTTCCGCAACAGGGAGATAGGATTTGTATTCCAGTTCCATCATCTGCTGCCGGAGTTTTCGGCTCTGGAGAATGTTGTGATGCCGGCCCTGATAGGGGGAGCAAAGTGGGGGAGCAAAGAGGTTGAGGCCAGGGCCAGAATGCTGTTGGAGGAACTTGGTGTGGGGGGAAGACTTTCCCATAAACCCGGCCAATTGAGCGGCGGAGAGCAGCAGAGGGTAGCCATTGCCAGGGCGCTGATGAACAACCCGGCAGTGCTGCTTGCAGACGAGCCGTCGGGAAACCTCGACAGCCGCAACAAGGAGGAGCTGCACAAACTTTTCTTCATGCTCCGCGAGAAATACAACCAGACAATTGTAATAGTAACCCACGAGATGGAACTGGCCCGCATGTGCGACCGCTGCATTGAGATGAAAGACGGCCAGATACTGCAGCAACTCTAATTTTTCTTCCCGATGGGTTCATTCCGTTTCAAACAGTTTGAGGTAGAGCAGAACCATTCTGCCATGAAGGTAAACACCGATGCCGTACTCCTTGGGGCCTGGATGAGTGCGCCCGGAGGGGAGACTGCTGGTGAGGTTGATACGGCTGATGATGCCGCTTCTGCCGGAGTGGCTGGCTCAAGAACCGTCCGCGCCCTTGACATTGGTACCGGAACAGGGGTAATTGCCCTTATGGCCGGCCAGAGACTATCTGAAACTGGAGTTTGCGCCCATATTGATGCTGTGGAGATTGATGCGGATGCCTGCCAGGATGCTGCTGCAAACTTTGATGCTGCGCCGTGGAATGGGATTTCTTTCGGGTTGCATAATGTTCCGCTGCAGGAGTTTTCGGGTTCCGGGGCTGCTGGGGCTGCCGGTTACGACCTCATCTTCTCCAATCCCCCCTACTTCATTGCATCACTAAAGAACGATTCACAGGCCAAGACAACGGCCCGTCATACCGATACCCTTTCCCAAAGGGAACTGCTTTTCTATTCTACCCCGCTGCTTAAGGAAGGAGGCACACTGGCAATTATCCTCCCCGTAGTTGAAGGTGAGGAGCTGCTGCGTAAAGTGGAATTTATGGCTGATGTTGCGGTGGCGGCTGACGGAGATACTGCAGCACTGTTCCCTTCCCGCATCTGCTATGTGCACACCGTTGAACGCAAACCTGCCAAGCGCCTTATGCTGGAGTTTGTAAAATGCGCCCCATCCAACCGCCCCACCATGCGCCGAGAGCAGCTGGTAATGATGAGCGGTGGTGCCAATACTCCGGAATACGCGGAGCTTGTTGGCGGGTTTTATTTGAGGTAATTATTTCTTGAACCCTATCTTCTGCCTTTCTTTCAGACTGTCATTCTCTTTCTGCTTTGCCGCCAATTGTGATAGTGCAAGATAAATGTCATCCAGCTCCTTCTGAATATCATCAGACAAATCGCTTATAGCTTCTGCATTATCTTTACCTGATTGCTCAATAGTTAGAATACGTTCCTTTAATTCGGAAAGTTCTGAAGTTACAGCAGAAACTGATGACATATAACTACGCATTGTTACAAAGGCGCGCATGATACTTCTGTTAATTATAATGGCCGTATCTGAATGTAATACTGATGATAACATTGCTACTCCCATCTCAGTGAAAGCATAAGGCAAATATTTCAAATGTTGGCCTCTTCCTCCGTTTAAGGTTCCAATTTGGAACCTTAAACATTCATCTTTTGTTAACTTAAACATAAAATCTTCGCCTTCAAACCTTTCCAAATTTCTTTTTACAGCCTTATTGAGATTTTTTGTTTCAACTCCATACATTTGTGCCAAATCCCTGTCAAGCATCACCCTCTGCCCTCGGATTTCATAAATCTTACTCTTTATAACTTCAAGCTCCATTATATCAATAATTTTAATCTGTATTTAATTCTCCGCAGGAACAAAAACCCACAGCTTTGTGCCCGCCTGGCGCTGAATGGGCACACTGGAGTACCCAAACGTGCCCCAGGGGCAACTGACACCCTCCGTATGGAACAAAAACTAATCAAAGTGTGCCCAACTGACCACCAATGGGCACGCTGAGCCACCAAAACGTGCCCGGAGCAGCCGAAAAGCAGTGAACGGGCACAGAAACGCATTAAAATGTGACCGCCTAACCACCAATGGGCACGCTGAGGCGCCAAAACATGCCCAACGGGCACCGGAAGTACCCTTTCGGGAACAAAATCAAACAAAAATGTGCCAGACTGGCGCCAAGTGGGCACGTTGAACCGCCAAAACGTGCCAAAGAGGTTACTGCCCCCATCTGTCGGGAGCAAAGTATCATTTGCGGACATTCTCCGGAAACATGTTCTGAAGGATCTTCTCTTCTATATGTAGGATTCTCCTGATTTGGCTAACCGAGGCATTGTAGCGGAAGCGGAGCTGCTTGGCCATCTCCAGTTTCTGACTTTTGTCCAGGGTAAGAAGTTTCGCAGTGTTAAAGAGTTTTTTTGCAATATCTATTGCGGCAGTGTTCATTTGTTCATCAGTATAGAATATCTTGTCTCCAAGGGTGCGGGCAATGTCGGCAAACGACTCTACCTGTCGGGAAATAAGTTGGAAATAATCATGTGCGTTCTGGAAAAGGCTTTCCCCTTTTTTGATTGAGCAATAGCATTCCGGCGAGACGTAACCCCATATCATGTAGTAGTTTTCAGGGAATGAGCATTCGTGAGTGTGAAAGATTTTTCTTTTGGCGCGGACAGAGATATCCTTAAGCCATGTTCTGTTGAATATGCCGGTGTATTTGTTGAAGTAGAAACTGTTGGCGCCCCACGGATATGTGAACGGCGTTTCCCACAAATCTACCAGGAACCTATTCCTGTTTATGTAGGCGAGCAGATTTCTCAAGTATGTAATGTTAAGGATGGGGTGTAATGTGGCCTCAAATCCTTTCATGTCCGATTGGCGCCCTTGCTTACGAAGGCATCTGCCAATACGCGCTTTAAAGTCATTGAAAAAAACTGTTACCCGATGCGGCTCGCCCTGCAATAAAATATGGACATGATTGTTCATCAGCTGAAATGTGTACAGTTCCACTTCTTCATAGTGCAAGTGGGCGCACAAGGCCATCATGTTCATCCCAAACACAAAGTCTTCACGCTTCCTGAAAATTACACCGGCTGTATCATCACCAGGTGTACACAAGTGCCATAGAGGTGCACTCTCATCAAATTCCTTTATGTGCAAGTTTTCTGTGTTCATGATATTGTTTTTTACGTTTCCCAAAGCTACCGGTTGCACAGGCAGAACTATGCCTGAAAAAGAAATTTTTCTTTGCAGTTGCAGAGATTTTTCTTTTTCCTAAAAAAATTTACTCCGATTATGGCATCTATTTCTACGGGGACAGAAGGTAAGACAAGTATTCCCGACAGCTGCTCATTGGGCACGTTGAAAGTAATTTTTGTATCCCGACGGCTACGGCAGCACCCTATGGGGCACGGAACGATATTCAAACGTGCCAGCCTGCCGCACAACGGGCACACTGGAGGGTCCTGGCGTGCCCCGGAGGAACCCACATCTCTCTGTGGGGAACAAAATCAAACAAAAATGTGCCCGCCTACCGCCGAATGGGCACGCTGAGCCGCCAAAATGTGCCCGGAGCAGCAGAAAAACAGCGAACGGGCACGGAAACGCATTAAAATGTGCCCGCCTGCCGCCAAGTGGGCACGTTGTAGCACCAAAATGTGCCACAAGGGCAACTGACACCCTCTGTGGGGAACAAAATCAAACAAAAATGTGCCCGCCTGACCACCATTGGGCACACTGAGGCATCAAAACGTGCCGGCAAGCCCCACCTACCCTGCCGCAACAGGCTGTTTCGGCAACAGGCTCTTTCAGCAACAAAAAAATAGGCACAAAACCGAAGTTCTGTGCCTATTTGGGTATCTATCGGGAAGAAGACTACTCGTCTTTCTCCTCTGCTTCGTATGCTTTCAAAAGTTTCTCCTGAACGTCTGAAGGAACCTGCTGGTAGTCTGCAAACTCCATTGTGAAGGTTGCTCTACCGCTGGTTAGTGAGCTCAATGAGGTTGAGTATTTGTAAAGCTCTGCTAGTGGAACTCTTGCTTTAAGTACCTCAAAGCCTTTAACGCTGTTCATACCCTCAATCATTGCGCGGCGGTTCTGAAGGTCGCTCATTACATCACCCATGCAGTCGCTTGGAACAAGGATCTCCACGTTGTAGATAGGCTCCATGATCTTAGGACCGGCTTTCTTGAACGCCTCTTTGAATGCGTTACGTGAAGCAAGTTTGAACGCCATCTCGTTTGAATCAACCGGGTGCATCTTACCGTCGTAAACGTAAACTCTGATATCACGTGCGTAAGAACCTGTTAGAGGGCCCTCGTTCATTTTCTCCATGATACCTTTAAGGATAGCCGGCATGAAGCGTGCGTCAATTGCACCACCTACGATACAGTTGTAGTACTCAAGTTTACCACCCCACTCAAGTGGATACTCCTCTTTGCCTTTTACGTTAAGAACCATCTCCTGGCCGTCAACTTTGAACTTGTTGTTCTCAGGAGCGCCCTCGTAGTAAGGCTCAATAAGGATGTGTACCTCACCAAACTGGCCTGCTCCACCAGACTGTTTCTTATGACGGTAGTCTGCAGTTGCAATTTTGGTAATTGTCTCACGGTAAGGGATTCTTGGAGCAAACAGGTCAACCTCAATCTTATGGGTATTTGTAAGCTGCCATTTAAGGATGTTGATATGGTGCTCACCCTGACCGCTGATGATAGTCTGTTTCAACTCTTTTGAGTACTCAACCAAGATTGTTGGGTCCTCTGCATTGGCCTTGTTAAGGATCTCGCCCAATTTCTCCTCGTCTTTCTCAACTTTAGCTTTGATAGCTGTACGGAATTTAGGTGCAGGGAAATGGGTTGGCTCAAATACAGTCTCGCAACCAGGAGCACAAAGTGTCTGGCCAGTCTTAACTGATTTAAGTTTTACTGTACAAGCAATGTCACCTGCCATAACCTCGGTAACTTTCTCACGTTTTTTACCTGCTACAGCGTAAATCTGTGCAATACGCTCTTTAGCGCCGGTCTCAGGGTTTACAACATCCATACCCTCAGTAAGCTTACCGCTCATTACCTTGAAGTATGAAACGTCGCCCAAGTGCTGCTCCTGTGCAGTTTTGTATACGAAGATTGAAGTAGGGCCGTTTGAATCAACTTTAACTGCCTCACCCTCTTTAGTAAGATTGTCAACTTTGTCGGGAGTAATACCTGCGTTGATGGTGAACTCCATGATACGTTTAACACCAATATCTTTCTTAGCAGACAAGCAGAATACTGGAAGGATGTCACCCAACTGCATACCTACTTTCATACCTGCTCTGATCTCGTCCTCAGTAAGCTGGCCTTTATCAAAGAATGTCTCCATCAAATTCTCGTCATTCTCTGCCGCCATCTCAACAAGCTGCTGGTGCAATGCCAAAGCCTCCTCCTTGTACTCCTCAGGAATCTCAAATGACTCACGGGTACCGTTCTCATCCTTGAATTTGTACATCTTCATCTTCAAGACATCAATGAAAGTGTCAAACTCAACACCTGGGTTAACAGGGTACTGAACCAATACAACCTTGTTTCCGAAAGTAGCTTTCAATGAATCGATGGTTGCCTGCCAGTCCTGTTTCTCATGATCCAGCTGGTTAACGGCAATGATAAGAGGTTTCTGATGTTTCACAGCGTGACGTGCAAAGATCTCGGTACCAACCTCAACGCCCTGAGTGGCATTTACAAGAAGGATACCGTTCTCAGCAACTGAGAATGCTGAATACACACCACCTACGAAGTCGTCTGAACCCGGGGTATCAATGATATTGAATTTTGTGTCAAGAAACTCTGTGTATAGAAGTGTAGAATAAATTGATCTCTGGTAAATCTGCTCAATCTCGGTATTGTCACTCATAGTGTTCTTAGCCTCAATTGTACCTCTTCTCTCAATAACTTTACCCTCGAACATCATTGTCTCAGCGAATGTGGTCTTTCCCGATTTGGAACTTCCCAACAGTACCACATTACGCACATTACTGGTATTGTAAGTTTTCATTGTATTTAATAGTATTTTAAAGTGTTTTTATTTAAGTGTGTATCACTTTTGGAAAAAGTGGTTTCAAATTTAATAAAATTATTTTCAAAATACAAAGCCCTTCTTTCAATAACACCCTTTGGATACTATTTTACAATCCTTAAAATACCTATATCACATCCATCCAGGCCATATTTTTGTTGCAATGAAAAAGAACGGCTCAATTAAACAGAAAATCTACGAAGTGCGCCGCAGCAAGGGAATCTCCCAGGAGAAAGTTGCAACGGCCATAGGTATTGCACTCAACAACTACAGGAAACTTGAGAGGGGTAAAACCGTGCTCATAAACGAGAAGCTGTGGGACATTGCAGCCGCATTGAACGTTTCAGTAAAAGAGCTGGTCCTTGAAGAAGATCCACACACCAGATCTTCCCTTGCAGACCTTGAACGGGCCGAATATCTCAAACGCATCCACAGCCTTGAGGAGGAAATTGACACCCTCAAGCAATGCATCAACATTCTCAACGAGAAAAATGAAAGTTACGTAAAGCACCGCGGCTCGGCCTATCCGTAGGATGCGGAGCAGGGATGCTGTGGGTGCTACGGAGAGTTACTGGTGCTACGGGTGCTGTGTGCGCTGCCGGATGCTACGGGAGACTGCGGAAGTATTGCAACACCTAGAACAGTGTAGGATCCTCCAGCAGCTTGAAGCTCATTCTGTGGTGAGGAGTTGGGCCGTGGGCGGCAATTGCAGCGCGGTGTTCCTTGGTGGGATAGCCCATGTTGCGGTCCCAGCCGTACTGCGGGTACTCAGCGGCAATTTTCAGCATGTACTCATCCCTGTAAGTTTTGGCAAGGACAGATGCCGCAGCAATGCTGGCAAAACGGGCGTCGCCTTTAACCATACATATGTGGGGAATCTCCTGATATTTGTAGAAACGGTTGCCGTCTACCAGAATTGAGGTGGGGCGCACCTCAAGCATATCCAGCGCTCCGTGCATCCCTTTAATTGATGCCTTTAGGATGTTTATCTTGTCAATCTCCTGCGCCGATATTGCGCATACACCCCATGCAATGGCATTTTCTTCTATGATTGGCCTGAGTTTTTCCCTCTGTTTAGCGGTGAGCTGCTTTGAATCGTTCAGCAGCGGGTGGTAGAAATCTTTTGGAAGGATTACCGCTGCGGCAAATACCGGTCCCGCAAGGCAGCCGCGGCCAGCCTCGTCGCACCCGGCCTCTATTTCGTCGGGATTATAATATGGTGATAGTGATGTTGTCATCCCTTTTGCCAGCCTCTCAAGCAATTCGGCAGCGTGGGTCATGCACATCTGCTTATCGGGTTCTATGGATACCAGCGAGTGGCACCGTACCCCCTGAGGCAACTCCTGCAGGGAGGACACCCCGCAGAAAATCTCTACCGGCTTGCCGTATTTTTGGGCAAGTTCCATTATGCCGCCCACAATTTTGCCGCTCAGGCTCTGGGAATCCACACTTCCCTCTCCAGTTATAACCACATCTGCCCACTGCACTTTCTCCTCCAGCGAGGTAATTTCTGTAAAAAATCTCCATCCCGACAATAACTTACCCCCCAAGAATGCCGTTCCTGCATACCCCACACCTCCGGCAGCACCTGCTCCGGGGAGGAGTTTCATCTGTGGGAGGATGTGCAGACACCTCTCCGCCACAGCCGCCATGTTTGCTTTTCCCCTCTCAAGTATCTCCATTGCCTGGGGAGTTGCCCCTTTCTGTGGAGCATATACCGCTGTGGCACCGTTCTCCCCAAGAAGAGGATTGTCAACGTCGCAGATAACTTCAATTTTGCAACCCGCCTCACCCCCAAAGAGTATTTTCCCGACAGATTCCTCCGGAGAGGCAATGCGTCCAATATCCTGCAAGTCCCTGCCGCAGATTGGTGCCGGGATAAGCTCTCCAGCGCGGTTAAAGAATTCAAAACCAATAGCCTGAAGCATTCCCGCTCCACAATCATCGGTAGCGCTGCCGCCTATTGAGAGGGTAATTTTTTTGGCCCCCATTTCCTGTGCCTTACGGATAGCCTCGCCAAAACCGTAAGTAGAAGTATTGAGAGGATTGCGCTCATGCTGCTCCAGCATGGCCAGTCCGGAAATCTTTGCCATCTCTATGAAGGCGCACAGAGGAGAATCCTCTCCCCCATACAGCAATATCTGGGAAGTTACCCCCCTGAACAGAGGGTCATGCACCTTTACAGATACCTTTTGGGGCGATGTCACCCTGCCGGCAACCACATCCAGGCTGCCGTCACCACCATCGGCAATCTCCACCAGCTGAAACTGCAGGCCATTGCCGCAATCACCTGCCGCATACCGCTTCTCAAGTCCCTTCCGGATGGCCTGGGCGGCCTGGAGGGAGGTTAGGGAACCTTTGAATTTGTCGGGAACAATGAGGATGTGCTTCATATTTTGGTTTTGAGTTTCCATTTTAGTACTTTTGTGGGGTTAAGGAATAAACTTTTAAATATAGATATTTTTATGAGAAAAACAGGATTTTTATTGTTGGTTGCCATCTTGTTGGGCGCTATGCCGGCAAAGGCAGACGAGGGTATGTGGCTGCTCCCGCTTTTGGAGAAGCTTAACATAAAGAAAATGCAGGAGATGGGCTGCAAGCTTTCTGCTGAGGACATCTACAGCATAAACAATTCAAGCCTTAAGGATGCCATTGTGCATTTTGGCGGCGGATGTACTGCAGAGATCGTTTCAGACAAGGGTCTTCTGTTCACCAACCACCACTGCGGTTATGGCAATATCCAGGCTCTAAGTACAGTAGAGCACGATTATCTTAAAGACGGCTACTGGGCAATGAACCTTAAGGAGGAGCTTCCTGCCAAAGGTCTTACAGTTACTTTTGTAGACAGGTTCGTTGATGTTACCGAGCGTTTGAACAAGGCTGTTGCAAAGGCTAAAGACCCTAAAGACTACAAGAAACGTTGGGACAAGGAGATTGAGAAGATTAAAGCAGAGGCTGTTAAGGCAGACCCTACTTTGGATGCAAGGGTTACCAGCTTCTATAACAACAACATGTATCTTCTTATCACTACCCGCACTTTCAAGGATATCCGTTTTGTAGGTGCTCCGCCTTCATCAATCGGCAAATTTGGTGCAGATACAGATAACTGGATGTGGCCAAGACACACCGGTGATTTCTCTGTTTTCAGAATCTATGCAGACAAGAACAACAACCCTGCAGAGTACTCTGAGGAGAATGTCCCTTACACTCCAAAACAGTCCTTGAAAATCTCTTTGAAAGGTGTTAAGGAGAATGATTATGCAATGATCATTGGCTTCCCTGGCCGCACTACCCGTTTCATGAGCAGCGAGGAGGCTAAGGAGACCCAGAAGATCAACAACGCAATCAGCATCTACGTGCGTGGTGAGAAACAGGATATCTGGATGAACGACATGCTTGCAGATCCTAAGGTAAGAATCCAGTACTCAAGCAAATATGCAGGCTCTTCAAACGGCTGGAAGAAATGGATGGGTATGAACGAGACCTTTGACAAGCTTAACATTGTTGAGCGCAGAGCTGCAGAGGAGAGAGCTTTCAATGAGTGGGTTGCTGCCGATCCTAAACGTGTTGAGAAATACGGCACTGCTGTTGAAACCATCAACAATGCAATTAAGGAGAGAGCCGAGTATGCATATGTATACAGATACATTACCGAGACCCTTTCTGCAATTGAGCTTATCAAAGCTCCTGCAAGGGCAAAGAGAGGCGGCATGGACGGTTTCTTCAAGGATTATTCGGCATCTACAGACCGCAAGCTTGCAAAACGCATGATTGCAATCTACAAGGAGAAAGTTGATGCAAAATACCACCCTGCATTCTTTGCAACCATTGATTCTGAGTTTGGCGGAAGCATTGATGCTTTTGTAGACAACCTTTATGACAACTCAGTTTATGTAAGCAAGGAGAAATATGATGCAGCAGTTGCAGCAGGCGCAGACCTTGGCAACGACCCTGTTGAGGATCTTAGAGCCCAGCTTCATATTGTATCAAACAGAATCATGCCTAAACTTCTTGCAAGCTCTGCAAAGATTGACAAGGCCAAGAAGGCTTACGTTGCAGGTACCCTTGAGATGATGGGCGACAACGCTTCTTACCCTGATGCAAACTCAACCATGCGTCTTACTTACAGCAAGGTTCTCCCTTACTCACCTAAAGATGCCGTTATCTATGATTACATCACCACTTTGGACGGCGTTATGGAGAAAGAGGACCCTAACAACTGGGAGTTTGTAGTTCCTGCCCGCCTTAAAGAGTTGTGGAAAGCCAAAGATTTTGGTCCTTACGCACTTGAGAACGGCAAGATGCCTGTTGCATTCCTTTGCAACGGCGACATCACCGGCGGTAACTCAGGTTCTCCTGTATTGAATGACAAAGGCGAGCTTATAGGTCTTGCATTCGACGGCAACTGGGAGGCAATGAGCGGCGACGTAATCTTTGAGCCAAGCCTTCAGCGCTGTATCAACGTGGATATCCGCTACGTGCTGTTCATCATTGACAAATACGGCAAGGCAGGATACCTTCTGGATGAGATGAACATTGTGAAATAAATTCTTCTTCCCGACAGTTTCTTTTTGCAGTACGGAGGACCTGTCGGGAGGAAAAAATTTGGGAAAATGACAACTTCAGAGATTCTTGATGTGCTGGGTGGGGTAATCCATCCGGCATTTGACAAAAGCATAACAGAACTTGGCCTTGTGGAGGATGTAAAAGTTGAACCCCTCAAGGATGCTGTTGGAAATGATATTCCCGACAGCTATAAGGTGAAGTTCAAACTTGTATTCAAATCTCCCGATGCCCTTGCCGGCACCCTTAAGAAAGCCTGCGAGGAGGCAATTGCCTCAGTTTGGCCGGGTGTAAAGGTGAGCATCATTGAGATGGTGCGCGAGGGGGCCGCTCCAAAGAAGGCAAAGAAACTTGAGTTGGGCCAGGAGCAGCTTGAGACCGTCGGGAAGATTATTGCAATTGCCTCAGGCAAAGGCGGTGTGGGCAAATCTACCGTTTCTGTAAACCTTGCCATCACCCTTGCCAAGATGGGCTACAAAGTGGGACTTGCTGATGCCGACGTTTATGGCCCTTCGATTCCTAAAATGACTGCCACTGAAGGGGAGATTCCAGACGTAGAGTTCGTTTACGAGGACGGCTATACAGACCACGGCGAGGCTGCAATTGAAGACCAGGACCCTTCAGGCAAGCCTATGGGCAAGAACCCTCACGGCAAAACCGTTGGGGAGCTGATCATTCCTATTGAGAAATTTGGAGTGAAATGGATGTCAATAGGTTACTTTGCAAAACCTGAGCAGGCTCTTATCTGGAGAGGCGCAATGGCTTGCAACGCCCTTAAACAGATGACCTTGCAGGTTAAATGGGGAGAGCTCGACTTCCTTTTGCTGGATCTTCCTCCGGGAACAGGCGACATCCACATAAGCATGGTTCACGACATTCCGCTTAACGGAGCAATCATTGTAACTACCCCTCAGGCAGTTGCCCTTGCAGATGTGGAGAAGGGAATAAACATGTTCCGCAACAAGGACATCAACAAGCCAATCTTTGGCCTTGTTGAGAATATGGCGTGGTTCACCCCTGCCGAGCTTCCAGAAAACAAATACTACATCTTTGGTAAGGACGGCGGCAAGAGAATGGCTGAAAAATACAACGTTCCGTTGCTTGGCCAGATTCCGCTTGTACAGGGCATCCGCGAGTGCGGCGACGAGGGCATCCCTGCCGCAGTGAGCGCCGGTCCGGTATTTGATGCCTTTGTTGAGATAGCAAAGGTGCTGTAGGGCTGTGGGGCTGTCTGGGCTGCTTGGAATGGCATGGCCCGGGAGCGCGCCGGAACTATAAAACGCGCCAAGACGATACGAACATGCAACATCGCATAAAGTATCTTCTTGGCGCATCTTTGTTCTTATCGGGGTGCCATAACTTTTTTACAATCCGAACACCAATCTCACGTGAGAGCCCTCAACAGCCACTTCTTGTTCGCATCGGCTTGCCACCCTGACACTCCGCAGCCTTGACACCACTCTTCAACCTTGCCGCTCTACCGGCTTGCCACCCTGCAACCTTAATGCTCTGCACCCTGCCCTGCTACTCCTTTTTTGCCAAGTGGAATTGAGAATCCAAAGTAGGCATTCACCTGCTTGGTATTGTCGCTCAGAAACATATAGTCTGTTCCAACCATGAGCGGGCCAAGTTTAAGCGCAAGTCCAAATGTATCTGTACCCTGAAGCAACGAATAGCTTGCAGAGACATTAAACAACGATTTTGGACGGAATGTTGCAATTGCCATAAGTTCAGAATACTTCTCATACTCCCCAAAACTGGTAACCGAAAGGAGTCCCAAACTCAATTTGTCATTAAAGAAACCGTACTCTCCTCCAGCTGTTACGGTTGTTGCAAGAGTAGTCTTTCTAGCTTTCTTTACGCCACCCTTAAGGGCAAATGTCTCAAAATCAAGAATATCAGCTTCAGGATTCTCATATTTGTGCACAGCATTGGTTGAAGTGAAAACTTCCGATGCAGATTTGCTCCATGAAATGAATCCCAAATCCACAACCGAAGCATAAAGTGACATATGGTCTGTAACCTTGAACTCAAGGCCAAAATCTACCGCCGCACCATAACCGCCTATCCCAAATTCCCCCATCTTCACATCATCAACACAACCGTTGGCATCATATTCCAATTCAATTCCTTTTCCCGACAGAGCCATCTGGGCATCAGTTTCAACGATGGAATAAGGATAGACATTGTCTACCTTGTTTTCAAGTACATAAGCCTCAATGTCAAGCTTCTTTACATTCAAGTCTATATTGGCATAACCCAACAGCATTTTGGCCTTTCCACCAATTGTAAGCCTCTCGCCCACCTGTCTTGCATACCCGAATGACAGCTCTGTATAGGCATTCACATTCAGCCTCTCATTGCGGACATTGTACTCTTTAAAACCTGTAAACAAATCATTTTCCAGATCATACACATACTGGAACATGGATTTGGGAACAATCGCATCTACCTGCGCCCTCTCTGCCACGCCAAAAGACAAAAATGCCTTGGATGTATGATAACCAAAAGCTATGAGATCTGTATTGAGTTTCAGTCCCAAAGTATTTTCATCCTTGAGCATCCCCATAAACTTATCATTTGAACAGAATGATCCACCATCATCCATAATATCCATAACATCCTGAGCCCCCAAAGAATTGGAGCCTACTTCCAAACCTAATGCTCCTACTATAGGCAAATTGATATATCCCCTTGCTGGAGCAAGTGCAGGATTCAGATTCATCCTGGCACTGGAGCCCTCCATAAAGTATGAGTTGCGCAAATATTGTGAAAAACCTGATACAGGGATACACGCTAAAACCATCGCAAATCCCAAAACTGACAATAACTTTTTCATAGTATACGGTACTTGTTCTCTCATTATATTGACTCCCAAATATACTAAAATTTTCCTACCTTTGTCAATTATGGCAACACAATACGGAGTAAAGGCCAAAAAGGGGCTTGGGCAGCACTTTCTGGCAGACGAGTCAATAGCAAGGAGAATAGTTGAGGGGCTTATCCTTCCGGAAGAAAAATCGCAGCAGCTTCAGGTGCTGGAGATTGGTCCGGGAACGGGAGTCCTTACAAAATATATGCTTGCAGATGAGCAGATTAAACTTGAAGTGTGTGAGATTGATACAGAATCAATTGAGTACCTTCAGAAGACCTATCCGCAGATGCTCTACTCGCTCCAGCAGAGGGACTTCCTTCAGGTTCCGCTTGAGAAGATTTTCAGCGGCGAGTTTGCTGTAATAGGCAACTTCCCGTACAACATATCATCACAGATCTTCTTCAAAGTCTTGGATTACAAGGAGACAATTCCGCAGGTTGTGTGCATGCTCCAGAAAGAGGTGGCAGAGCGCCTTGCCAGCGGCCCGGGCAACAAATCGTACGGAATCCTTTCCGTACTGCTTCAGGCATGGTACAACATTGAGTACCTGTTCACTGTTCCTGAGCACGTTTTTGTACCTCCTCCAAAAGTGAAGAGCGGAGTTATCCGCCTGGTACGCAACGGCCGCACGGAACTCGGTTGCGACGAGGTGCTGTTCAAAAAGGTAGTAAAAGCCTGCTTCAACCAGCGCCGCAAGACCATCCGCAACTCAATCAAACCAATTTTGGCAGAGTTGGGCAAGAACTTTACTCCCGACAGTACTCCAGAGGCACTTGCAACCCTGTTTGAACTCCGTCCGGAGCAGCTTTCAGTGGAGCAGTTCATTGAGTTGACATTGCTTATAAGCTAAATTTTATTATTTTTGCGGGTCGCGCACGTACGCGCACAAGAGAGACAAATATTAAAATACAAACATATATGTACAGAACACACACCTGCGGAGAGCTCCGCATTTCTAATGTAGGTCAGGAAGTTACCTTGGCCGGATGGGTACAGAGAGTACGTAAGATGGGTTCTCTTAACTTCATTGACCTAAGAGACCGTTACGGCATTACACAGCTTGTGGCTGATGAGCACAACAAGGAGGTTAATGAGCTTGTTGAGAAGATGGGTAGAGAGTGGGTTATCCAGGCTAAAGGTACCGTTGTTGAGAGACAGAGCAAAAATACCAAGATTGAGACCGGCGAGATTGAGATTGCCCTTACTGATGTAAAGGTTCTTAATGCGGCTGTTACCCCTCCTTTCACAATTGAGGAGAATACAGACGGTGGCGAGGAGTTGAGGGCACAGTACAGATACCTTGATTTGCGTCGTGCGCCGCTTAAGAGAGCTTTGGAGCTTAGGCACAAGATGGCTCATGAGGTTAGAAACTACTTGAGCAACATAGGTTTCATGGAGATTGAGACCCCTTACCTTATCAAGTCCACTCCAGAGGGAGCACGCGACTTTGTGGTTCCAAGCCGTATGAACCCAGGTGAGTTCTATGCACTTCCACAGAGCCCGCAGACCTTCAAGCAGCTTTTGATGGTTGCAGGTTATGACAAATATTTCCAGATTGTACGCTGCTTCAGGGACGAGGACCTTCGCGCAGACCGTCAGCCTGAGTTTACCCAGATTGACTGCGAGATGTCTTTCGTTGAGAGAGAGGATATCCTCAACACATTTGAGGGGCTTGCAAAATCTTTGTTCAAGAATGTTTTGGGCAAGGAGATTGAGGGCCAGTTCCCAAGAATCTCTTATGCAGACGCTATGGAGTACTACGGATCAGACAAACCTGATATCCGTTTTGGAATGAAGATGAACACTGTAACCTCTATGCTTCAGGGCAACGGTTTCTCTGTTTTTGACCAGGCAGAGTACATTGGTGCAATTGTGGCTGAGGGTTGCGCATCATACACAAGAAAACAGCTTGATGAGCTTACCGAGTGGGTTAAACGTCCTCAGGTTGGTGCCAAAGGTTTGGTTTACATCAAACTTGGCGCAGACGGCATCAAATCTTCAATTGACAAGTTCTACACTGCAGAGCAGTTGCAGGCTGTTGCTGAGAAGATTGGCGCTAAAGAGGGTGACTTGATCCTTATCCTGTCGGGAGACAAAAAGAAAATGCAGGGTGCACTGGGAACTCTTCGTCTTGAGATGGGTAACCGTCTTGGTTTGAGGGACAACTCAGTTTATGCACCTCTATGGGTTTGTGATTTCCCTCTATTGGAGTGGGATGATGAGACCCAGAGATTCTATGCAATGCACCATCCGTTCACCGCTCCTAAGCCTGAGGATATGGAGAAGTTCTTCAGCAACAGGAAAGAGGATTTGGAGCAGGTTAACGCCAACGCATACGACTTTGTCCTTAACGGTACCGAGGTTGGTGGCGGTTCTATCAGAATCCACGACTCAAAGATCCAGGAGCGCATGTTTGAGGTTCTTGGCTTCAGCAAGGAGGATGCTGAGTACCGCTTTGGCTTCATTATCAACGCATTCAAATACGGTGCACCTCCTCACGGCGGTATCGCATTCGGATTTGACCGTTTCTGCTCGTTGTTCGGCGGACAGGAGACTATCAGAGACTACATCGCATTCCCTAAAAACAACATGGGCCGTGATGTGATGCTTGATGCTCCAAGCCTTATCGACAACGCACAGATGGAGGAGCTTTTCCTTGTAAGCACAGCAAAAAGAGAGGAGAAATAATCTTCCCGACAATTTCTTCCCGACAATTAATTGACAACAATACAGGACCTCCCCCGAACAAACTGAGGGAGGTCTTATGTTTAAATACAGGAGACTACAAAAATGAGCATGGAACAACAGATACAGCAGGACATTAAGGCAGCAATGCTTGCAAAGGAGAAGACCCGTTTGGAGTCACTCAGGGCAATTAAGGCAGCTATTACTCTTGCAAAGACTGCAGACGGCTCTGAGAGCATCGCAGACGAGGCAGTTGTAAAGATTATCCAGAAACTTGTAAAACAGCGCAAAGAGACCGCTGAGATCTACAAGCAGCAAAACAGGGAGGAGCTTGCAGCACAGGAGCTTGCCGAGGCAGCAGCAATGGAGGTTTACCTTCCCAAACAGCTGAGCGAGGAGGAGCTTGAGGCTGAGCTTAAGAAAATCATCGCACAGGTAGGTGCAACCGGTCCTCAGGACATGGGCAAGGTGATGGGCACAGCAACCAAGGCTCTTGCAGGCAAAGCTGAGGGCAAAGCAATCTCTGCACTTGTAAAGAAACTGCTATAATGAAGATTGGAGACAAAGTAAGGTTCCTCAACCAGACCGGAGGGGGAATGGTTGTAGGTTTTGGAAAGAAAGGCTGGGTTACAGTTGAAGATGAGGACGGGTTTGAGATTCCTGTTCCGGAGAGGGAGTGCGTTGTAGTGGAGGAGAACGCTGTGGCTGCAGAGGGCAAGAACATCCAGACAAAAGATGGCGAGAAACTGAACATTGCACTGGCATACGACAAAGCCGGAGCCGGATTTGCGTGCTCAATGGCCAACGAGTGCAACTACAACCTGCTGGTAACCTACTCCGTGCAGACCGTAAAAAAAGACGGCACCACCGCCCACCTCACAATGTTTGCAGGCGAGGTAATCCCGTACGAGGTAAAGGAGCTGTTCAGATTCGGCAAGGAGGAGCTGAACGATTTCTCCAAGAGAGTCCTTGTAAGAATTGTTCCGTTCAAGAGGGGCCAGGGCTTGAGAAACACAAACTCCCACGCACTTAAACCGGTGATTGAGAAGGACTTCATACTGGATCCCATCAACCTCCTCAAAGACGGAATGTACAAGGAGAATGACTACACCACCGGCAAGTCTTATATAATCCCGATGGTTAATGAGAATGTGAAGGAGCTCCCACTGATTCAGACCGCTGATGACGACAAGCTAAGACAGGCCCTTAAGGAAAAATTCCAGGGGGAGAAAGAATGTGCACAAGGCGGCAACAGACAGGGAGCCGGAAACAGCACAGGCAACACTTCCGGCAACAGGGCATTCATCAACGGCAAATGGGTAGAAATCTCCAAGGGAAACAAAGAGGCTATTGAGGAGAAGGCCCTTATAAAGACTTCGTCTTCAGGCATCCTGGAGGTAGACCTTCACGCCTCAGCACTTCTTGAAACCATTGTTGGCATGGACAACACCGCCATCCTCAAATACCAGATGGAGAAGTTCAACGAAGCAATGAAAACCGTCCTACGCAAAAAAGGGCAGCGCATCGTCTTCATCCACGGCAAGGGAGATGGAGTGCTCAGAAAAGCCATCCTCACAGAGCTCAAGACCAAATACCCAACCTGCCGCTGGCAGGACGCCTCATTCAAGGAGTACGGATATGGAGCTACAATGGTAACGGTATAACAGACAAGTGGATTTTGCCAAGAGGTTAAGCACAACAACCTCTTCTCCAGGCACCCACAAAGCATATTGGCGTCCTTAACCCTCACAGCGCATCTGGGGTTAAGGACGCCAATCGTTTATATACAGCGTACAAACGAGACAAGTGCACCTATTATCTTGAAAAAAATTTCACATCTATAAATCCCCATTACACACCATAACAGCCCTCATCGCTCCAATTTTTTAAAAATCAGTTCATTCCCCCTCTTTTTCTTCCCGATAATTTTCCCTATCTTTATAGCAGACTAATCAAGTCATCCTGTTCTATCCCTCAAGCCAAAAACTTGAGATGTAGCATATCACTAGATTTTTTAACAATTAAACTTTAGCGCGTATACCAACTCCAGCAACTATATGAAAATTCTAGAATTGAATGAGAAATTTTCATACCATCTAGAGAATCTTATTAGAGTAATATATGATTTGGAACAAAGAAAATCTCAACATAATTACGACACAAAAGATGATAATAAAAAAAATTGAATATAAACTAATAATTCTCTGGTTAATATTGTCAGTATTTTATTCCACTTCCTGTAAAAACCAAGACAAGAGAAGCAATGTATACCTTTATAGGAATATAGTTCCCTCTATGGAGTATAATGTAGATTTATACATTAAGGACATTCCATATAGCTATCCTGTAATTCCTGTAGTATTCAAACTAAGTAATACAAGGTCTTCAGAAGATCCTCAAGGTTGCAAAGATCACGCATATGAGGCTATAATTGATCCAAAGTACTTATATAAGAAGGCACTCCTTATATCTCCACAAGATTATAAAGAGTATATGATAGGATTATATGATTCTCTAGTAAAAAATAACAATATTCTTAACGTTGATTCTACTCTGTTTTATGATAGTTATCTTAGAAGTTGTCGCTTTTCAGTTGATTCAAATATTAAACAAATCTATGATAAAGAAGGAATACTTCCTATTTTGAATATGTATCTCAAAGAGAACGGTGAAATTGCCTCATGGATCCCAAACCTAAGGTTTGGAAGCGATTCTGTGAACTATACATGGCACGGAAAAAAGTTTAATTACAAATACATTATAAGCCTAGCTGCAAAACACAATATATATTTTAAATATGTTTTTCATCTACCTGATGAACCTGAAGGATACTATATCTCCCGTCTAAGATCCGATAACGACATGATAAAGAATATCCTAAAATAAAGGGAATCAGACCTGACTCTCCTTCAGGATACAAAAAGGCAAAAACTAGGGAGAATCTTATAAAAAAATAGAATGAAATTAACCAAAAATAAATTATGTAATATTCTTAAACCACACCTACATAAAATGGGGTATATATGGTTTAAAGACAGCTATATAACAGATGGCTGTTTTTGCAAGTTAGTAGATTCGAATTTATACTTGTCTCTATGCTTAAATATTAGCAGATATAGTAGTAGTTTATTTACTGCAGACTATTATATTTCTACGACAAATACCATCGCATGCATATATGGAGATATACCAAAGGGGTGTTATAAACGCATAGGATTCTTACTTACCGATGATGAATTGAAGCTCTATTTCCCTAAAGAATACTCGTTAGGATACAAACCAAAGGATGTTTGGTGGAGTGGATTTGTAGAAAATGAAATATCAAACTTTATTCAAATTATCCAATTGACTGAAAGCAGAATAACAACAGACACAGCATTATTACAAGAAATTTTAAACAGCAAAACAATATCTGATTTACAAATTAGGTCAAAAGTAACAAAAGAAATTTTTAGACAAGAAAACTTTTTAGACAATCTGGAGTATACGCCATCCAAAGAGATTGACAACATCCCTATCAATTGGTTTAAAGCGGCAGAGACTTCCCTTAAAAAATTCAATATAAAATGTAACAAACAAATGGTTATAAACCTAGCCTCAACATCATACAGAGAATACACATTGGAACATAAAAGTTGAAAACGCAATCAATAACTTTGAATTCTAATGGCAGATTTTACAATGCACACAAATTACCTTTGTCGCCTTCCCCTTTTTGATACAAGTCTTGCAGCTTAATAAACTCACTTGCTGTTAATAGCATCCACCGGATTGAGCGAAGCCCCTTTCCAGGCAGGCAATATTCCCGACAGCACACCAATTACTGAAGCAATTGCAACTCCCCAGAGGACATTTGCAAGGGAGAGGGAGAAGGTGAAGCCATCTGTAGCGGGGAGCAGCAGCACAACCAGCAGCACCAGGAGGATGCCCACTACGCCGCCGGCAACGGCTAGCACTACCGCCTCAACGAGGAACTGCACCAGAATCACATGTTTCTTGGCACCAAGGGCTTTCTGGATTCCTATTATATTGGTGCGTTCCTTAACGGATACAAACATGATGTTGGCAATGCCAAAGCCACCTATAAGAAGCGAGAACCCGGCAATAATCCACCCTACAACGGAAATGAGGGAGAATATCTGCTGCACGCTGTCCTGGAGCAGGGTCATTCCGTTTATTGAGAAATTGTTTTTTTCGCCGGGAGAAAGGCGCCTGTGGGAACGCATCAGCAGGCGGAGTTCCCCTATGAGATCATCCTGGGCCACACCTGGAGCAGGGGTTGCATAAATGGAGTTGTCGGCCCAGCGGGGGTTTACCATATAGCGTCCGAAGTTCAGCGGTACGTACAACGTATTGTCCACATTCCCAAGGCTCACCATACTCTCACCCTGCTTCTCAATCACACCAATTACTGTGGCCACCGTTGGCCCAACCTTAATCTTCTCCCCTATAGGGGTAACCTCATCGCCAAAAAGTTCCTGGGCCAGGGAGTGGCCGAGGATGGCAACCGAGGTGCCACGGGAATCTTCGTCGGGAGTAAAATAACGCCCTTGAGCCATCTCCATGGCTACAATCTTGTTGTAGTTGTGGGTGATGCACTCAACAGTGGTGCGGTTTACCGATTTTCTGCCGTAACGGACTGTGGATGTTGTATATATGGAAAAGGAGATATCCTCTCCCAACTGCGAATTCTCCTGCAGGTAACGGAAATCCTCATAGGATGTCTTTGGGCGGCGCATATACTCCCACCATCTGAACTCACCGGCCATATTGGCATTCCCTTCCTCATCCTCACCCATCATGGGCCACTGGCTCACCATAACCACATCAGGGCTCATGGATTCAAAGCCCTTCTTCACATTTTCCTTAAGGGCATCAATGGCCGTGAATATGGCCACAATGGAAAAAATGCCAATACTCACACCCAGCAGCGAGAGGAAGGTCCTGAACCTGTCTCCCTGCAACTGTGAAAAGGCAAATGCCACGCTCTCTCTGTACAACTTCTCCATCCCCACAAAATATTTTAAAGATTCTTAATGTTTCAGACCCAACTTCTCCTTCAGCCTCCTTATGGCATCAAAAGCATCCAGCGGAGACATTGTATTGATATCCATTGCCTTAATGCTGTCTCTAAGATCGCAAAGCAACGGATCCTCCAACTGGAAGAACGAGAGCTGCAAATTGTCTGCCGCACTCTCCTTTTTCTTCTTCCCGACAGCTTGTCTTCCCTTCTTCGCCCCCTCATCTTCCACCACACCGGCACCCTCGCGGGCCTCCCACTGGGAATCCCCTTTCTGCTCAAGCATATTGAGTGTCCTCTGGGCAGAATCCACCACCTGCTGCGGCATACCGGCCATACGGGCAACATGGATACCGAAACTGTGGGCAACGCCACCCTCGCAAAGTTTCCTCAGGAAGATTACCTTGTTGTCAACCTCCTTAACGGAGATGTGGTAGTTCTTCACCCTTGGGTAAATCTCCTCCAGCTCGTTAAGCTCATGGTAGTGGGTGGCAAACAGGGTCTTTGCCCTCTCCCTGTGCTGGTGGATGTATTCCACTATGGCCCAAGCGATTGACATACCGTCAAACGTACTGGTGCCACGGCCTATCTCGTCTAGAAGAATAAGAGACCTCTCCGAAAGGTTGTGCAGGATTGTGGAAGTCTCGGTCATCTCCACCATGAAGGTAGACTCACCACGGGAGATGTTGTCCGACGCTCCCACACGGGTAAAGATCTTGTCTACATAACCTATTCTGGCCGCCAATGCTGGAACAAAGCTTCCCACCTGCGCCATAAGCACTATAAGGGCGGTCTGGCGCAACAGGGCACTCTTACCGGCCATATTCGGGCCTGTAAGGATAATCACCTGCTGGGTATCGTTATCCAGCCATATATCGTTGGCCACATACTCCTCGCCCACCTCCATAAGGGTCTCAATTACAGGGTGCCTGCCCTGCTCTATCTCAAGTTTGTAGCCGTCGTTCATCTGTGGACGGCAATATTTTCTCTCACATGCCAGCACTGCAAATCCCACAAGACAGTCTATCTGGGCCAATGTGTTGCAGCTGAGCTGTATTCCGGCAATCTCCTTCTGGATGGCCATAACCACCTGGTGGTAGATCTGCTGCTCAAGGGAACTTATCTTCTCCTCGGCACCCAAAATCTTCTCCTCGTACTCCTTCAGCTCCTGGGTAATGTACCTCTCCGCATTCACAAGGGTCTGCTTGCGGATCCAATCGTCGGGAACCTTATCCTTATGGGTGTTCCTCACCTCCAGATAGTATCCGAACACGTTGTTGTAACTTATCTTCAATGAAGGGATTCCGGTGCGGTCACTCTCGCGCTGCTGCACCTGCAGAAGGTAATCCTTACCATGGCGGGCAATCTGCCTCAACTCATCCAGTTCCGCACAAACCCCGTCTGCAATGATGTCACCCTTCCCAAATGCATTGGCAGGTTCAGGCAACATATGCTTCCCTATAAACTCATACAGCTCATTGAAAATTCTTATTCCTCCCGACAGGTTTGCAGTATCCCCACCCAATTGGGTACAGATGTCCTTTATAGGCTCCATCTGCTCAAGGCCACGCTTGAGCTGTATGATCTCCCTTGGGGCAATCTTTCCTGCTGCAGCACGGGAGATGATTCGCTCCAGGTCACCTATCTGCGAAAGCCTCTCCTGAAGTTCCTCCCTGGCCACTGTATAGTCAACGAAACTCTCCACTACAGAGTGTCTCCTGTTAATTTCATCCAAATCCTTCAACGGCATTGAGAGCCAGTTGCGGAGCATTCTTCCTCCAAGAGGGGAAGAAGTCTTGTCCATTACATCCAAAAGGCTCACACCATCCTTGCCGGCAGTTGAACCGAATATCTCAAGGTTGCGGAAAGTGAAACGGTCCATCCACACAAAGCTGCCCCTGTCTATACGTGAGATTGAGCACAGATGGGCTACACCGGTGTTCTGGTTCTGCTCAAGGTAGAAGAGGATTGCACCCGCTGCGGTTGTACCCAGCTGGAGCCCCTCAACACCAAAACCTTTCAATGAAGTTAGCGAGAACTGTTTCTTGAGCTTGTCTTCGCAGGCACTTGGAACAAATGCCCACTCATCCATGGTTGAAATGTAGTAATTGCTGCCAAAACGCTCCCTAAAACCGCACTGGTAACCTTTCTGCAGCACAATCTCCTTAGGGGCAAAGTTTGAAAGGAGCACCTCTATGTAATCGAGTGTTCCCTCTGCCACCTTGAACTCACCGGTGGAGATATCCAGAAATGCCACGCCACCTTTGTCTCCCTTAAAGTACACTGCACCAAGGAAGTTGTTCTCCTTCTGGGTGAGCAGCTGCTCGCTGTAGGCTATGCCGGGAGTGACCAGTTCTGTAACACCCCTCTTTACAATCTTCTTGGTAAGCTTGGGATCCTCCAGCTGGTCGCACACAGCCACCTTGTAGCCGGCCCTTACCAGTTTTGGAAGGTAGGTCTCAAGCGAATGGTGCGGGAATCCGGCCAGCTCCACATGCTGTGCAGATCCGTTGGCCCTTTTGGTAAGGACAATTCCCAGAACCTTGCTTGCAGTTATTGCATCATCTCCAAATGTCTCATAGAAATCTCCCACCCTAAAGAGCAGCAAAGCATCGGGATGCTGGCTCTTTACCTCAAAGTACTGCTTCATGAGCGGGGTTTCAACTATCTTCTTCTTCTCAGTCATATCTTTAGCGTTGGCAATTAGCAAAATTAACATTTTTTTGGTTACTTTTGTAAAAACATATTACCATGAGAAAGCTATTCATTTTTGCCGTTGCACTTGCTGCAATGTTTGCCTGCACATCAAAGCAGGACCAGTTCAATGAGGAGGTTAAAGCCATTATGGAGCGCAACAACAATGTTGGTCTTGCTCTTGTTGCCGTAAACAACGGCCAGGTGGTACTTAACGAGACCTACGGATACAAGAACCTTGATACCAAAGAGCCTATTGCAAAGGATGACATCTTCCGTATTGCTTCAATTTCAAAATCTTTCTGCGCAACTGCAGTGATGCAGCTTGTTGAGCAGGGCAAATTGAGCCTTGATCAGGATGTTTCGGAGCTTGTAGGCTTTGAGGTTAGAAACCCCAATTTCCCAGACAAGGTGATTACCGTTAAGATGCTCCTTTCACACACTGCCAGCATGAGCGATGCAAACGGCTATTTCTCACTCAACGCAATGAACCCGGATTCTTCGGCCACATGGAAACAGGCATGGAACAACTACGCTCCTGAGACCGGATACGAGTACTGCAACCTTGGTTTCAATACCCTTGGCACCATTGTTGAGCGCGTGAGCGGCGAGAGATACGACCAGTATATTGTAAACCACATCCTTAACCCTATTGGCGTTTACGGCGGATACGAGGTATTGAGCCTTGATTCAACCAAATTTGTAAACATCTACACTTGGGACGGGGAGAAAGGCGAGTACATCCACAAACCTGCAGCATACGCAAAAAGGGCTGAGGAGATTGCCAACTACGCATTTGGCGTGAGCACACCTGTATTCTCACCTACCGGCGGACTCAAGATCTCTGCACAGGACCTTGCACAGGTTATGAAGATGCACATGAACTTGGGTACAGCAGAAAACGGCACACAGATCATCTCCAAAGAGAGCGCTGAGGCAATGCAATCTATTGTTGCCCCTAAAACTGATGAGGGCGATGCATACGGTTTTGCTATCAGAACTTCAAACCAGCTTTTGGACGGCCACACCATGATTGGCCATACCGGCAGCGCATACGGTGTTTATACCTCAATGTTCTGGAACAAGGATAGAAACTTTGGCTTTGTAGTTATGACAAACGGCTGCAACGGCAGATACGACAACAACTTTATGGCAATCCACAGAGAGTGTGTTGCTGCAATGCACAAATATTTTGTAGCTGAGTAAATTGGAAACTAAGAAAAAGGCACTGATAATAACCTATTATTGGCCGCCAAGCGGCGGTTCCGGCGTACAGAGATGGCTCAAGTTTGCCAAATATCTTCCTCTGTACGGCTGGGAACCGGTAATCTACACCCCGGAGAACCCAGAGGCAAATACCGAGGACCCCTCACTTGCCAAGGATATAGCACCGGGAACAGTGGTGATAAAGAGGAAAATCTGGGAACCTTACAGCATTTTTAAGATGCTCTCAAGGAAGAAGGATATCTCCTCAGACGGCGGCAAGCATATAAAGGCCAATCTGATTGGCTCTGAAAACAAATCCCTCTCACATAGGCTCTCGCTTTTTGTGAGGGGTAACTTCTTTATACCGGATCCCCGCAGGTTCTGGATCCGTCCGAGTGTAAAGTTCCTTTCCAAGTACGTGAAAGAGAACCACATAGATGTAATCGTAAGCACCGGCCCGCCACACTCCATGCACCTTATTGCCAAGGGGGTGAAAGAGGCTACCGGGGTACGCTGGATTGCAGACTTCAGGGATCCGTGGACAGAGATCTTCTACTTCAAGCACCTGAATCTCACCAAGTGGGCCTACAGGCGCCACCGCAACCTTGAGCAGAGTGTGCTTGACAGCGCAGATGTAGTGGTGACTGTAAACAACCAGGTGCAGAAAGATTTTGCAGCCCGTACCTCCACTCCTGTGGCCATGATTACCAACGGATTTGACCATCAGGACATTGAGCCTGCAACGGAGCCTCGCGACATGTCCAAATTCTCCCTCCTGCACACCGGAATCTTTGTAGACAACGGAAATCCGGAGCACCTTTGGGAGGTTCTTGGCCAGAAGGCAGCAGCAGAGCCCCAGTTTTTGGAAGATCTGCAGATACGCCTTATGGGACAGGTGGACAGTACCATCCTTGCCGGAATTGACAAGGCAGGCCTTACAGAGAAACTGATAAACATGGGATACCGCCCCCACAAAGAGGTGGTGCAGTGGCAGCGCAGGGCACAGGTTTTGCTCATGCCGCTACGTAAAGAGCCTGAAGCGGGAGCCATCCTGGCAGGCAAATTCTTTGAATACATTGCCAGCGGCCGCCCTATGCTGGCATTCGGTCCAACGCAGGGGGTTGTTGCTGACGCCCTCCAGGAGACCGGCGGCGGTGTGATTGTGGATTTCTCAGACAGGGAATCTACAAAAAGGGAGATTGACCGCCTCTATGCAGAGTATCTTCAGGAGAAAGCTGCTGCAACTGCGCAGGAGGGAGAGGTATCCGAAGGCGGAAAAAGAGTGTCGGGAGGAAAAATTGAATTTTCCCCTGCAGTAATGAAATATTCCCGACAGAACCTTACCGGTGAAATGGTTAAATTGTTTGAACAGATATGATGAAGAAATTTTTGAAGTACCTCCTTCCAGTGGTGGCATTTGTCTTTATTGCCTACGGATATTCTCCGCAAGTGCTGAAGGGGAAGATTGTAGACCAGAGCGATATCTCCAGCTGGGAGGGTATGGCACACGAGATTGTTACCCACAACGAGGCCAATCCCAATGACCAGACCCTGTG
The DNA here is from genome assembly GCA_017631435.1 of Bacteroidales bacterium. Taxonomy (GTDB): domain Bacteria; phylum Bacteroidota; class Bacteroidia; order Bacteroidales; family UBA932; genus Egerieousia. The sequence continues at coordinate 11,616 of JAGBTG010000052.1, read as the reverse complement.
GACCAACTCAATGTTTGCCGGAATGCCTGCTAACAGCATCCACGTAACCTACAGCGGAGACTTTACCAAATACTTGTACGACATCCTCTTTACAGGAGAGCGTCCGGCCAGTTATCTCCTTATAAGCCTCATTGGAGGATATCTCCTTATGCTGGCTTTTGGAATGGGGATTCCGTTGGCGGTGCTGGGGGCAATTGCAATCACTTTCTGCTCGTACAACATGCAGATCATTCAGGTGGGACACAATGCCAAGATGGTGGCCATTGCCTTTATGCCGTGGGTACTTGGGGCCGTTGTGTACGCATACCGCAAGAATGCCTTCTGGGGGGCACTGATGTTTGCGCTGGCACTCAGTTTCCAGATTAAGGCAAACCACCCGCAAATTACCTATTACCTTGCAATGATTATTGTAGGCTTTGGCATCTGGCAGCTTTGCAAGGCAATTAAAGAGAAAGCTGTACCTGCATTCCTGCGCACCAGCGCCATTGTGCTTGTGGCCGGATTGCTTGGAATTGCAACCAACATAAACCACCTGTGGCCAACCTACGAGTATGCAAAACATACAATGAGGGGCGGTACAGAGCTTGTGGCTGAAGATGCTGCAGAGCAGTCTGAGAGCGGCAAGAAGAGCCGCAGCGGACTGGATATAGAGTACGCTACACAGTGGTCTTACGGCATTGAGGAGACAATGAACCTGATGATTCCCAACTTCAACGGAGGAGCCTCTGCCGGTGCCCTTGACCGCAGCAGCGAAACCTACAAGGCGTTGAAACAGGGTGGCTACCAGGGGGCTGAACAGATTATAAAACAGCTTCCTCTTTACTGGGGTCCGCAGCCGTTTACCGCAGGTCCTATGTATATGGGAGCCATTACAATATTCCTTTGCGTACTTGGTTTCTTTGTGCTCAGAAGCGGCCTAAGATGGTGGGTAGCAGGAGTTTCACTCCTTGCCCTTATGCTCGGATGGGGATACCACTTCATGCCGGCATCCGAGTTCTTCTTCAACTACGTACCAATGTACAACAAGTTCAGGTCTGTATCAATGATCCTTGTAATCCTGCAGATTTTACTCCCGATGATGGGTGTGCTTGCAGCCAATGAGATTCTCTTTGGAGAGGATTATCCGGGCAGGAAGGAGAGGATAAAGAAAGGATTCTGCTGGGCCCTTGGACTTACAGCAGGCGTTTCTGCATTGTTTGCACTGATTCCTCACCTTGCAGGAAGTTTCATAAGCTCTTCAGACGGCCAGCTTCCGGGGGAGATTGCCGCAGCCTTGGCAGATGACAGGGCAGGATTGCTCCGCAGCGATGCCTTCAGGAGCATCTTCTTCATCCTTGCTTCTGCCGCAATCATGTGGGCAAGCTACAAATGGGGCAAGATCAAACCGGTTACAGCTGCCATCATCCTTGCAGCCCTTGCACTGGTTGACCTTTGGACAATTGACAAACGTTACCTTAACGATTCACACTTTGTAACCCGCCGCGAGTTCAAGAACAATTTTGCAAAACGTCCGGTAGACGAGATGATCCTGCAGGATACAGATCCTCACTACAGGGTACTGGATTTGAGTGTGAACACTTTCAATGATGCCTATATAAGCTACCACCACAAGACAATCGGAGGTTACAGCCCTGCCAAACTGCAGCGCTACCAGGATCTTATTGAGCGCAACATTACCCGCGAGATGGGTGTGATTGCTGCACAGGTGAACGGCAAGCAGACAATTGAGGAAGCCCAGGAGGCAATGGTATTCTGCCCGGTACTGAGCATGCTCAATACAAAATATATTGTCCTTGGAGCCAATATTCCACCTATAGAAAATGAGTTCAGACTGGGCAATGCCTGGTTTGTAAACCAGATAGTTCCGGTAGAGAACCCCAATGAGGAGATTGAAACCCTTGCAGCAGTGAACCCTGCCACAACCGCAGTTGTTTCCAAAGAGTTCCTTGCCGCAAACCCTGCACTTTTGGCAGCAGCCAAGGCAGGAGCTGCACAGGGAGGCGACACAGCCTCAGCGCCGGATAACGCCGTTGCAGACATGTCTTTGAACAACTTCATTGAACTTGCAAGTTACGCTCCTAACAGGCTTGTTTACAACTACAGCAGCAACAAGCCTCAGACTGTCCTGTTCAGCGAAGTGTACTACAATCCTGGCTGGGAGGCTGTTGCAACCAATAATGCTACAGGGGAGAAGATGGCTCTGGATATCTTCAGGGCTAACTGGATCCTCCGCGGAGTTACCCTTCCTGAGGGAGATTTTACAATTGAGATGAGTTTCAATCCTCCAAGCTTCAGCAAGGGAGAGATGTATTCAAGGATTTCGTCGGGAATACTGTTGTTGATGCTTGTTGGAGGAGGTGTATTTTATTATTTGAGAAGAAGGAAAGAAAATGAATAGGATTTGCAAACTGTTTGGAATTGAGCACCCTATAATATCAGGAGGAATGGTGTGGTGCAGCGGATGGAGACTTGCATCTGCAGTGAGCCTTAACGGAGGCCTTGGCCTTTTGGGTGCAGGAAGCATGCATCCCGACACCTTGAGATACCACATCCAGCAGTGCAAAGCTGCCCTTAAAGCCGGAGCCCCTGGCAACAATACCGGCAAGGATCTGCCGTTTGGCGTAAATGTGCCGCTGATGTATCCGCAGATAGATGAGCTTATGGGTATCCTTGTTGAGGAGGGGGTGAAGATTGTATTCACCTCTGCAGGCAGTCCAAAGAAATGGACTCCATACCTGAAAGAGCACGGCATGACCGTGGTGCATGTGGTTTCCAGCAGCGTTTTTGCAAAGAAATGCGAGGAGGCCGGAGTGGATGCCATAGTTGCCGAAGGGTTTGAGGCCGGCGGACACAACGGCCGCGAGGAGACCACTACCCTATGCCTTATCCCTGCAGTGCGCCAGGCCACTTCACTTCCGCTGATTGCTGCAGGCGGCATTGCCCTAAAATGCCAGATTGCAGCATGCCAGGCACTGGGCGCAGACGGTGTTCAGATTGGCACCCGCTTTGCCCTCTCCGCCGAGAGCTCGGCCCACGAGAACTTCAAGAAGCACTGTCTTGGAATGCCTGAGGGAGCAACCAAGCTATACCTTAAAAAGCTTGCCCCTGCCCGTCTTGCGCAGGGAAGTGAGTTCACCACCAATGTTGCCGCAATGGAGGAGAGCGGCGCCTCAAAAGAGGAGCTTGCAGCCTACCTTGGCAAAGGACGCGCCCGCAAAGGTATCTTTGAGGGTGACATAAATGAGGGTGAAATAGAGATTGGACAGATCTGCTCAATGGTTACCCGGATTGAGTCTGTGGAGGAGATCTTCAGGGATCTGGTGTAAAAAAACAAAAAAGCCGGCGACTGCCGGCTTTCATATTATATCAATCCCCTGATGAGTATTATCGCCACAACTATTGGGGCCAAGTATTTTATTGAGAAGTACACGTAATTCCTGAAGGCCCTGGTGAACGGATGGACTCCGCCGCTGGTGAGTTCATCCTCCACATCTGCCCTCTTCATCTTCCAGCCCACAAAGATTACCGCAAGGAAACCGCCTACAGGGAGGAGGATATTTGCAGAGAGCTTGTCAAAGAAATCGAATATGTTGTTTCCAAAGATCTTGAAGTCTGCCATTACACCCTGGCTCAATGAGCACATGGTTCCAAGCACCACTACAACAGCAAAACTGAGGATGATTGCAAGCTTGCGGCCCATCTTAAACTCCTCATTCAAATAGGCAACAATTACCTCCAACATTGAGATTGATGAGGTGATTGCCGCTATGAACAGCATGAAGAAGAACAGGATTGCAAGGAACGATCCCATAGGTATCTGCGCAAAGATGTATGGCAATGTTACAAATACAAGACCCGGTCCTTCAGACGGCGAAATTCCAAACGAGAATACCGCCGGCATGATTGCCAGACCTGCAATGATGGCAAAAATGGTATCTGCCATTGCCGTTTCAACAGACAAACCTACAACATTCTCCTTTTTGCTTACATATGAAGAGTATGTCATAACTGTTCCGCAACCTATACTCAACGAGAAGAATGCCTGACCAAGGGCATCAAGGAAGGTATTGGCGGTAACTTTTGAAAAATCAGGCTTGAAAAGGAACTCCAATCCTGCTCCTGCACCGGGAAGGGTTACGGCACGCACTGCCACAAGCACTACTATAAGGAAGAGTACAGGCATCATCAGTTTGGTATATCTCTCAATGCCGTCCTTTACTCCCGCCATTACAATGAGGGCGGTAGCCACAAGGAATATAAGCATAAAGCCCAGCGGCTCATAGTTGGCTGTTACTGTCTGGCTGAACATATTGCCAAGAGCGGCAGTATCTGCCACTGCAAACTTGAATGTTATCGCCTTCCAGAAGTAGTTGATTGTCCATCCTCCCACCACACAGTAGAAAGAGATGATTGCCAATGAGCCCAGCACATAAATGAAGCCTATGTTGCACCATTTTGTTCCGGGAGCAAGCACTTTGAACGCACCAAACACATTGGCCTGGCTGCGTCTGCCCACTATAAACTCTGAATACATTATAGGCAAAGCCAGCAACAGTACAAATGCAAGGTAAATTATGATGAATGCAGCACCTCCGTTGGTTCCCACCAAATACGGGAATCTCCACAAGTTGCCCAATCCTACTGCGGAACCGGCCATAGCCACAAGGATACCGAATCCGCTGCCAAAACTCTCTCTATTAGCCATCACTCCATAAATTAAATAAGACTTCTAATCATAATTACCGCTATAACCACCGGCGCAACATATCTCACAGAGACAATGACAATCTTCAGGTACAACGGGTTTATCTTATGCTTACCGCCACTGGTAATCTCATCCATAAAATCCGCTTTCTTCATCTTCCATCCCGCAAACAGCACAATCAGCAGTGCTCCAAGAGGGATAAGGATATTGGCGGTAAACTTGTCAAAAGTATCAAAGATATTGTTGCCAAGAATCTTTACATCTGCAAGCACACCCTGTGAAAGGGAGCAGAATGCACCCAGAAAGATTACAAGTGCAAGTACCGATGCCACGGCAACACTTCTCTTCCATTTGAACTCCTCTATCACGTATGCCACAATAACTTCCAACAATGATATTGAAGAGGTGATTGCCGCAATGAACAGCACAAAGAAGAACAATATTGCAAGGATGCCTCCAAAAGGAATCTGCGCAAAAACATACGGCAAGGTTACAAACACAAGTCCGGGACCCTGACTTGGCGAAATACCGAACGAGAACACCGCAGGCATGATTGCCACTCCCGCAAGGATTGCAAACAGGGTATCAGCCATTGCAGTCTGCACCGACATCTTAACCACGTTTTCTCCCCTGTTCACATAAGAAGCATAAGTGAATATGATACCAAAACCAACGCTCAACGAGAAGAATGCCTGTCCAAGGGCATCGAGGAAGGTATTTGCTGTTACTTTTGAGAAATCGGGCTTGAAAAGGAAGTCAAGTCCCGCACCGGCCCCCGGAAGGGTTACAGAACGGACTGCAATCACCACCACCATAAGGAACAGCAGCGGCATAAGCACCTTGGAGTACCTCTCAATGCCATCCTTCACACCTGCCAGCAATATTGCTCCCGACAGTCCTGCAAACAAAGCCATATAAAGCAGCGGCTGCCAGCTTGAGGTAACAGTCTGCTCAAACATGCCTCCCAAGGCAGCAGAATCTGATGTAAACTTGAACATCATACCCTTAACCATATAGTCTATTGTCCATCCACCCACTACGGAATAGAACGACACAATAAGAATACAGCACACTATAGCCAGGATACCGGTAACTTTCCACCCTGTTCCCGGAGCCATTTTCTTGAATGCACTGTACACATTGCTCTGCCCCCTGCGTCCAAGAATGAACTCAGAGTACATGATTGGCATAGCCAGTACAAATACAATTGCAAGGTAAATTATAATGAAGGCCGCACCGCCGTTTGTTCCTACCAAATATGGAAATCTCCACAAGTTGCCCAATCCCACAGCAGAACCTGCCATGGCCACCAACACTCCAAAGCTGCTGGCAAAACTGTCTCTCTTAGCCATTATTTCTTCCTTTTATATACTACAAACTGAAAGTCAATATCATTCTCCTCATCGTGCAGAACCTCCCCCTCCCGGGCAACCTCCCAGATATTTTCATCAATCTCGGGGAAGAATGTATCTGCATCATCCACCTCTGCAAATATTCTTGTGATGTACAATGCATCTGCCTTCCCGACAGTTGCATTATAGAGCATTCCGCCGCCCATAATGAAGAACTCCTCCTCTCCCTGTGCAATGGAGAACACTTCATCCAGAGAACGGACAATCTCAATTGACGTGGTCTGCGGATTCTTTATTGGAGGGAAATCTATCTCCCCTCTGGTAAGGACAATGTTTCTCCTTCCCGGAAGAGGACGCCCTATAGACTCATATGTATTGCGCCCCATAATTACCGGATGGCCGGTTGTGGTGCTCCTGAAATACTTCAAATCCTCTGATATGTGCCACAGGAGTTCATTGTTCCTCCCTATTGCCCCGTTCTGGGCTACGGCTACTATTAGTGAAAGCATAATAATCCAAATTAAAGGTGCTAATTTAGAAAGATTTTCGTTATTTTTGTGTATATAGCCAATTACGCAGCCATGAGAAGAATCATATTCACCATAATATGCACATTATTATGCACATTCAGCGGTTCCCTAAAGGCCCAACAACCTGATGACACCACTGCTGCCGGCAGATTCAACGCCATTGCAACCCTGATATCACCGGAAAAGGTATACCTGCACACAGACCGCGACATCTATAACGCCAGCGATACCATCTGGGTGAGCGGATATGTGGAGAATGCAACATACAACTCAGAATTCCCGGAATCAAACTACATATATGTTGAGCTCATCAGCTCACAACTCAATATCAATGTTTCCTCATGGAGATACCGCCCGTTCTATGAACCCTCTCTGGTAAAAAGGATAAAACTCAAGAGGCACAACGGAGGATTTCAGGGGCATATTGTCATTCCCGACAAACAAAGTACCGGAAAGTGCATAGTAAGGGCATACACTTACTGGATGCTCAACCGCCCTGTAGAATATATGTTCTACAAGGAAATTGCCATAACCAATCCGTTCAACGACGATCTTCTTGCCAAAATGAAAGACAAGGGTATCACCGATAAAAACAAATATACCCAGCTGAATGCCATTGCTCCAATTGACAGGCAGGACCAGAAGGACTCCTCTATAGTAGATTATGATATACAGTTTTTGCCGGAAAGCGGACACTCCCTGCAAGGATTCAGAAACACAATCTGGATCAAGGCTCTGGACAACCTTGGAAACGAGGCACTTCTATGGGGTGAATTAAGGGATGGGGACGGCAGGCAGATAGGCAAGTTCCAGACCGATTCCAGCGGAACAGCAAAACTTACAGTATTTAATGCCGCTGCTGAAGAACTGTATGCATACATTACAGACTCCATGGAGTTCAGCAGGACATTCCTGCTCCCACAGGCAGAAGCCCAAGGTGCTTCCATTACAGGCAATATGATTGTACAGGGAACAACAGAATACACCCCAAATTGCCGCATGATGTTCAGGGTGAATGCAACTCCGGCTGCACTTCAGCAGGGACTGTATGCTGTTCTGCATGACGGATCACAGATACTTATGTCTAAGGAGATTACCTCTGCAGAGTCTTCATTCTTCGTAAGGCTTGCACAGTTGCAGCCAGGTACCCACAGCGTAAGCATAGTGGACAAGGCAAACAATGTTTATGCAGAGCGTCCTTTCATTGTATTGCCGTCGGGAGAAAGAAACAGGATTGGGATTACCACAGACAAAGACAATTACGGGGCATGGGAAAAGGTGCTGTGCAGGATTAAGGTGCCGGGATATGCAAAAGACTCCCTTGCTGCAGAAAATCCGCATGTGTCCGTTGCCGTTACAGACAACAGTCTTGTACAGGAACTTGACAACGTGAACATAGAATCATACTTCCTTCTAAAGAGTGAGGTTGAGGGATATATTGCAAATCCTTCACAATACTTCAACAGGGACATACCTCTTAAACAGAGGATGGCCAAGGCAGATATGCTTATGCAGACCCAGGGGTGGAGGTATTATGAAACTCCAAATATCCTTAAAGGTACTGTTATGCAGCCAAGCTTTGGCAGGGAATATACCCAGACGCTGTCGGGAGAAGTAAAGGGATTGCTCACACACGCCAAGACCACTGTGGTTTCGTTTGTTGCCCCTTCCATCAACTTTACTGCTATGGGCCAGGTGGATTCGGGATATTTTGTCCTTAAGGACATCAGTTTCCCTGAGAACACAGACTTCATTGTATCTGCGGTGGGTAAAAAAGGCCGGGCAGGTGTCCTTACTCCACATCTGTTTCCCGACAATTTTGCACAAATCCACCAGTACCCGCTCTCTCCCGAAAATGTCAGATACAGCAAGCAGTACAAGGACCTTGTGGTGGAAAACCTTTATGGAGACGGATACGCAATGTCGCTTGAACTTGATCCGGTGGTGGTTACATCCACATACATTACAATGAAAAACTCCCCTTCCCCAAACCGCAATATTGCAATCCGCAGGGACAGGATTAGGGATGAAGATGCCATAAAGCCATACGCCAGCTCATACGATATCCCTTCGTATGTCATAAGCCAGTATCCTTCTTTAAGATGGAACCCTGAAGGGGCTGGACTTTTAGGCAGGCGCGTTGGGGCATCAGGCAGTATGCAGAGCGGTCCAAGATGGTTCCCTATATTGTATTATCTGAATGGTACACAATCCAATTTTGAAGAGATCCAGAACCTCAGCCTCGACCAGGTGGAAAACCTTGTATACCTTGAGGGGCTGGAGGCATCTGCCCATACGGGGTCTGGAGAAATATCTCCAACACCAGTCCTTATGGTAAGGACAAAGCCTCATGTAAAGCAACTGATACCTACCAACGTAACAACGGGCTCCCCTATAGGATGGCAGAGGCCAAAGAGATTCTACTCTCCAAACTATGAGAAAACGGCAAAGGATACAGACTACCGCATCACCTTGTACTGGAATCCCAACCTGCAGCTCTCAGATAATGGAGAGGCAGTTTTCACATTCTGGACCAAGCACAAAAAAGGGAGCTATAGAGTTGAAATTGAAGGCAAAACAGGACACCGGGAGTATATCTGGGGAGAGCATATCATAAACCCTCCGGCAGAAGAAGAATAATTTATTCCCGATAATTTATAAATTTGCAGAATGAAACAATATTTGGATCTTCTCAAAAAGATAATGGATGAAGGAACGGTTAAGGGAGACCGTACCGGAACCGGCACAAAAAGCATTTTCGGATACCAGATGAGGTTTAACCTCAATGATGGATTCCCGTTGCTTACAACCAAGAAAGTGCACTTAAAATCAATCATTTATGAACTTTTGTGGTTCATAAACGGTGACACCAACATAAAATATCTCAACGACCATGGCGTTACCATATGGGACGAGTGGGCAGATGAGAACGGCGAGCTTGGGCCTGTTTACGGCGCACAGTGGAGACACTGGAAAACTGCAGACGGAGGAGAGATTGACCAGCTTGCCAACCTTATGAAACAGCTTAAGGAGAACCCAAATTCCCGCAGGCACATCATCTCTGCGTGGAACGTGGCTCAGGTAGACAATATGGCCCTTCCCCCTTGCCACTCCATGTTCCAGTTCTATGTGGCAGACAACAAGCTCTCTTGCCAGCTGTACCAGAGAAGTGCAGACGTGTTCCTTGGCGTTCCGTTCAACATTGCTTCATACGCATTGTTCACAATGATGATTGCAAAGGTTTGCGGCTATGAATTGGGGGATTTCGTACATACATTCGGAGACACCCACATCTACCTGAACCACTTTGAGCAGGTAGCTTTGCAGCTTTCACGTGAACCGAGGGAGTTACCTAAAATGATTATCCACGGAGACCAGAAAGATATCTTCAGCTTCAAATATGAGGATTTTGAACTTGTAGACTACAATCCGCATCCGGTAATAAAAGCGCCTATTGCAGTGTGACCATTTTGACGACGTCAAAATGGTCAAAAGCACATGTTGCTGCATAGATTTATACCCCTATATATATGTAAAAAAGGGAGAGCATTTCTGCTTTCCCTTTTTGATTTAACCTAAAAACTTGAGATTCCTTATTACATAGGATTTGATCTCTTGTAGTAGTTTGCACCTGCAAGAGGAACAATAGGACCCTGGAACTTAAGAGGGCTCTTTCCGTTAGGTGTGAAAATCACGTCAGCAACGTTTGTGTTGTTTCTTAGGGTAATCTGGTAGATACCTCTCATCATACGTCCGTTTACAACAAGTCGCATCTTAAGGTTGCCTTTCTTGTCAATGGTTGGATTATACTCCTTGAACTCAACAAGATAGCCCTGAGAGTTGCTTCCACCGCAAATGTAACCCTGAACAGTCATCTTGTCGCCCTCGCAGCAAACGAAGATAGCAGGATCCACATTGCTCTCAAGAGTTCCGTCAGATTTCTGGTACTGTGAAGGTACAATAACCCATGCTTTAGCATTGATGGCAGTAACTGCACTCTCATTCTGAGCTTTTGCCAAAGCAGCTTTCTCCTCTTTTGAAAGCTTCTGAGCAAATGAAGGCAACGCAAGTACCATTGCCAACATAACTAGAATAATCTTTTTCATTTCTATAATGTATTAAGGTTATCCGTTAAAAAAAGAGAGGCCACTAAGGCGCGGCCTCTCAATTCAATAAGCGATCTACTATAGAGATGTCCACTGTTTAACAGCTACTCTGGTAGATTTGTTTGTTCTGATACCGCTTAGGAAGTGCATGTATGAACGTCCAATGTAGCCATTCCAGTAGTCTGAATAGTTAACAGGTTTTCCACCTGAATTGTAGTGCTGGAACAACTCACCGTTCTCGTCAAGAATTCTGTAGTCAATACGGCAGTATCCTGCAGAGTTGAATACAGATTTAACGATAAGGATAGGGCATCTGTCAGTAGCCTCACCAAAACCAACAGGGTTACCTAGGTTCTCCCACTCTTTGGTTCTTGGGTTCTGCCACTGGTACTGAAGTTTACCCTCATATGGCTGTCCCTCTGCCTCATACATTACGTTTACAAACTTGATTGTAGCAAGCGAGTCAGTACCCCAAGTAGCAGCAGTAGCTGTACCGCTAACATGCTGGTAAGGATAACCGTTGTCAAGTACAATACCTGGTTTGTTAAGGTCATGAACAATAACGTTCTGTTTGCCTGCAGTAAGGGTAATGTTCTGATCGTAAACAACCTCACCTTTTCTGTAGAACTTGAAGTTAACGTCACCTGGCTCAACTGTGAAGAATCTACCTGTAGAACCGCCAGGGATACCGTTGTATGTAGCCAAGTTACCACCACCGTCAATACCTGAAAGAAGCTTTCCATTAACGTATACTGAGTCAATGTAGTTAGTAGCGGTATTGGTGATAGGCTCAAAGTAGTGAAGCTGGTACTCAGCTGCTTTTGCTGGCTCTGTATCATATAGGATCTCGTGTTTGTCACAAGATGTAACCATTGCCAACAAAGCCAATGAACATGTCAAATATTTCAAAATTTTCATCTTTC
>JAGBTG010000009.1 GCA_017631435.1 Bacteroidales bacterium | reverse complement strand
GAAGCTGAACAATCTGATGAAGAGCGAAAGTGATTTGCCTATTTATCAGAAACAGGTTGTCTTTATCTTTGATGAGGCACATCGTTCACAATTTGGAGAGGCTCAAAAGCAATTAAAGAAGAAGTTCAAGAAATACTATCAGTTCGGATTTACAGGCACGCCTATCTTTCCGGAAAATGCACTTGGATCTGAAACGACAGCAAGTGTATTTGGCCGAGAATTGCACTCATATGTAATTACCGATGCTATCCGAGATGAAAAGGTTCTGAAGTTCAAGGTTGATTATAACAATGTTCGTCCTCGATTCAAGGGAATCGAAACTGAACGAGATGAGAAAAAGTTAAGTGCGGCAGAAAACAAGTCTGCGCTGCTGCACCCTGCACGTATCAAAGAAATATCTCAATATATATTGGATAATTTCAAGATAAAAACTCATCGAAGTATGGGTGCGAATAAGGGTTTTAATGCGATGTTTGCAGTTAGTAGTGTAGATGCTGCTAAGTGCTATTATGAGGAATTAAACAATCTTCAGCAAGGCTCTGAAAGACCCCTGAAAATAGCAACAATCTTTTCATTTGCTGCTAATGAAGAGCAATCGGCAATTGGCGAAATTATCGATGAAAATTTTGAGCCAACGGCAATGGATATTAGTGCGAAAGAATTTTTGACTAACGCCATCAACGATTATAATGCTATGTTTAAAACGAGTTTTGGAGTAGACAGCAGAGAATTCCAAAACTATTATAGAGATCTTGCCAAGCGAGTAAAGAGTAAGGAAATAGACCTTATTATCGTTGTAGGTATGTTCCTTACCGGCTTTGATGCCCCTACGCTAAACACTCTATTTGTTGATAAAAATTTACGTTATCACGGACTAATTCAGGCGTTCTCTCGTACAAACAGAATTTTTGATGCAACAAAGACATTCGGCAATATCGTTACATTTAGGGATTTAGAGCAACATACAATTGATGCTATAACTCTGTTTGGAGATAGTAATACTAGAAATGTAGTGCTCGAAAGAAGTTACAAAGAGTATCTGGATGGATTTAAGGATATTGTTACAGGAGAAGCTCGTCGAGGGTATATTGAGGTTGTAAAAGAGTTGAATGAGCGATTCCCTAATGTTGATAAAATAGAGACAGAGCAGGATAAAAAGGATTTTTCTAAACTCTTTGGAGAGTACTTACGAATCGAGAATATTTTGCAGAACTATGATGAGTACACTCATCTTAAGGCTTTGCAAGCGATAGACTTAGATAATCCTAATGCTGTTGAGGAATTTAAAAATACATATTTCGTAACAGATGAGGATATTAAGGATATGCAACAGGTAGAAATGTTGTCTGAACGAGCCGTTCAAGATTACAAATCTACTTATAACGATATTAGAGATTGGTTAAGACGCGAGAAAGATGGCTCTTCTGCCGAAAAATCTAAGATTGATTGGGATGACGTTGTTTTTGAGATAGATTTGCTAAAGTCCCAAGAAATAAACTTGGATTATATATTGGAGCTGATCTTTGAGAAGAATAATAAGACCAAAGATAAAACTGCATTGATTGAAGAGATACGAGGTGTAATTCGTGCAAGTGTTGGAAATAGAGCAAAGGAAAGTCTTATCGTTGATTTTATTAACGAGACTGATTTGGATACTATTACTGATAAGACTAGTATTATTGAGTCGTTCTTTGGATATGCACAAAGTAAACAGAAGCAAGAGGCATCAGAGTTAATTTCCTCTGAAAACTTAAATGAAGAAGAAGCCAAGCGATACATTACTGTTTCCTTAAAGCGTGAGTTTGTCAGTGAGAATGGAACAGACTTTAATAGTATCTTGCCAAAGATGAGTCCATTGAATCCTATGTATTTGACTAAGAAACATAAGGTGTTCCAATTGATTGCAGCATTTGTGGAAAAGTTCAAAGGAGTCGGAGGTACACTATAAATAGGGAAAATATAAATCATGGGCAAAACAGTAACTACATACTTAATTGATGGAGATCCAAAAGGGACTCAATACGCATTCATCAGCAATAAGATTTGCCAGATGTTCGTTGTGCCACGCTCCAACCTCTCATATCTAAATACGCAAGAGAAGTTGCAGAAGCCTGCATTTTACATCTTACTTGGTGAGAATGAGGCGACAAAACCACAAGCATATATTGGAGAAACAGAGAACTTCCGTGAACGTGTAAAAGATCACGATAGCAAGAAATCCTTTTGGCAAAAGGCTCTCATATTTGTATCGAAAGATGCTGATATGACCAAAGCAGATGTGCAATATTTAGAGCACAAGGCAATAGCCGAAGCAAAGAAAGCCAATGCGTTTGTATTGAGCGACAATAAGCAGACGCCCAAAGCTCCAAATTTGCCCGAGTATCAGCAGGACTCAATGGATGAGTTCTTTGAGGATGTTAAGTTCTTAGCATCATTCATAGGGTGCAATATTTTTGAGGTATCGCAGCCCAAAGCAGAACATTTGTTCTATACTAAAGGGCGTGGTTGTGAAGCGAAGGGCTTCTATAGTTCCAATGGCTTTACGGTTTTGAGAGGCAGTGTTATTGCCAAAACTATGGTACCATCTTTCAACTGGAAAGAAAAACGTGAAAGCATGCTACATGAGTATGCCTCCATTGAAAATGATGAATTAGTAATGACCTCCGATAAAACTTTCCCAAGCCCAAGTACTGCAGCTGACTTCTGCATAGGCAGTAGCAATAATGGCTGGCTCGTGTGGAAAGATAAAGAAGGTAACACATTGGATTCAGTTTACAGAAAACAATTGGAACTATGAACAAATATAGAGAACAGTTAAATAAATGTATTCAAGTTGTTGATAGCGTTCGTAATATGATTAATGTACGACGGATTCCTAGCAACGCTATCAGTTATAATGACCTTTATAGTGCTTTATATCAATTAATTCCATTAATACCAGAAGAGTATCATACATTTAGAGACAGGTTGAGAGATAAGATACTACCTAACTTAAAAACATCGGATCTAATCTCGGTGAATCAATTTGGTCAACAACTAGTAACTCCTCAGAATGGTATTAACCCATACTCTTTTGGCGAAGTTATAGCAACTATAACATATCTAAATGGATATAGTAATAATAATTCATCGCCCTTTTGGGACAATATACACCCACAGATTGTTTCAGTCGCTAAAGGTCGTTTTGATGATAGTTATTATGCAGATGCAGTAGAAGCTGCATTTAAGGAAGTAAATACAAGAGTTAAAGGGATTTACAAAAATAGGACGTCCGTTGAAAAAGATGGTGCAAAATTAATGCAATCAGCATTTTCTCCTCAAAATCCAATAATAAAATTAGGAGATATTTCAACAGAGACAGGTACAAATGTGCAACAAGGATATATGGAAATGTTTGTGGGAGCAATGATTGGCATAAGAAACCCCAAAGCTCATAGCAATCAAACATTATCAAAAGCAGATGCCATTAGAAAATTACATTTTGCCAGTATGTTGATGTATAAACTAGATAATGAACTGGTTTAAATAGAATATTCATTAAAACATAGAGATATACTGTTCGTATATGACCGAAACCAACCGCATAGAATATAAAAGAGAATTGACCTCGGAACTTGATATTGAGAAGGAGGTTGTGGCGTTCCTTAATTACAAGGAGGGCGGATACATCTATATCGGCATTGATAAGGATGGTTCAACTGTGGGCGTGAATGATGTGGATGATTGTATGCTTAGGTTGAAAGACCGCATCAAGCACAATATTTCACCTTCTGCTATGGGTTTGTTCGATATTGCCGAGGAGCAGAGGGATGGGCGTAGCATTATCAAGGTTACGGTGGCGAGTGGTATTGAGAAGCCATATTTCAAAACAAAATATGGAATGACTCCGAAGGGTGCGTATCTGCGTGTTGGTACATCTACCGAACCTATGCCACAAGAGCAGATTGATCGCTTGTTTGCTATGCGTACACGCAACTCTATCGGTCGCATTGTGTCAAACCGTCAGGATTTGAGTTTTGAGCAGTTGCGTATCTATTATGATGAGCGAGGCAAGAGACTCAATGATAATTTCAAGCGTACACTGGAGTTGCTTACAGATGATGGCAAGTATAACTATGTGGCATATCTGCTTGCTGACGAGAATGGCAACTCAATCAAGGTTGCGAAGTATTCAAGCCTTGACCGTTGCGATTTGGTAGAGAACAACGAGTATGGCTATTGCTCTCTTATCAAAGCGACCAAAAGTGTATTGTCAAAATTGGATATTGAGAATAAGGTCGCTGCAACCATAACTCCAATGGAGCGTATTGAGACCCCATTGTGGAATAAGGTTGCTTTGCGTGAGGCTGTCATCAATGCCATCGTACATAACGATTACTCATTTGAAGTTCCGCCCAAGTTTGAGATATTCCCCGACAGACTCGAGATAACTTCTGCCGGTCGCTTGCCAGAATCCCTCACAAGAGAGGAGTTCTTCAATGGCATATCTATTCCACGCAACAAGGAGCTGATGCGTATCTACCGCGATGTAGAATTGGTAGAATCATTAGGTTCTGGTATTCCGCGTATTTTGCGAGCATACGGCGAAGATTGTTTCAAGTTTACAGATAACTTTATCCGTATAACTTTGCCTATAAGTGCTCATAACCATGCAAGTGACCATGCAAGTGACCATGCAAGTGACCATGCAAGTGTACAAGTGGAGAAACTTGTTTCTATATTGACTGGTGAGATGGGGCGTTCGGAATTACAGGGGTTATTGTCAATTAAAAATAGAGATTATTTTAGAACGGACTATTTGAATCCTGCCATTGGTAATGGTTATATAGAACTTACGATTCCAGATAAGCCTAATAGTCAGAACCAAAAATACCGCCTTACAGCAAAGGGTATAGCTTTGAAAAATAGCCTGACACACAATCAATAATTTGATCAACCTATCATAAAATATAGAAAAAGTATGCCTTTTACATATTTTATGATAGGTTAAGGAGTGAAGAACATTAACCATATAGACAAAAAAGGAGCAGCCAAAAGCCACTCCTTTCCATTCGTATCATATAACCCAATCCAAGGCTAAATTGTCAGTTTCTCCCCCTCAGATTTTGCAATCACCACTGCACCGCACATGTCACCATATGAGTTGGTAGCTGTACGAGGCATGTCGCAAAGCTGCTCTACAGCAAGTACAAGGCCCACACCTTCCATTGGAAGGCCGGCTACTGAAATTGCCACTGAAAGCATTACAAGACCTGCCATAGGGATACTTGCCGCACCAATTGCAGAGAACAGCACGGTAACAAGAATGATTATCTGCTCAATAATTGAAAGGTCAACGCCATACACCTGTGCAATGAAGATTACAGCAACACCTTCATACAAGGCAGTACCGTTCATATTTATGGTTGCACCAAGAGGCAATGTAAAACCGGCAATTCTGCTTGATATGCCGCATTTCTCCTGAGAATCCTTCATTGAAATAGGAAGTGCTGCTCCCGACGAACATGTAGAAAATGCTGTAAGGATTGCAGTGGACATCTTTTTCATATGTCTCCAAGGGTCTTCCTTACCCAAGAAATATACACACGACGGAAGTATTATGAAGAAATGTATCATGCAGCCTACCCAAACTATGAGAAGGAACATGCCCAGGCTTTGGGCCACACTCATAAGCTTGTCCATATCTCCCGCCTGCTGCGATATCATCTTGGCCACAATTGAGAATACTCCGTAAGGGGCAAGCTTGATTACCGCAAGGACAATTTTCATAATGACATCATTTCCTGCCTGGAAGAAATCAACTATTGTTGTTCTTGCCTTATCGCTGACTTTTGTTACAAAGAATCCGAAAAGAATTGCAAAGAAGATTACCTGCAACAGGTCTGCCCTTACAAATGCATCAAAAACATTGTTGGGGATTATGTTTATTATCTGCTGTCCCAACGACACTTTCTGGGCACCTGCAATCTGCGATGCGGCAGCAGCGTCCGACACCAATGATGAACCGGCTCCAGGCTGCAATACATTAACAAGCACAAGACCTATAACTGTTGCTATAACTGTTGTGCTCACATAAAATCCGAATGTCTTTCCGGCAATCCTGCCCAGACCTCCCTGGTTACCGAGGCTGGCAACTCCTGTAACCATAGAACAGAATACAATGGGAACCACAATCATTTTAAGGAAACGGAGAAACATCTCTCCGGCCCAACTTACATATTTTACGTATTCGTGTGCAAAGACACCAAACAATACTCCCACTACAAGGGCTATGAGTATCTGCACCGGCAATGATATCTTAAGTTTCATATCTCTTATTTTTTATACAATTCTCTGATACAACCGTCAGCAAGGGCCTCCAAAGAGGATATTCCCATCTGCGGATCAAGCCCTGTATTTGCGTAACAGATTGGAATCTCTGTACATGCGCCTACTATAGGAAGCTTCTCAATCTCCCAAAGCTTTTCAATTATCCCTCTGAACTTGGCACCGGCCTCCTTGTGCAGACCTGCCTTTACCATATCGGTTGCATCGTGGATCTCCACCTGAAGTTCCTCTGAAGGGATACGGAAATTGTAGCCGCTGTCGGCAGCATGCTTCTGGTACAAACCGGTTCTCATGGTTCCGAGTGTTGCTGTAAGCCATGCCCCTTTTGGCGAAACCTCTGCACATTTGCGGATTGTCTCGTCTACAATGTGGATAATCGGCTTCTCAATCTCGCTCCTGAACCCGTCAACAAAATAGTGCGCGGTGTTGCAGGTAACACAGAGATAATCAGCCCCCCAACCAATAAGGGTCTTCAGGCCATCTTTGATGTACTCCGTTGGATCCGGTCCTTTTCCCAATAGAAAAGTGGTTCTGTCGGGAGTGGCAGTATGTGAATATACAATCATTCTAGGGTGCTCCTGGTCTGTGCCAGCAGGGGTCCTCTCAGCCAAAACTCTCAAAAAGTCTGCTGTTGCTGCAGGTCCCATTCCACCCAAAACTCCAAGTGTTTTTTCTGGTCTCATAGTGTTTTTTCAATTTTGTGAACAAATGTACTAAAAAAACCTCATCCTTAAACCCAATTTCATCTTCCCGGAGCTGTCTCCTTTAATATATAATGCACCTTTGCGCCCCATTTTATACGAAACCAGCGCATACGCAGCCATTCCCTCACCATACTGCAGCCTTGAGGAATAGGAAAGAGGCAGGTCATACTCATACATATATAATCTGCATTCCCACTCCCGACAATTATAGTATGCCCCATGAAGGATACCCCGCAGACGCCCTCCCCTGGAGGTTGCCACCAGTTCCGCACCGGCCGCAACACCCCAATCCGCACCTTCAACCGTAACGGCCTCACTGCGCACCTTTACCTGCAGCCAGCCGGCAACATCATAACACAGATACCCTTTTACCCCACACTTAAAATCCGTTTCATAGGTATCTGCGGTGCCGTAAAACTTCACATTCCAGCCTAGCGGCTCCCCCTCACGCTCCAACCTGCACCACAGTTTCACCGCACCCGACTCCTGTGGAACCCCATACCTTTTCCATGGGTAATGTGCCACATCAAAACCGCACGACAGCTTCTTGCCCCATCCAATATTCTTCTGGGCAACCATATTGCAGCCGCTCTGGTTTGAACACGAAGAAACTGTACTGTAAGCCCCCGCATAAGGGGCTATATAACTCCTGGAATAGCTCCTCAACGTGGCAGCACAATCCCATCCCCGCCATCTGAATGTCATTCCACCCAACACCGCAACGCTTCCTCCCCAATCACATGCCGCCTCCAAAAACACTCTTCTTCCGCCCCAAACGGCATTCACATCCACAGAGAAGTTTCCCCACCTGCCGTCATATATCTGATATTTGTTGTACTCCTGCACAGTTCTGCCATTATGGGCATCATAGCCATACCCTATACAGTTGAAACCCATCTTCACCTTGTGGTTCCAATACTGCACCGAGCCCCCATAAACCATCTCGCCAAGCGTCTTCCTTGTCTGCAAGGTGCTTTCAGTATTATGCAGCCCGTCTGTCTTGAGCGACGTATACTTCCCATCCTTTATCCTGGCATCCACATCCTTGAGGGAAAAGAATACTGTAACCCCAACGCCCTTCCCCACAGAAAAATTCCTCCTGAGCGTTGCAGCACCCCCCCGCATGAAACCATTCTCATCTGAAGAGGTATACGGATTCAGCTGCGCCCCCCTCTTATACATCCCCTGCACAGTAGAGCCAGCCCCAAAACTTGCTCCGTTCCACACAACCAGCCCCTGACCAAACCGCACCGCATAATCACCAACCACAAGATCAGCCACCTTCATCTTCCTCCCCAAAGAAATATCATTCAACATCATGTATCCCGACAGGAAATCTGCGGTCCCTCCAGACCACACCACCTCCCCGGCATCCTTTTCTGCCGTAAATCCAAACTTGAATTTATTGTTGTAATCTCCCTTGAATTTTATCTGGGAATAGAATTCCGGCCCGAGCCACTCCTCACTGCTCTCTTTCCACCACCACTTTGCATACAGTTCCGTCGTTGTCTTTCTGTACCAGGCGAGAGTATCCCTGCCTCTCCTGCCGGCAAAATATGTATCATCATCTGTTGTACTCCCCTCTCCGAAAGTTATCAGGGGAGCAATTAAAGAAACCGAAGCCGCATCAAAGCCGTTAACCAGCTGCAGCTCCGCCCGCGAAAGGATATGACCGCTCCTGTTGCGGTACTCCAGCAAACTTGCAATCTGAAAATCCGTAAGCAGATGGAGTTCCTCCAGCTCCTCCCTCCCCGCAGTATTGATATCCAACGGATGCCGTATCCTGTACATGAAGTACCCTTCCAGTTCCTCCCATCCGGCCTCACTTCCCTCTTCAACCATCTTCTCCATAAACTCCTGAATGCCCCGTAGTTCCCCGGCACCACTCCCGATGACCTCCTTGCTCCCTACCTGCGCAACAGCACTCAACCCGCACAGCACAAACCCAATCGAACACAATATGCCCTTCATATCCCATCCACTTATACCACAAAGCTACAAAAAATCCCCTTCCGTTAAAGCAAATTCCATCACAATTTATTGCTTCACTGCACTTTATCCCGGAAAACACACTACTTTCGGGACAAACACCCCCTGCACCAGCAAAACATCCTCATTTCGACACCAAAACCGGGACAAACTATCGCAGCAGAAGGGAAATTTCCCGGAAAACGCCTCACATCCGGGACAAACATCCCCTGCACGAACATTTCATCCACGTTGTGCCGCTCAAACGTGGATATCTTGCGCGCCACAAGCATTTCATCCACATTCTGCCGCTCAAACGTGGATATTTTGCTCGACACAAACATTTCATCCACATTCTGCCGCCCAAACGTGGATGTATTTCTCGTCAGTAGGAAAATGTCCCGGAAAGCTCCACACATCCAGGACAAAACAAAAAAAATGGAGACCCGCAGGCCTCCATTATCCGAAAATGCAAGTCAACAGATTCACACCTTAAACTTGTACTCCTTAATCTGTGCCAATTCCTCATTAGCCTTTGCAATCTTGCTTGCAAGGTCTGCCTTGAACTTCTCAAACTTGGCAAACAGGTCAGCATCTGCACATGCAAGAATCTGCACTGCAAGGATGGCTGCGTTCTTTGCACCGTCCAAAGCCATTGTTGCAACAGGAATACCGGAAGGCATCTGAAGAATTGAAAGGATTGAATCCCAACCGTCTATAGAGTTTGAAGACTTGATTGGAACACCAATTACAGGCAGCGGGGTTGATGCTGCAATCACACCTGGAAGATGGGCTGCTCCACCTGCTCCGGCAATGATTACCTTCACACCTCTCTTATGTGCATTCATTGCAAACTCATGAACCATGTCGGGAACACGGTGAGCAGACAATGCGTTGATCTCAAATGGGATTTCCATCTCCTCAAGGAATTTGGCAGCCTGATCCATAACCTTCATATCTGAAGTGCTGCCCATTATAATACTTACTTTTGGCTCCATATGCTTATTTTTTACCGAAAATCAAAAATAACAATTATTTTTGTAGTTTGAAGTAATTTTTGGAAAATATTGCATTATGAGCACAGTTGTTCTTCACGATAAGAAATTCAAAATCTGCATGACCGCAGCACAAATTGATAATGCTGTAGCAAAAGTTGCAGAGAAAATAAACACAGACCTCAAGGATGTGGATGTACCCATTTTCCTTAGCATTCTGAACGGCTCTTTCATGTTCACAGCAGACCTTATGAGAAAAATTGAGGTTAAAAGTGACGTTGTGTTTGTAAAGCTTGCTTCATATCAGGGAACTGAATCTACCGGAGAGGTAAAACAGATTGTAGGCCTTACCAAAGGAGTAGAAGGCAAGACTGTGGTTGTAGTGGAGGACATCGTGGAAACAGGCAATACAATTGAGGAGATACACAAGATCCTTAAAGATGCAGGAGCGGCAGACATTAAAATCTGTACTCTTCTATACAAACCTGATGCATACAAAAAGGATATTCCTATCGACTACGCTGCCCTGCAGATTCCAAACGATTTCATTGTAGGCTACGGATTGGACTACAACCAGCTGGGCAGACAGTACAAGGACATTTATGTATTGGACGAAAGCGGGGAGTAGACACAACACAAACAGAATAACAAAAAACTGAATATAAATCATGAAATACTATCTTCTGTTCGGCCCCCCAGGTGCAGGAAAGGGGACCCAGGCCAAACTTATGGTTGAGAAGTACAACTTCCACCATGTTTCTACAGGAGACCTCCTGAGAAAGGAGATTGCAGCAGAAACTGAACTTGGCAAAATTGCCAAACAGCTTATAGACAATGGAAACTTTGTAGACGACTCCATTGTTGTACAGATGATCAAAAACGAAATAGCAGACAACCCTGATGTTGCCGGCTTCATTTTTGACGGATTCCCAAGAACCCTCCCTCAGGCTGAGATTCTCGACAAGATGCTTGCAGAGAAAAACCAGGAGGTAAACAAGGTACTCTCAATTGTTATTCCCGACGAAATGGTATTTGAGAGAATTCTCCACAGGGCATCCATCGAGAACAGGAAGGATGATACCGACAGGTCAATCATCCAGACCAGGATAGACTTGTACCACAACAAGACAATGCCTCTGATAGAGTACTACTCTGCACAGGGCAAATATCAGGAAATCTGCGGCATTGGCACCGTTGAGGAGATTTTCCAGAAGATTTCGGAGAACCTGTAACAAGAAAAAACTGTCGGGAGCAAATATAAAAAACACAATAGCAATATGGCAAACTCAAACTTCGTAGACTACGTAAAAATGTTCCTTGCCTCAGGAAATGGAGGAAACGGATCAATGCATCTTCACAGGGAAAAATATGTTCCAAAAGGAGGTCCCGACGGAGGTGACGGTGGCCGCGGAGGCCATATTATACTAAGGGGAAACTCACAGTTCTGGACCCTAATCCACCTCAAGTACAAGAAGCACATCCGTGCAGAGGAGGGAGAGAGCGGAAGCGGCAGCTTAAGGCACGGCCGCAACGGTAAGGACATCTACCTTGATGTTCCCCTTGGCACTGTAGCCAAAGATGCAGAAACAGGCGAGATCCTTTTTGAGATTACAGAGCACGGCGAGGAAAAAATCATTGTAAAAGGCGGTAGAGGAGGTTTGGGAAATGCTAACTTCAAGACCTCAACCAACCAGACCCCACGCTATGCCCAGCCGGGTGAGCTTGGAGTAGAGGGTTGGTTTATCCTTGAGCTTAAGATACTTGCAGATGTAGGATTGGTTGGATTCCCTAACGCAGGAAAATCAACCCTTCTTTCTACAGTATCAGCAGCACGCCCTAAAGTTGCAGACTACGCATTTACTACCCTTGAGCCAAGTGTTGGAATTGTCAACTACTACGACGACAAATCGTTTGTAATGGCAGACATTCCGGGTATCATTGAGGGTGCAAGTGAGGGTAAAGGTCTTGGACACAGGTTCCTCAGACACATTGAGCGTAACTCGGTGCTTCTGTTCCTTGTTCCTGCAGACAGCAAGGATATCCTGGCAGAGTACAAGATTCTCCTTAAGGAGCTCAAGAAGTTCAATCCTGAGCTTTTGGACAAACAGAGAATTCTTGCAGTTTCAAAATCAGATATGCTTGATGATGAGCTCAAACGTGAGATAAAACCTCACCTTCCAAGGAAGATCCCTACAATCTTCATTTCATCTGCAGCAAATGAGGGTATAAAGGAGCTTAAGGACCTTATCTGGAAAACACTGAACGAAGAGATTTAACATATGCTAGACTGGCTGATCCAATTGGACAGGGAGATACTCCTTGCAATCAACGGGTTCCACAACCCCATAGTAGACCACATAATGGTATTCATCTCCGCAAAATGGAGCGGAATTCCAATCTACGCAGCCGTCCTTTATATGTTCTTCAGAAAGAGAGATGTAAAGTCGGCCGCTGTAATGACGGCGGCTGTACTTGTTACTTTCGCCCTTACAGACTGGCTCTCTGTACATGCAATCAAGAATACCCTTGAAAGATACCGCCCGGGGTGGGATCCATACATCCAGGAAGCGGTACGCCTGCTTGAGGGCAAAGGTGGCAGATACGGCTTTGTATCCACCCATGCAGCAAACTTCTTTGGGTTTGCAACAATTTCTGTAGCCCTCATAAGGAAGAAGTGGTATACATGGTTTATCTTCATATGGTCTGTTGCTGTTGCCTACAGCAGAGTGTATGTTGGAAAACATTTCCCTGGAGATGTGGTGTGCGGGGCACTTTTTGGAATACTCATAGGATATCTTGTACTTCTGGCATACAGAGCCATAGCAAAAAAATACAACTTGTCATAAAATGCTTTACGTAAGTCACCATTGTACTGACCCTTATTGGAACCTTGCCTTAGAAGAGTACCTTCTTAAAGAGTTCCAGCAGCCAATCTTCCGCCTTTGGAGAAACGGGGACTCAATAATTGTAGGAAGATACCAGAATACCCTGGCAGAGGTAGACATCAATTATGTAAAGGAGAACGGCATAAAGGTAGTGAGGAGACTCACCGGTGGCGGTGCAGTATTTCATGACCTTGGCAACCTCAACTTCACATTCATTGAAGCCAGAATCCCCGGCGAAGATGCCAGTGCAATGTTCCGCCGTTTCACCCAGCCAATAATAGAGGCCCTTAACAACATTGGGATAAAGGCATATCTTGAGGGGAGAAACGACCTACTCATAGACGGCCGCAAATTCTCCGGCAACGCAGTATGTATCCACAACAACCGCATCCTGCAGCACGGCACCCTGCTCTTCAACGCCTCAATGGGCAACCTGGCAGCAGCCCTGAAATCCCGTCCGGAGAAATTCATAGGAAAAGCTGTACAGAGCAACCGCAGCAGAGTAACCAATATCTCGGAGCATCTTCCCGACGAATTCCCGGCAGACGTTACCCCAATAACCGACATAGCATCCTTCTGGAGCTACCTGGAACAGTACATCTGCAGCCGGCACCCCGAGATTAAGCCATACACACTTACAGAGGCAGACATAAAGGCCATAGATACCCTATGCCAGGAAAAATACTCCCAGGAGAGCTGGAACTTCGGCTCCTCCCCTGCCTACAGCTTCAGCAAAACCGCCAAACTCACCGGCGGCATAGTTGAACTGTTCATGACTGTATCCAAAGGGACAATCACAGAACTGAAGATAATGGGAGACTACTTCTTCACCCTTCCAACTGAGGAGTTCTGCCAAAAGCTCATTGGCACCCCCCACACCATTGAAACTATAAGTAATGTACTTGAAGGGATCCCTACAGCATCTTACTTCAACAATATCTCTGTAGAGGAGCTTGTGGGAATGTTTTTTGAATAAAAACAAACCACTTCGGGGGACGACATTATAAGATTAAAAAGGGCTACATAATAATCTGTAACCCTTAAATGACTTAATATATCTGATACCCCCAACAGTTATCATCGCTAAGCTCCATAAAATAAATTCTAAAATGTTCTTTCTGGAAGAAATAGATAAGATTATTCAATAAATGCAGCTTTTCTTTATCCCCAGCAATTGGAATAGTTCCAACATCTAAATCTCTTGGCCATTTGTATCCCTTAATCCACCCTTCCTCAATATAATATTGATATCCATTTTTACTGAATTCTTCTTGTAGTTCTTTATCAATATTAAATCGGTATATACGATCTTCTTTAAGTTCGTCAAATAGCCTAGAAGATATATTTATAGACTTGTCATTAGATATGCAATCTTCTAACTTCTTAATGAATTGATTATGCACTCTAATTTTATTTGGATTAAGCGACTTATCATCGCAAATTTTATCAAAAAGGCCTAGTGTTGAAATAATTAAATCCAATGTATCCTCACAATATTCAGAACAAGTCACTTGAATATACACTTCATGGTTCCATGATATACCTTTACGAATCATATGCTCCGTTGAGTTATATGGGAATAGATCTGTTAACACTCGGATTATCAGTATTGAAAGAATCAACAAAACAATACTAAGCATCAATTTATTTCTTTTTATAGTAATCATATGTTCTTTCCGGATGATTAGTCAGTCTACGTATAATATTCTCTAGTTTTATGGAATGTTACCGTTGGTAAAGGTTACCTCCTCAGGCAAATTTAACAAATTGTATTTTATATTGCTAATGCCTTTGTCATTCTCTTCCCGACAGAAATTTCCCAGTTCCCTCCTTTTCTGAAAAACTATCTAAATAAAAAACAAATCACTTCGGGGGACGACACAGTTTCCTCTTTTATCTACTGCTCACGCAGGTGCGGCTCCCGGCCTTCCGTTTCACACGGCCTCCGCCGGGCATCTGATGATGCCTTATTACGTCATTGCTTCGCAATAACTCGCAACCGTCGAATGAGGTCCCCCTATGTGATTTGTTTTTGCTCTATATGTTTGGAGTTAATAATACTCATATCTATATAATAAGAAGAATATTTAATAATGAGCAGAATACACCATTTCAACACCTAGCTACTTACAAAATTTGTAATATATCGGATAATTGAATCTATAATTAAATTCACATCCCAGGGTATCTGTGATAACGGATCCATCAAGCGAATATATTTGATGAAATTCTCTTTTTAACCTTAGGCCTTTTACCGAGTATATAGAAATTTCTTTTAAGGTTAGTTTACATTTCCTCAGTTCGAGCTTCTGATTGGTTGTTTTTGTTTATAAGCGCAATAGAATCTTCTAGGAATTTTCTATATGGACTTATAAGAGGTGTGTAATCAGGACTTGGAGGTAAATCTAATTCAAAAAGGAAATCAGTTTCCTTTCTAAGCAGATTATATTTGGTCCTATAATTCAAATTATCCATTGCGCCTCTTAAATAATAAGGCGGAATCTTATTCATTTGTATGATATGAACCCCTCCTGTTATATATGGTATTAATTCTATAAATTGTGATGTTTCTACAATATATTCAAATTTCACATTTCTAATTAGAACTTTTTCTATAGGAATTCCATATAATTTTTTGTAGATTGAGCACCAATTATGTTTATCTTCTTCATAACTAAGACACCAAATATAATTATATTGTCTGCTTACCAATGTTTTTAGAACGTCCTTTGTGGGAAAGTCTAAAATGCTCTCATACACTCCTTTTGAAAATTCTGTAATCTGATTAACCTTAATCCCCATAATTATGATGTTGCTTTAGTTTATTATCCTCTTTTAAACCAGCATTAAAATGAGCAGGGGGCCTTGCAGCCCCCATACTAACCCTTATAAAACTATAGGCTTATTTGCCCATTTTCTTCTCTTTGATTTTAACAATCTGTTCTTTAAGAACGTCTACGCAGTCTACTACTGCATCTTCAAAAGTTGAGGCATTCTTCTCAATGAAAAGGTCTTTGCCTGGCATGTTAACTCTGATTTTCACACACTTGTTTGCTGTGTCAGGCAAAAGGGTGAGAGTAACTTCAGCACCAATGATCTCCTCATAGAACTTTTCCAGCTTCCCTACTTTCTTGTCAATGAATTCCAACAATTTAACGTCTGCGTCAAATTTCACTGATTGAACTCTGATATCCATACTAACCTCCTTTTTTAGCCCGTGGATGGGCGGTTAAATATATTTTTTTCAGCTGTTCAAAAGAGTTGTGGGTATAAACCTGTGTTGCCGCCAGCGAGGAGTGCCCTAGCACCTCCTTTATGCTGTTTAGGTCTGCCCCGTCATTCAAAAGATGTGTTGCAAATGAATGCCTGAGCACGTGCGGCGAGATTTTCCCCTCCAAGCCCTCTATTCCAGCCAATTCTTTTTTCACTACATTATTAACAAAATTAAGGTACAACGGTGCACCTTTATCCGTTAAAAAAAATGCGTTGCAAGGTTCAGGGTCAAACTCCTCTTTCCGTTTGTGTAAATATAACAAAATTTTTTCAAATAATGTTCCTACAACAGGAATTTCTCTCTCTTTATCCCCTTTTCCTATTATTTTGAACAGTTTTCTCCCCTGGTCGAACATCCCAACCTCCAGACTCGCCACCTCCTGACGTCTCATGCCGGTAGCGTATATAAGCATCACTATAAGCTTGTCACGCATCCGGGAGTACTCCTCGCCAAGTTCCATTGAGAAATATTCATCCAGCGGATCCTTGCGAAAAAAGTGCGGAAGCCTCTTCTCCTCTTTAGGACGGGGAACCGCATCAACCGGATTGGATGTGATGAGCCTCCTGGAAAGAAGATGCCTGCAGAAACCCTTAAGGGCACTCAGCTGCAGGTTCACACTTCTGGCCGAAAGCCCTCCCTGAGTGGCATTGGCAATGAAGTTCCTCACATTGGGGATGGTGAGGGCCTCCAACAATTCGTCGGGAGGAAGAGAATATACCTCCTCCTTCTTCCCGATGACATCACTATATATATATAGGTAATACTCTTCAATTGCACTCTTGTACAACTGCTGGGTGCGGAGGGAGTACCTTTTCTGCTCCCTGATGTATTCCATATATGATTCTATAATGCCCATAATGTAAAGTTACTCTTTTTTTTGGTGAATTTAAAAACTTTACATACTTTTGCAGTCCTAAAAAAAAGGAGGTGGTTTAAGATGATTATAGTTCCAATTAAAGAGGGTGAGAACATTGAGAGAGCTTTGAAAAAATTCAAACGTAAATTCGAGAAGACTGGCATTGTTCGTGAGCTTAGAAACAGAAAAACTTTCGTTAAGAAATCTGTAGCTAGAAGAGAGGAGATTAAGAAAGCTATCTACGTACAGCATCTAAGACTTGATGAGGAGTAATTATACCCCATCATGCAAAATATCGCCGTTACCTTATTTGAGGTAACGGTTTTTTTATACCTTTGCCCTTCTAAAACCAAACCTATGGAGCAGAAGATATTCATATTTGACACCACCCTGCGCGACGGAGAACAGGTTCCTGGATGCCAGCTTAATACAATTGAGAAGATTGAACTTGCAAAGTCGCTTGAGGCACTCAATACAGATATCATTGAATGCGGTTTTCCTGCATCCAGCCCGGGGGATTTCAACTCGGTTGTAGAGATTACAAAAAATGTCTCCAAACCAGTAATCTGCGCCCTCTCCAGAGCAACAGAAGCCGACATTGACGCTGCGGCTGCTGCCCTGCATTTTGCCAGGAGAAAAAGGATACATACCGGAATAGGTACCAGCGATTACCATATACAGCACAAATTCAACTCCACCAGGGAGGAGATAATTGAGCGTGCCGTAAAGGCGGTAAAATATGCCCGCAGGTTTACAGATGACGTGGAGTTCTACGCAGAAGATGCCGGACGCACAGAGAACGAGTACCTTGCACGGGTGATTGAAGCTGTGATTGCAGCCGGCGCAACTACCGTAAACATCCCGGATACAACAGGTTACTGTACCCCTTGGGAATACGGTGAGAAGATAAAGTTCCTTGTAAACAACGTTCCAAACATAGACAAGGCCATCATCTCCACCCACTGCCACAATGATTTGGGAATGGCTACTGCCAACACCCTTTCCGGCATAATGAACGGTGCCCGCCAGGTGGAGGTTACCATAAACGGCATTGGAGAAAGGGCCGGCAACACCTCTCTGGAGGAGGTTGTAATGGCACTCAAATGCCACAATGACATCCCTTTCTGCACAGAAATCAACCACAAGGACATATATAAGGTTTCCCGACAGGTATCCACCCTCATGAGGATGCCTGTGCAGCCCAACAAGGCTGTTGTGGGGAGGAATGCATTTGCCCATTCGTCGGGAATACACCAGGATGGGGTGTTGAAGAACAAGGAGAGTTATGAGATCATGAATCCTCTTGACATTGGAATGAATGATTCCCATATTGCCCTCTCTGCCCGCAGCGGCCGTGCAGCACTCAAGCACCACTACGAGAGGATGGGCATCTCCCTTACTCCCGACGAGCTTAACAATGCATACGAAAAATTCCTTCTTCTTGCAGACCGCAAGAAGGACATCAACGACTCCGACCTTAAAGTGATTGTGGGTGTGAACCGCAATGAGGCGGCCAGAAGGATAAGACTCAAGTACCTGCAGGTGGTATGCGGAAAGAACTCTGTTCCAATGGCAACCGTAAAATTGAACATAGATGGGGAGATATGCCAGGCCACATCTGAAGGTAACGGCCCTATTGACGCAGCCTTCTCCGCTGTAAAGAAACTCATCAACCGGAAGATTGTGGTGGAGGAGTTCCTTGTGCAGGCAATTACCCGCGGATGTGACGATGTGGGAAAGGTACATATCCAGGTTGAGAACCGGGGCAATATCCATTACGGATTTTCTGCAAATACAGATATAGTAACTGCTTCCGTAGAGGCGTTCATTGATGCTATCAGCAAATTCATATAACTTATATTGTTGATTTAAATTAGTATAGATTTGGTAAATATTGCTATATTTGCCGCCGAAATTGAAAAATAACAAAGATCACTATATATGGCATTTACAAACAATGTTATGATTGTCCGTCACGGCTTGCTTGCCAAACTTGTAAAGCTTTGGAGAGAAGACAAGCTTATTGAGGGCATTGACAGACTACCAATTGAGCTAAGTCCAAGAAAATCAAAAGTTAAAGGACGCTGTTGTATCCACAAGGAGCGTGCTGTATGGAAATACAAATCTCTTCCTCTTCTTGGATTTGACATGACCGACGAGAAAGATGAGCTTACACCTCTTTCTTACTATGCACAGGCTGCAGTTACAAGGGAGAAAAACCTTAAGGAGGAGATTCTTACTGTAATTGACGAGGCTTGTTCATCTTGTGTTCAGGTAAACTATGAGATTACAAACCTTTGCCGCGGTTGTGTTGCAAGAAGTTGCTACATGAACTGTCCTAAGGATGCAATCCACTTCAAGAACAACGGTCAGGCTGAGATTGACCACGACAAATGTATCAGCTGCGGTAAATGTCATGCAAGCTGTCCTTACCATGCAATTGTATACATCCCTGTTCCTTGTGAGGATGTATGTCCTGTTAAGGCAATAAGCAAAGATGAGTACGGCGTAGAGCACATTGACGAGAGCAAATGTATCTACTGCGGAAAATGTATCAACGCATGTCCGTTTGGTGCAATCTTTGAGATTTCACAGGTGTTTGACATCCTTCAGAGCATCAAACGTGGCGAGAAGGTGGTTGCAATGGTTGCCCCTGCAATCCTTGGCCAGTTCAGCGAGCCTATTGAGCAGATTTACGGTGCAATCAAATCACTTGGCTTTACAGATGTAATTGAGGTTGCCCAGGGTGCAATGGTAACTACAGAGAACGAGGCTCACGAGCTTGAGGAGAAACTTGAGGAGGGCCAGCCGTTCATGACAACCAGCTGCTGCCCTTCATACATACAATTGGCAAAAAAACATATCCCTGAGATTGAGAAATACATCTCAACTACAAAATCTCCAATGTACTACACTGCAGAGATTGTAAAGGCAAAAGACCCTGAGGCCAAGACTGTATTCATCGGTCCTTGTATTGCAAAGAGAAAAGAGGCAAGATACCATGACAATGTTGATTATGTAATGACATTTGAGGAGTTGGGTTCTATCTTTGACGGTTTCAACATTGACATAAAACAGATTGAGCCAATGACAATGCCTTTCACCTCTGTTAAGGAGGCTCATGGATTTGCACAGGACGGTGGTGTAACCCAGGCTGTGAAAGTATTCCTTGACAAAGCAAATCTTCCTGCCCTTAAGGTAGCCAACCTTAACAAGAAGAACATTGCAATGCTTAAGGTTTACGCCAAAACAGGCAAATGCCCTGCACCTTTCATTGAGGTAATGGCATGTGAGGGCGGTTGTGCTTCAGGCCCATGTATCAGAACCGACAAGGTTACCTCTCAGAAGAGAATGACCGCAGAGCTTAACAAGCGATAATCTGCACAACAATAAATGAATCCCGGGATGCAAAAAAAATATGCCTCCCGGGATTTTTTTATATCAAATTTATTATATTTGCAAGGATGAACAAAAGCCCTCATATCATTCAGGTTACATCCATGCCGGCTATGGCAATGGGTATGATGGGCATGTACATTATGCGAATGCATCGCTAAGATGCTGTTCATTTTCCCTTAGATTTATCTTGGGCAGGAGGCACAGGGTATTTCATTCTCCAGAAGATTCCAATTTTTTAAGAACACTTAAGACTACAACTATGTCACAATATAAATTTGACACACTCCAGGTGCGTGCAGGTGCACAGCCGGATCCTGTAACAGGAGCATGCATCACCCCAATATACCAGACCTCTGCATACGCATTCAGGGATGTAGAGCACGGAAAAAGACTTTTTGAACTTGAGGAGGCAGGCAACATCTACTCACGCCTTGGAAACCCTACTGCTGATGTCCTTGAACAGAGGATTGCAGCATTGGAGAAAGGTACTGCAGCTGTTTCTTCAACATGCGGAATGAGCGCACAGTTCCTCACCATCTCTTCTATCTGCAACGCAGGAGACAATATAATCAGTTCAATGTCTCTATATGGAGGCACCTTCAACCAGTTTAAGGTTACACTTCCAAAGCTTGGTATAAATGTAAAGCTCAACAAATGCAATAACAGGGAGGAGATTGAGAGCCTCATTGATGAGAATACAAAGGCAATCTATGTTGAGACCATTGCAAACTCGGATTTCTCAGTTCCGGATTTCCAGATGCTGGCTGAGATTTGCCGCCAGCACAAAATTCTCTTCATTGTAGACAACACATTCGGATGTGCAGGCTATGTATGTGCCCCTATTGATTTTGGTGCAAACATCATCTGCCACTCAGCCACAAAATATATTGGCGGACACGGCAACTCCCTTGCAGGAATAGTTGTAGACTGCGGCAACTTCAATTGGTTTGAGAGCGGAAAATACCCTCAACTTACAGAGCCTTGTGCTTCATACCATAACATAAAGTTTGCAGAGCACTTTGGCAACTGCGCCTTTGCAGCCTATGTAAGATGCGTGGCATTGAGGGATTTTGGCAGCTGCCTCTCACCTTTCAACGCATTCCTTGTACTTACAGGATGTGAAACCCTTTCACTAAGGTGCCAGCGTGTGTGCGACAATACACTTGCCCTTGCAAAATGGCTTGAGCAGCACCCAATGGTGGAGAAAGTAAACTATCCCGGACTTGAGAGCCACCCTTCACACCAGAATGCGCTCAAATATTTGCGCAACGGATTTGGCGGAGTGTTTACAGTTGATTTGAAGGTGAGCAGGGAAGAGGCCGGCAAGTTTGTGAACAACCTCAAACTGTACACTCTCCTTACCAATCTTGGAGACAACCGCTCACTTATCTCCCACCCTGCAACAACCACACACGGGCAGTTGAGCGACGGGGAACTCCGCAGCATTGGCATTGCTCCGGGAACATTGAGGATAAGTGTGGGAATTGAAGATATTGAAGACCTGATTGCCGATTTCCAGCAGGCACTTGACTCTATCAGCAAATAACAGCCATGGAAAAGAGATTTTACAGGCATAACGTGCCGTTTGCACTGGAATGCGGCGAGGTGCTGGAGGAAATGGAGATATGCTATCATATCTCCAGAGAATACACTGCAGAAAAATCTGCGGAAAAGAAAGTTGTCTGGATCACCCACGCCCTTACAGCCAACTCAGACCCTACAGACTGGTGGGATGTTCTGGTTGGAGAGGGCAAGTTCTTTGATCCAAGAAAATATACCATAGTTTGTGCAAACATCCTTGGCTCGTGCTACGGCAGTACATCTCCATGCTCCATCAATCCTGCAACATGGAAACCTTACCTGCTGGATTTTCCAAAGACAACAGTAAGGGATATTGCCCAGTGCCACAATTTGCTCCTTGAGCATTTGGGACTTGAGAAGGTAGACCTTCTTATTGGAGGATCGGTTGGAGGATTCCAGGCGTTGGAGTGGAGTATCATGTATCCGCAGAAGATAAAGAATCTGGTACTGCTTGCCTGCAACTGCCGCTTTACCCCTTGGGGAAGCGCATTCAATGAATCCATGAGGATGGCATTGTATGCAGACCCCACTTTTGAGCAGGGATTGGGGGGAAAGGCAGGCCTGGCTGCAGCAAGATCCATTGCCCTCATCTCATACAGAAGTTTTGAGGGTTACAATACAACCCAGGCCGAGAGCAATGAGGACTGCATATTCCCGCAAAGGGCCGGTTCATACCAGAGATACCAGGGGAAGAAACTTGTAGACAGGTTTGATGCCTATTCATACCTGAGCATGCTCAATCTTACAGACAGCCACAATGTGGGACGCTACAGGGGCGGAGTGGAGAAGGCCATGGAAATGGTTACAGCAAACACAGTGTGTGTGGGAATAGATTCAGACGGACTTTTCCCCACTTGCGAGCAGAAGTTTATGGCACAGCACATTCCCGGTGCAAAATATATGGAGATAACATCTGCTTTCGGCCACGACGGATTCCTTCTGGAGTGGAAGCAGATAAAAGATATTGTAGAGAGTGAAAACCTTATTTAACGGTTAAGGAGAAAGATTATGCAAGTATTGAAATTTGGCGGCAGCTCGGTTGCCAACGCCACCAACATAAACAAGGTAATTGCCATTGTAAAGAGAGCTTTGGCAAATGACAGGACAGTTGTAGTTTCATCTGCCATCAGCGGGGCTACAGATGCACTCCTGCTTATTGGAAAAACAGCAAAGAACGGTGATGAGAGCTATCTTCAGCTAATAGATGCCTTGCAGGAGAAGCACAACGCAATCATTGCAGAGCTTATACCGGCAGAGGAGTCCGAGACAATAAAGGAGACCTGCAATAGCTTGTTCAACAAATTGAGGGAGATCTGCAAGGGTGTGTTCCTTTTGAAGGAACTTACAGAACTCAGCCAGGACCACATTGTAAGTTTTGGAGAACTTCTTTCAACCAATATCATAAGCGCAAAACTTAAATCATTGAACATCAGCCACCAGTGGAAAGACTCAAGGGAACTGGTAAAGACAGAGCTTGTTCAGGGGAAAAACGCTGTAATTGACAACCTTACCGGCAGCAATATCTGGGAGTACTTCAGCAACGACCAGCACAAGCTGTACATAATGCCCGGTTTCATTGCATCAGACCTTGCAGGACGTACAACCACCCTTGGCCGCGGAGGCTCAGACTACACCGCATCAATCATAGCGGTAGGCACCCAGGCCCGCAGGCTTGAGATATGGACAGACGTTTGCGGTATGATGACAGCAGACCCACGCGTAGTTGCAGATGCCCGCCCAATCAGAAACATATCATACAAGGAGGCCCTTGAACTTTCACACTTTGGGGCAAAAGTGGTATATCCGCCTACAATCCAGCCAGTTGTAAAACAAGGAATTCCAATTTATGTAAAGAACACCTTTGCTCCCGACGACTTTGGAACCCTCATAGAGCGCAACCCGCCTGAGGGGCAGGAGAAGATACGTGGAATCTCCTCTTCCAACAAGATTGCCCTCCTTTCAATGGAAGGAAGCGGCATGGTGGGAATCCCAGGCTACTCCAGCAAGCTGTTTGACACATTGAGCAAGAACAATGTGAACATCATCCTCATCACCCAGGCATCATCTGTACATACAATGTGCATTGCAATTGCAGAGGAGGATGCAGACAAGGCAAAGAAGGCGGCAGACGAACTGTTCGCCTACGAGATATCACTTGGCAAGGTAGATCCGCTTAAAGTGGAGAAAGGATTCTCAATCATCTCCCTTGTAGGTGACGACATGAAGAACCAGAGCGGTGCCAGCGGAAAGATGTTTGAGGCCCTTGGAAGAGAGGGAATCAACATCCGTGCAATTGCTCAGGGCTCCTCAGAAAAGAATGTGTCTGCAGTACTGCACACACAGGATGTGAACGACGCCATAAGGGCTATCCACACAGAGTTCTTTGGCAGCAGTGCAAACAGGGTAAACCTTTTCATTGCAGGCTACGGCACTGTATCAAAGGCACTTGTGGATATCATTTTTGCACAGCGCAAATCAATTAAGGAGAGACTGGGCAAGGAGATTGTAATCTGCGGAATCTGCAACAGCAGGAACTATATCATCAACCGCAACGGAATAGAGCCTGGATTCAACCTTGCAGAGGGTGAGGCCAATACAGACAACGCTTACATCTCCCAGATCTGCAACATGAAACTGAGCAACTCAATCTTTGCAGACTGCACAGCCAACCGCAACATTGCATCATTGTACGTTGATCTGTTCCGCCACAAGTTCTCGGTTGTAGCATGCAACAAGATTGCAAACTCACTTTCTTACGAGTCTTACCAGGAGCTCTTTGCAACTGCAAGAAGGGAGAAAGTGCAGTACAAATACGAGACCACCGTATGTGCGGCACTTCCTGTACTTGAGACCATCCTGCAGCTTGTAAACTGCGGTGACTCAATAAAGAAGATGGAGGGAATCCTGTCGGGAACATTGAACTTCCTGTTCAGCAACTACAACGGGGAGAAATCTTTTGCTGCCCTTGTGAAGGAGGCTGCTGAAATGGGATATGCAGAGCCCGATCCAAGGCTTGACCTTGCAGGAACAGATGTTTTCCGCAAATTCCTCATCTCTTCCCGACAGGCAGGCTTTGCCATTGACACCCAGGATGTGGACTTCCAGGGATTCATCCCGGAGGAGATCATGTGCAAGGAGGAGACCCATTTCCCTTCATACGCAGAGAAGTTCTACGCAGCGCTTGAGGCATACGAGCCACACCTTAAGGCCCAATATGGCCAGGCAGCTGAGCGAGGGGAGAAACTGAGGTTCATTGCAGCAATGGATGCCACCCGCACACAGGAGAACGGCAAACCGGTATGTACAATCTCACTCAGGAGCATTGGCAAGGAGCATCCGTTCTATACCCTTGAGGGTACAGACAACGCGGTAATCATTGAAAGTGAATATTACCCTAACGCTATAGTAATTAAAGGTGCCGGCGCAGGTGCAAAACAGACTGCCGGCGGTGTATTGAATGACATTTTGAGCATATAGGACATTATGAAAGTAGCAGTAGTTGGTGCCACCGGACTGGTTGGCAGAAATATGTTGAGAGTGTTGCAGGAGAGGAATTTTCCTGTTACAGAACTTATCCCGGTTGCATCCGAGAGATCACAGGGAAGCAAAGTTGAATTTAACGGCAAGGAATATGCGGTATGTACACCGCAACAGGCTATCGGGATGAAACCTGCAATAGCACTCTTCTCTGCAGGAAGTGGTGTTTCAAAGGAGTGGGCTCCAAAATTTGCAGAAGTTGGGACTTATGTGATTGACAACTCTGCATGCTGGAGGATGGACCCTACCAAGAAACTGGTGATTCCCGAGATTAACGGAGATGTGATTGAGGAGGGTGACCGCATCATTGCAAACCCCAACTGTTCAACCATACAGATGCTGGTTGCAATTGCAGACCTACACAAGAGATTTACAATAAAGAGGATTGTGGTTTCAACCTACCAGTGCATCACAGGTACAGGCAAAAAGGCTGTAGACCAGATGAGTGCAGAGAGAGAGGGTACAGAGCCAACTACAGTTGCATATCCGTATCAGATAGACCTGAATCTCCTTCCCCACATTGATGTGTTCCTTGAGAACGGCTACACCAAGGAAGAGATGAAGATGGTGAACGAGACCCACAAGATTATGAGGGATGAGACCATAAGGGTATCCCCTACCACAGTAAGGGTTCCGGTGCTTGGCGGACATGCAGAGTCCATCAACCTTGAGTTTGCAAAACCGTTTGAGATGGAGGAGATTTTTGAGACCTTGAGGAACACAGCTGGTGTGGTTGTGCAGGATGCAGTGCAGCTTGAGAACGGCGCCCAGCCTTCTGCAATAGGTTCAACTGAGAATCTCCCTTACCCGATGCCTCTGTTCACAAAGGACAAGGATGAGGTATTTGTTGGAAGGGTAAGAAGGGACCCTTCACTGGAGAACGGCATAAATCTCTGGTGCGTGGCCGACAATCTGAGGAAAGGTGCCGCCACAAATGCGGTGCAGATAGCAGAACTATTAGTACAGAGGGGGTTGGTTTAACCCCCTTTTTTTTGTACTTTTGCGCAATATGCACAAATGCGTACCAGAAAAAGATGAGTGAGCTTACAGAAAACCAGATTAAGTTCTCTGACTACACAGAGGCAGATTTTGAAACCCTGAGCTGGAATGAACATATCAGGAGAAGATCCGGTATGTACATAGGCAAACTGGGAGACGGCTCTTCTCCCGACGACGGACTGTACATCCTCTTTAAGGAGATTGTAGACAACGCCATTGACGAGTTCATTATGGGACACGGAAAGAGCGTGAAGATGTCCATTGACAAGGAGAATCTGGTTACAGTAAGGGACCACGGACGAGGCATTCCCCTTGGCAAGCTGGTTGATGCAGTGAGCAAGATGAACACCGGAGCCAAGTACGGCAGCAACGCCTTCTCAAAATCTGTAGGTTTGAACGGTGTTGGTACCAAGGCTGTAAATGCCACCTCATCTTATTTCTACATACAGTCTTTCCGCGACGGCGAGAGTGCATGGGCACAGTTCTCACAGGGAAACCTTGTAGATTCCGGCACCTGCACCACAACCGAGAAAAACGGAACCCTTGTAAAATACATTGCAGACCCTGAGCTTTACGGCAACTACAAATACAACTTTGAGTTCATTGAAACAATGCTCAAGAACTACTCGTACCTTAACACAGGCCTTTCGCTCAACTTCAACGGTACAGAGTTCAAATCAAAGAACGGTCTGCTTGACCTTATCAACGACTCACTTTCAGAGACTCCCCTCTACGAGCCTATCCACCTTCAGGGAAAGGACATTGAGGTTACAATCACCCACGGCACCGAGAACGGCGAAAACATCAGTTCTTTTGTAAACGGCCAGAACACCATTCACGGAGGAACCCACCTTGCCGCATTCAGAGAGGGTATTGCAAAGACAATCAAGGACTTCTTCAAGAAGGACTTTGACCCTAAGGATGTAAGGCAATCCATTGTGGGAGCCATAAGCATAAAGGTTGTGGAGCCTAACTTCTCCAACCAGACAAAGACCTACCTGAGTTCCAAGGAGGTGGAGCCGAACGGCCAGAGCATAAGGAACTTCATTGTAGAATTCCTTTCATCGGAGCTTGACAACTACCTTCACAAGAACCCTGCACAGGCAGATGCCATTCTCAAGAAAGTTCTTGCAAATGAGAAGGAGAGGAAGGCAATATCGGGAATACAGAAACTTGCCAGGGAGAGGGCAAAGAAGGCAAGCCTGAACAACAAGAAACTCAGGGATTGCCGTATCCACTATGGAGACAAGGATCCAAGGAACCAGGACACCATGCTCTTCATCACCGAGGGTGACTCTGCAAGCGGTTCAATTACAAAGAGCCGCGATGTGAACACCCAGGCAGTATTCTCGTTGCGAGGCAAGCCTTTCAACTGCTACGACTGCACAAAGGAGATAGTATACAAGAACGAGGAGTTCAACCTTCTGCAGGCGGCCCTCAACATTGAGGATGACCTGGAGAACCTCCGCTACAACAAGATAGTTGTTGCAACCGATGCTGATGTGGACGGTATGCACATCCGTCTGCTGCTGCTTACATTCTTCCTTCAGTTCTTCCCCGACCTTATCCGTAAAGGGCACCTGTACATCCTGCAGACCCCACTTTTCCGCGTAAGGAAGAAGAACGAAACCTACTACTGCTACACCGGCGAGGAAAAGGAGAAAGCCATAAAGAAACTTGGCAAAAATCCTGAAATCACCCGATTCAAAGGACTTGGTGAGATTTCTCCCGACGAGTTCAGAGGTTTTATAGGTGACAACATCAGGCTTGACAAGGTGAGACTCAGCAAAGATGACAACATTCACGAACTGCTTGAGTTCTACATGGGCAAGAATACCATGGAGAGACAGCACTTCATAAAGAGCAACCTCCGCTCAGACCTTATACTTGAGGAGCTTGCCGAAAAATCAAACATGTACTAGAAAATTCTATCAATTATGAGACAACGTATCTGTAAATTCCTTTTGAAACTCTTCGGATGGAAAGCCGGAGAACCGCCATGTCCGGGCAACAAAGCCATCATTCTTGGTGTACCACACACTTCTGCATGGGATTTCATGATTTCATTTTTCTACTACTACGGTGTAGGCGGCAAAGCCTTTGTAATGGTTAAGAAGGAATTCTTCTGGGGTCCTCTTGGCCCTATTGTACGCTGGATGGGAGGCGTTCCTGTAGACCGCTCAAGAGGTGCTACAGTTGCCAAACAGATGATTGATGCTATGAACAAGGCAGATTACATGCACCTTGCCATTGCCCCTGAGGGAACCAGAAAACGTACCGACAACTGGAAAACCGGCTTCCACACAATTGCAAGAGCTTGCAATGTACCGGTATACCTCGGCTACTTCGACTGGAAAACAAAGACCATCGGACGCGGAGAGCTGTTTGAGCTTACAGATGATGCAAAAGCAGACATGAAACGTATCAGACAGCACTATAAAGATAAAGGTTACGGAGCAAAATATCCCGAACTTTACTCTACCGGTAAAGATTTGGAATAAATTTTGTATAATTACACCCACTGAATTAACAAACAACTACTATAATGGATTTTAAAACCCTAAAAGGACTGCTAAAAGCAAGTACAGAGACTTTTGCAAACAACAAATTCCTTTGTATAATTAATGGCAGTCATTACACTTTCAAGACTTTTGGAGAGAAGGTAAAGGAGATAGCAGCCCTGTTGCACAAAAACGGCGTTAAGGCCGGAGACAGAATTGGTATCCTGTGCCAGAGCATGCCCAACTGGGGCGTGGCATTCATGGCCGGATCTGCATACGGCAAAATTTCTGTTCCTATGCTCCCAGATTTCTCCGTTGACGAGATAAACAACATTATAAACCACTCAGAGTGCAAAGGTATCTTTGTTTCGCAGAGACTCTCTCACAAGCTCACTGATGAGATGAAGGAGAAACTTGATTTCATCATTGAGGTTGACAACTTTAAGGTAATTAAGGGAGTAGAGTGCACCGAGCTTGAGAACGCAGAGGTAGAGAAGATGGATTCAGCCGAGGAGGACTTGGCAACAATCATCTACACTTCAGGTACAACCGGCAATTCAAAGGGTGTAATGCTTACACATAAGAACCTTTGTTCTCACGTAAGGATTGCCAACAAGATGAGACCATCTTACGAGTGGGATGTATGGTTGTCTGTACTTCCTTTGTCACACACATTGGAGTTCAGCCTTTCATTCCTCCTTCCTATGCTTGCAGGCTCATCGGTATACTATCTCGACAAGCCGCCGGTACCGTCATTGCTGATGAAGGCATTGAAAGAGGTAAGGCCAACCACAATGCTTACCGTTCCTATGATCATTGAGAAGATTTACAGGAATGCCATCCTTCCAAAGATCAATTCCAATGCAATCATGTCAAAAATGTACAGAAGTTCTGCAATTGGAAGGAAACTTATAAATAAAATTGTCGGGAAGACACTTAGAGAAACCTTTGGCGGCAGAATGAGATTCTACGGTATTGGTGGAGCCAAACTTGACGGCACCGTTGAGAAATTCCTCCTTGAGGCAAACTTCCCATATGCAATCGGTTACGGTCTTACCGAGTGCTCCCCTCTCCTTGCGGGTGCCACTCCAGACCTTGTAAAATGGCAGACTACCGGTCCGGCTGTACCTGGAGTGCAGCTTAAGATAAACAACCCCGACCCTGTAACCGGAGAGGGCGAGATTGTTGCAAAAGGACCCAACATTATGCCAGGCTATTACAAGAACCCGGAGGCTACCAAAGATGCATTCACCGAGGACGGATGGTTCAGGACCAAAGACCTTGGCTATATAGACGAGAAGGGATGGCTTTCAATCAGGGGCCGTTTGAACAGCATGATTGTAGGCCCTAGCGGCGAGAACATCTACCCTGAGGAGATTGAGACAGTAATCAACACCCACGGCTGCGTAGCAGAGTCTGTTGTAACAATGAGCAAGGGTGCACTTATTGCAAAAGTTTGCATTCATCCCGACAAGCTTGAGGCTATAAGCAAGATGAAAGATGAGGCCCTTGCAGCATACAATAAAAAGAAACTCCAGCTGATTGAGGCATACGAGGCCAAGAAACAGGAGTGGCTGAAAGAATATGAAGGAAAGAAAGATGAGTGGAAAGCCGAATACGACCAGATGAGAAGGGAGATGTACAAGAGCTACGTAGCCAAGAGAGAAGAGGCTGCAGCCGCTTACCTTGCCAAAAAAGAGGAGGCCAAGAAAGCTCTTGAAATAAAAATGAAGGAGTGGGAGAAAGAGATCCAGAACTACGTGAACAACAAAGTGAACAAGTTCTCAAAGATCTCGCACGTTGAACTCCGCACCGAGGCATTTGAGAAAACTGCCACCCAGAAAATCAAGAGATATCTGTACGCGTAATCACGTACGTACAATATTTTACAAGAAAAAGGGATGACCGCAATGGCCATCCCCTTTTTCATATATCAATCTGAGGTTCAGATTAGAATTTCTGCATAAGCATCTCAACGATCTTGATAGCTGCGTAAGCAACTGGAGTACCAGGACCGAAGATAGCAGCTGCACCAGCTCTGTAAAGAGCATCGTAATCCTGAGCAGGGATAACACCACCAGCAACAACGATGATGTCCTCTCTACCAAGTTTCTTAAGCTCGTCTACGATCTGAGGAACAAGAGTCTTGTGACCTGCAGCCAATGAAGATACACCTACTACGTGTACGTCGTTCTCCACTGCCTGTTTTGCAGCCTCCTCTGGAGTCTGGAACAAAGGACCCATATCCACGTCAAAGCCGCAGTCTGCGTAACCTGTTGCAACAACTTTAGCACCACGGTCGTGACCGTCCTGACCAAGTTTTGCAATCATGATTCTAGGCTGACGACCCTCTTTCTTAGCGAACTCAGCAACAAGCTCTTTTGCTTTCTCAAAGTCTGAATCGTTTTTAACCTCTGAAGAGTAAACACCTGTATTCATACGGATAACTGCTTTATAACGTCCAACTACTTTCTCGCAAGCATCAGAGATCTCTCCCAATGAAGCACGAGCTTTAGCTGCCTCAACTGCAAGCTCAAGAAGGTTGCCAGAGTTGTTTGCAACTGCCTCAGTAATAGCGTCAAGACACTGCTGTACTTTAGCGTTGTCGCGGTTAGCTCTAAGCTCTTTAAGTCTTGCAATCTGCTGCTCACGTACTTTAGCGTTATCAACGTCAAGAATCTCAATTGGATCCTCTTTCTCAAGACGGTATTTGTTGATACCAACGATTGTATCAATACCAGAGTCGATTCTAGCCTGTTTTCTTGCTGCAGCCTCCTCAATTCTTAGTTTAGGAATACCTGTCTCGATAGCTTTTGCCATACCGCCAAGCTCCTCAACCTCCTGAATGTGAGCCCAAGCTTTGTCTGCCAACTCCTTAGTTAGGCTCTCAATGTAGTAAGAACCTGCCCATGGGTCGATAGATTTACATACGCTGGTCTCCTCCTGGATGTAGATCTGGGTGTTACGTGCAATACGTGCAGAGAAATCTGTAGGAAGTGCGATAGCCTCATCCAATGCATTTGTATGCAATGACTGGGTGTGACCAAGAGCTGCACCCATAGCCTCGATACAAGTTCTTGCTACGTTGTTGAATGGATCCTGCTCGGTTAGTGACCAACCTGAAGTCTGACAGTGGGTTCTCAATGACAATGATTTAGGGTTCTGTGGGTTGAACTGGTTAACCAACTTAGCCCAGATCATACGTGCAGCACGCATTTTTGCAATCTCCATGAAGTGGTTCATACCAATTGCCCAGAAGAATGATAGACGTGGTGCAAATGCATCAACTGAGATACCAGCCTTGATACCTGTTCTCAAGTACTCAAGACCGTCTGCCAATGTGTAAGCCATCTCAATGTCATTGGTAGCACCAGCCTCCTGCATGTGGTAGCCGGAAATTGAAATTGAGTTGAACTTAGGCATAT
>JAGBTG010000051.1 GCA_017631435.1 Bacteroidales bacterium | reverse complement strand
TTCTG
The DNA here is from genome assembly GCA_017631435.1 of Bacteroidales bacterium. Lineage (GTDB taxonomy): Bacteria > Bacteroidota > Bacteroidia > Bacteroidales > UBA932 > Egerieousia. The sequence continues at coordinate 108,557 of JAGBTG010000051.1, read as the reverse complement.
GCGATTGCGTTTTTCTGCTGATGCGTGATTTGCCATGATTTTATTTTTTTAATATTATTAGTAGTCGGTAGGGGAATCGAACCCCTATTGCAAGAATGAAAATCTTGAGTCCTAACCGTTAGACGAACCGACCTTCGCACTTTGGGACTGCAAATGTATAAAATATTTTTATACCTGCAAAATTATTTTCCAAAGTCCTCTTTCCAATCAAAAGAATACAGGATAGATTCCACCTGTCTTATGTAGTCTCTCTTGTCGTATCTTGGTGCATATACAAAGCCTTCAACTACAATCAGTTCTCCTGGATTGTTCTTGTCGTGGAAGACATGGATTACAAACGGACCACCCATAAAGTCATTGTGTACTTCCCACAATCCTCTCATTTCCATAAAATTATGGTTCTTGTATTTCATTGTGGTGAGGCCCGGGGTAATCTCACTGCTTATTGTCATATAGCTGTTGTCAACCATTCCAGGCACATTGTCCTTCATAACCTCAGCAGTAGCAGCCATAAGATTTTCCAATTTTAATGAAGTCTCATCCTTGTATGGGATTCTGTATACAAAAATTCCAAGATTTATGTATGTTGTTTCGTAAGAGATCCATACAAAGTTGTCTGTCTGCTTCTTAAGTGAGTATCCCTTTGGAAAATAAGGTGAACCTCCAAACTTGTCTGCTACGAGCTTCCTCAATTCCACGTTCTCATATTTCTTGGAGTTCCTCATGATCCTGTTCCTCTCTGCCTGGTTGATGGTGTTGAACAGTTTCTCGGCATTTTCTGCAATTACCCTGGTAGCCTCTTCCCTGGTAGGGGCAGTGATGAGGATTACGGTCTGCGGAGCAGCCCAAACATCTTCCTGGGCAAAATATTTGGCCTCAAGATTTTCGTCAACTTTAAGGATAAGGATATTCCTGTGGTACTCAAACAATGAGGTAAAACTCTTGTGGGGAATGTTTATAAGCGTGTATGATGGCTCAGACTGTGGCAGATAAGGGTACTGGGCAGCCAGGATGTTGCGCAGTTCATTGCCGGGCTCGGTCTCCCACTCGGCTTTGTTGGCCACAATTATTATCTCACCGGCCTTGCCGCCCACATTCTGTTTTACAAGGGTGCCGTCGTCTTTGCAGCTTGCAGCAGCAAATGCCACCAAGGCAAAAAGGAACAATTTAAAAGCTCTCATATATCTGTATTATGTTGTCAATCAGTTGAACAATCTGAAAATATCATTTCCGAATGCAAGCACCATAAGGCCCAAAAGGAGTATCATGCCAACCATCTGGGCGTACTCAAGGAACTTGTCGCTCGGCTTCCTTCCTGTAATCATCTCGTAAATTGTAAATACAAGATGTCCACCGTCCAAAGCCGGAATTGGGAGTATGTTAAGCACTGCCAGCATCACAGAGAGGAACGCTGTAATGTTCCAAAAACTGTGCCAGTCCCAAGAAGACGGGAATATCTTGCCAATGCTTATGAAACTTCCTACAGATTTGTAAGCCTCTGTTTTGGGAGAGAATATGAGTTTCAGTTCCTTAAAGTAGTTTTCCACTGTAGTTACGGCCTTTTTTATACCGGCAGGGATTGCTGCAAACAGGGAGTACTCTTTCTGTGTGATTGTATAGAAATCGTTAAGGTTGGTGTTCACCTGTACCTGAATCTTTCCGGTTGTATCAGTAGCCAGAGGGATAAGGACAATCTCTTCACCCCTTGCAACTGTTGCCACTATTGAATCTCCCTTTAGGGTTGCAAGTTTCTCCTGTACCTGGTAGAACATTCCGCAATCCTGGCCGTTGATTGCAAGTACCCTGTCTTTAGGGGCAAGGCCGCTTGCGGCATTGATGGAACTGTCGGGAATATCCATAACCTCAAATGGAATTCCAAAGTTGAACATTCCCGGTGTGTTGAGGATGGTTGCAATGTATACTGGGTCTATTGATACTGTAACGGTGTCCCCGTTCCTGAGTACTTTTGCCTCTTTTGCCTGGGTGCGGATAAGGTCTACCTGAAGTTCGTTGAACTTCTCGGTGTGGTATCCGTCAAAAGAGATGATGCGGTCTCCATGGCGGAATCCTATCTCCTGGGCAAGTTCACTTGCGTAGATTCCGGTAGTTACATCTGAGTTTTTGATGTATTGCTCGCCCCAAGCGAACATTACTCCTGTGTAGATTGCAATTGCAAGGATGAAGTTGAACAACACACCGCCAAAGATTACAAAGAATCTCTGCCATGCCGGTTTGCTCCTGTACTCCCAAGGCTGCGGCTCCTGTGCCATTGCCTCCTTGTCCATTGATTCATCTATCATTCCCGATATCTTGCAGTAGCCTCCAAGAGGGAGCCAGCCTATTCCGTACTCGGTATCGCTGTTTTTTGGCTTGTATTTGAAAAGACTGAACCAAGGGTCAAAGAAAAGATAGAATTTCTCTACCCTTATCTTGAATATCCTTGCAAAGATGAAGTGTCCGAACTCGTGTATAAGGACAAGTATGCTGAGTGAAAGAATCAGCTGGAGTATTTTTATAAGAACTTCCATTTTTTAGTGTAATCTCCTTTAAATTAAACTCATTGCTATCTCTTTTGCCTGGTTGTGTGATGCGTATATGTCATCTATATCAGGCAGGGGCACAAAGGTAGCCTTTTCCATTGTTTTTTCAATGATTTGCGGAATGCGGTGGAACAGAATCCTGTCCTTGAGGAATGCATCTACGGCAATTTCATTTGCACCGTTCATGATGCAGGCCATGTTGCCCTTCATCCTGTGGGCTGCATAGGCCAGTTCTATAGCAGGGAAACGGGTGCTGTCGGGAGCATAGAAATCAAGGTGTGCAAGCTCAGGGAAGCTGATCCTCTTTGTGTCCAATGATACTCTCTGGGGATATGAAAGGGCGTACTGGATAGGTACCCTCATGTCTGGTGCTCCAAGTTGGGCCTTAAGGCAACCGTCTGTGAACTGCACCATTGAGTGTACTATTGATTGCGGGTGAACCACAATCTCTATGTCGTCGGGATTGACATTGAAAAGCCATGATGCCTCAATCATCTCAAGTCCCTTGTTCATCATGCTGGCGGAGTCAATGGTAACTTTTGCTCCCATGTCCCAGTTGGGGTGGTTGAGGGCCTGTGCCCTGGTTGCCTTTGCTATGTCCTCAATGCTCCAGGTGCGGAAAGGGCCTCCGGATGCTGTAAGGATAAGCTTCTCAATCTGGGTGTATTCTCCCTGCAGGCACTGGAAAATTGCAGAGTGCTCCGAATCTACCGGTATTATAGGTGTGTTGTATTCTCTGGCCAGGCGGGTTACTATGCTTCCTGCCGCTACAAGGGTTTCCTTGTTTGCAAGGGCAATTGCCTTGCCTCCCCTGATTGCATTGAGGGTGGGCTCAAGACCGCTGAATCCTACCATTGAGGCAAGTACCATGTCTATGGCGCTGCTCTGTACCAGGTCATTTACAGATTTCATTCCGGCAAATACCTTGGTGTCTGTAGATGTAAGGGCGCCGTTTACCTTGGCGTAGTGATCTTCATTGCAGATTACCACATGGTTGGGCTTGAACTTGAGGGCCTGCTGTATGAGGAGATCCGCGTTGTTGTTTGCGGTAAGGAGTTCCACCTCAAAAAGATCGGGGTGCTGTGATATCACGTCAAGAGCCTGTGTGCCTATGGAGCCTGTTGAGCCCAGGATGGCAATACGTCTTTTTTCCATTTGAGAATCTGTTAAAATTTGATGTACTGTGCAGGATTGATGGCCTCGCCTTTGTGCCATAGCTCAAAGTGGAGATGCGGAGCAGTGCTCAGTGTGCCGGTGTTGCCCACAAGGGCTATAGGGGTTCCTGCCTTTACTTTATCCCTTGTTTTCATAAGGAGCCTTGAGTTGTGCTTGTATACGGAAACAAGGTTGTTGTCGTGTTGCAACTGTATTATATATCCTGCAGAATCATCCCATCCGGCATAGATTACTGTGCCGTCGAGAACAGCAGATACTGTGGTGTTCTCCGGTGCGGCAATATCCAGATACGGGTGGTCTATCCCCAGGTTGTATTCTTCTGTAATCACACCTTTAAGAGGGGGGAAGAAGTGAAGTCCTTCAATCTGCTCAATCTTTATGGATCTTGCAGAGAGGTTGAACTGCTCTTCTTTGAGGACAGTAGCCCTCAGAAGTGAATCATCCTTGGCATATTCCTGGCTGTAGGCCAGCAGGGAATCCTTGTTTCCCTGGAAATTGAAAAGGGTGTCGGCCCGCAAGGGCTCCTGACCTGTGGCTATCCTCTGTATGTTTGTAAGTTGCAGTCTCCAGATATTTATCTCGTTCTGTAGCGAGTCTATCTTTATGGCATTCTGTATGAGGTCTTTTCTGGTCTGGGAAGAAGGGTAGCCCGGAATCAGTTCCCTCAGTGATGTGAATGAAATCAGTACTGTTACCGATGCTATAAGGAGCATTATGGCAATGACAATGGTTACAATGGATAGTGCACCGTATGCCCTGAATGCAAAAATCTCCTCATGTGTAGTGTCATTGAAGATGGAGAATCTGTATCTTTTTTTAGCCATTTTTCCCTATAATAATTTAACTTTGCAGTATGGATAGAATTATTGGAATTGACTATGGCAGAAAGAGGGTGGGTGTTGCTGTAAGCGACCCTCTTGGCATTTTTGCCTCTGCACTTGATACAATTCCTTCTGCAAAGATAATTGAATATCTCAAAAATTATACCCAAAACAACAATGTGGTGCGATTTGTGGTAGGCTATCCCATGAACCTTAACGGAAAGCCTTCTGAGTGTGCCCAATATGTGGATGTGTTCCTTAAGACACTGAAGAGGCAGTTCCCGCATATACCTGTTGTTCTGGAGGATGAGAGATTTACATCACAGTTGGCAATGAAGGCCATGATTGCAGGGGGGATGAAGAAACAGGACCGCCGTGAGAAGGAGAATGTAGACAAGATAAGCGCTGCAATAATTCTGCAGTCATATATGGATAACCCGCACGATTAAAGATTGAAATTATGATATTACCTATTCATGTTTATGGCTCTGATGTATTGAGGGCCAATTCACAGGAGATTGATTTTGCAACCTATGAGGGGTTGCAGGAGCTTATTGCAAACATGCAGGAGACTATGGAGAGGGCAGACGGCGTAGGTATTGCCGCTCCACAGGTTGGCCTTGCAATCAGACTTCTTATTGTAGACGGTGCTCCATTTGGAGAGGATGACCCTGATTTGGCAGCTTTCCGCAGGGTGATGATCAACCCTGTACTTCTGGAGGAGAGTGAGGAGACTGCAGACTATTCGGAAGGATGTTTGAGTGTTCCCGACATTCATGCAGACATTACCCGTCCTGCAAAAATTAAAGTGAAATACATCAATGAGAAAGGAGAGGAGATTGTTGAGGAGTTTGACGGATTCAAGTGCCGCATGGTACAGCATGAGATGGACCATCTCGACGGCAAGATGTTTGTAGACCGTGCTACCCCAATCCGCAAGAAGATGATCTCTGCAAAACTTACAAAGATTGCTGAGGGAAAAGTGCGCACCCATTACAAGGTGGCAAGACTTTCTCCTAAAAAGAAATAATATATATACTTATATATAATGTCTGCACGAGGGACAAGATACATGCCCCTGGATTTTCTCAGGGGCCTTTCCATTTTTGGAATGGTGCTGAGCGCCATACAACCCCATGGTGTTATGCCCGGATGGATGTATCATGTGCAGAATCCCCCTCCAACCCATGATTTGAATATGGACGTTCCAGGAATAGGGTGGGTGGATATGGTGTTCCCAATCTTCATTTTCTGTATGGGGGCCTCAATCCCTTTTGCAAAGCCTTCGGTTAAAGGGGTGTTTGCAAGGTTTGGGATGTTGTGGCTCTTCTCGTACGTGTATGTATTGATAAACTCTTCAAATCCATGGGTTACCCTTGCCGGATTTGCAGCATTGTTCCCTTTATATATGGTATTCAAGTCTCCTCCACGTTTTGCGGGGAAGGAGATTCCGGTTGCTGCAATAAGGGTTGTGGGGGCATTGCTGGTGGGAGCGGTGATTTGGGTGAACCATCATTTCTTTGCAGAGGTGCTCTCGGTGCAGCGCAGGGGAATAATCATATTCCTGCTGGCGTTCCTGTACCTGTTCGGCTCGCTGATATGGCTTTATACACAGGAGAAGAAAAAGCTCAGGTGGGGAATTTGGCTTGCAATCCTTGCATTTACAATTGTTACCCAGCAACTTGGATGGCCTACAACCACTTACGCCAATCCAGCCATAAGGTGGTGGTTTAATGTGGAGTATTTCTACTTCCTGCTGTTGCTCATCCCTTCAACTTTTGTAGGTGAGTTGATTAAGGAGAGGACTGGTGATTCGGGCAATTGGTCACTTGCGGCATTGTGCTTTGCCCTTGTAGTGTGGTTGCTGTATGCTTTTTATATGCAGCTGTACTGGTGGAATGTTGCGCTGTCGGGAATAATGTTGTTTGGAATATTGGCTTATGCCAAAAGGGTTGCTCCACAGTGGGGACCAATCTTGAGCATTGCTGCATTTATGGTTTATGCCGGCGTGTTGCTGGAACCTTATGGGGGTGGAATAAAGAAAGTTCCATGTACAATACAGTATTGTTTTGCTGCCGGTGGAATGGCTATGCTGCTCCTTGTTGTGGCAGAGAGAATCTGCAGCAGGTTCCCTAAAGGATTTGTTGTGGGGATATTTGAGGGTGCCGGAAAGAATCCGCTTATGAGTTATATTGCATTCAACTGCATGGTAATGCCAATAATGCAGATAACCGGGGCCATCCAGTTATACAGAATGGCGTATCCGCAAGGAATGCATGCGGTTGGTTTTGTCCGTTCGGTTGTGGCGGTACTGTTTACAATGTGGATTGTGGGGTTGTTTACCCGTAAGAAGATATTCTGGAAAGCGTAAGGCTTCCAGTTCTATAAATCAAGAATACCACCGGGGATAGTCATTGTGATTATCCTTTTTTTGTGGTCCAATTTGAGGATAAGGTCCTCATTGAACGGAACAAGATGCTCTCCGTTTATCTCAATGCAAGGGTTGTTTGGATAGTTGAAGTAGTCAGAGATCTCGCCCACCTGCTTGCCGCTCTGGTCTTTAACCTTAAAGCCAATAAGGAACTCGGCCATTGCCTCGTCCTCGTCAAGTTCAATTGAATCGGGATCAATCTTTGTGCTGTCTACGAAGATCTCCTTCTTTACCAGCTCCTCTGAATGGGAGAAGTCGTTAATGGTCTCAAACTTCACAAGAGCTCCGTTTGTACCTTTAGACTTGAAGGATGTGATAAAGAAAGGAACCGGAAGTCCATCAAAGATGATGAACACCGGTTCCTTTTTAAAATTGTAATCTTCCAATACGCCTGATGACAGTCTTATTACAACCTCACCATTTACATCGTAAGATTTTACAACTTGCGCTACACGCAACAAATCCATATCTGTTGTCTCACGCAACATTGCAATTAAGCCTCTGGGTTCTCAGCAGTCTCCTCAGCTGCAGCCTCTGCAGCTGCCTCAGCCTCTGCAGCTGCTTTAGCAGCCTCAGCCTCAGCTTTTTTCTTTGCAAGCTCTGCAGCTCTGTCGGCGTTAACTTTAGCCTCAGCCTCAAGTGCAGATTTTTTCTCAGCTGCTTTACCCTGTGCAAGAGCAGTCTTTTTCTGGCTAACTTTAGCCTCTTTCTCAGCTACCCAAGCGCTATATTTAGCCTCAGCCTGCTCTAGAGTAAGAGCGCCTTTCTTAACACCCTCAAGAAGGTGTTTCTTAAGAAGTACACCTTTGTATGAAAGGATTCTTCTACAAGTCTCAGTAGGCTGAGCTCCGTTGTTCAACCAATTAAGAGCTTTCTCATTATCAAGGATAATGGTAGCAGGGTTAGTGTTAGGGTTGTAAGAGCCAATTAGCTCAATGAAGCGACCATCACGTGGTGCTCTGCTGTCGGCAGCAACAATGTGGAAGAAAGCGTAGTTCTTTTTACCGTGGCGTGCCAATCTAATCTTTACAGACATTGTTAATAAGTTTTAATTAATGATTTATAACTTCCTAATCTTCTCGAGAAAAGGCCCGCAAAGATAAGTACATTTTCTTTAAATACCAAGTTTTTAATGAAATATATATTACACAAGAAGAACTTGAAGGACTCTGCTCGAAGTCTCCTCTGCTTCGCCATTGCCATGCAATAGCTCGCAACCGTCGAATTATGCAGAGCCCTTCAAGCTCCCCTCGTGCAGTTATCTGATTTTATTAGGATTATTCAGCTGGCATTACACTGATAATCTTGATTGGCTCAACAGGGGCATCTTTTGCCGCTGTTGGAACTGCAGCAATTGCATCAATCACATCAAAACCCTCAATTGTCTCACCAAAGATGGTGTACTGGCCGTCAAGGTGTGAACAGCCGGTCTCGCTCTCAACAAAGTAGAACTGTGATCCCGACGACTCCCTGTTAGGATTTGCCTTGTCACCTTTTCTTGCAGCAGCCAAAGCACCTTTCTTGTGCTTGAACTGTGGAAGGATCTCTGCAGGGATGGTGTAGCCAGGACCGCCTGTGCCGAATTTTGCAGGGTTTGCATTAGGGTCTTTGGTAAGAGGGTCTCCCACCTGGATCATGAAGTTCTTGATAACCCTGTGGAAAAGGATGTTGTCATAGTATTTCTTTGATGCAAGCTTTACAAAGTTGTCCCTGTGAAGAGGAGTCTCCTTGTACAGTTTGATTTTGATGGTGCCTTTTGAGGTTACGATGTTGAAGATTGGCTCCTCTGCCAATGAATCTGGGTTGAATGCCAATGCAGGTGCCTCCACTTTTGCAGGCTCTGCCGGTTTTTGAGGCTGTGGTTCCTGGTTTCCGCTTTTACAGCCGGCAACGATGATTGCCGCAGCAAACATCAAGCTTAGAAATCTTGTTTTCATATCTTCTGTTTTTATGGGTTATTCCTGTGTGTGTATTACAAAGGTACTCTTTTTTGAAATAAATGCACTATTTTTGTGGAGCATTAGAACAAGGCAGATGGGAGTACTTAAAAAACTGGCAGGAGAAACTGCAATCTACGGACTGAGCACCATATTGGCAAGGATGATAAATTTCTTCTTTGTCCCTATCTATACCCGTATCCTTACAACGGGCGAATATGGCTCATACTCAGAGATAATGTCCTATATTGCTGTGCTGCAGGTGGTCCTGGTCCTTGGCCTTGAAACCGGATGCTTCAGGTTTGCCAACAGGGAGGCGGATCCGTCAAAACCTTTTGGAACAGCTCTCTCTATAGTAACGGCGTTGAGCGTTGCTTTCTTCCTTGTGCTTTGGGCATTTTCCGGAAACATAGCATCCATTATGGGATATGAGGGGTACGGGAAGATGATAGTGTACACAGGAGGAATTCTGGCACTTGATTCAATTACGGCAATCCTCTTTGCAAGACTCAGATTCATGCAGAAAGCATTCAAGTTTGCAATACTGAAAACCATAAAGATCCTCAGCGAACTTGGATTCAACCTTCTTCTGTTTTTTGCAGTACCTGCTTATCTCCATTCTAATCCCGATAGTGTACTGTTGAATTTCATTCCGGCAGTGCCGGACTTCTCATACATCATCTTTGCAGTATTCCTCAGTTGTGTGGTATGCGCAGTGCTCTTCATTCCAGACCTTCTGAAGATGAAATTTACCTTCAGCAAACCTTTGTGGAAGGAGATGATGACATACTCTATCCCACTGATGATAGCAGGATTGCCAGGAATTGTAAATGAGAGTTTTGACAGGATTCTGTTCAGATTTTTTGCTCCCAGCGGTGCAGTGTGGAGATCGGACCTTGGAGAATACCAGGCAGCAGTTAAGCTTGCTGTGATAATGAACCTTTTCATACAGATGTTCCGTTATGCTGCCGAGCCGTTCTTCTTTGCCAGAGGCAAGAACAAGGAGCTGCTGGCACAGGTTATGGAGTATTTTACAGCATTCTGCGTATTCATATTCCTTGGTGTTACAATGTATATGGATATAATTGGCCTTATCCTGGGAAAGGATTTTAGGGGGGCAATAGGAACTGTTCCGTTCATGCTCATATCGTATATGATCCTGGGAATGCTCTTTAATGTATCAATGTGGTACAAACTGAGCGGAGAAACAAAATATGCCATAAACATCACTTTAACAGGACTTGCAGTTACAGTTGCCGTGAATATTGCATTCATGCCGCTGTTCTCTTATTGGGCATCTGTTGCGGCCCATGTGTTGAGCGGCCTTGCAATGCTGCTGTTGAGCGTATGGCTGGGAAACAGACATTATTATATACCGTATAATTGGGGGAGGATTTGTGGGTATGCAGTTTGCGGCCTTGTGCTGTTTGGGGTATCCCTGCTGTTGCAGAATGTGCTCAATCTGCATGATTCAATGTGGATCAAACTTGGTGTGAATACCGTGCTGATATGCGTATATATGGCATATGTGGCAAAGCGCACCGGAATACTTAAAAGATTATAAAAACACTTAATACTATGAAAGTAAAGATTGTAAACAAAAGTGGCTATGATGTTCCTTTCTATGCTACGGAACTTTCTGCAGGAATGGATCTTAAGGCTGCAATAGAGGAGCCCATTGAGCTGGATTCGCTTTGCAGGGCAATGGTTCCTACAGGTTTGTATATAGCGTTGCCGGAGGGCTATGAGGCGCAGATAAGGCCAAGAAGCGGCCTTGCTGCGAAGCATGGCGTAACAGTGTGCAACAGCCCCGGAACTGTGGATGCAGACTACAGGGGTGAGATTAAGGTTATCCTTGTAAACCTTTCAAAGGAGAAGTTCGTGATCAATCCGGGTGAGAGGATTGCCCAGATGGTGATTGCAAAATATGAGAAAATAGAGTGGGATGAGGTTGAGGTGCTGGATGAAACGGAGCGTGGAGCGGGCGGCTTCGGCTCTACAGGAGTGAAATAGCATGAAAAATCTTGAGATAGAGGAGATATACAGGATATACTCCGAGAATTCGTCGGGAGTATGTACTGATACAAGAAATATTGTTCCGGGCAGTATGTTCTTTGCCTTGCGTGGCGAAACTTTCAATGGAAATGATTTTGTAATCAATGCATTGGATGGTGGTGCTGCCTATGCTGTTGCAGATGAGCCTGCTGTTGAGGCTGCGGATCCTGAAAGGGTGATCCTTGTGGAGAGTGTACTGGAAACACTCCAGCAACTTGCCCGCCATCACCGCCGGCAATTCAAGATTCCGGTGATTGCCCTTACCGGAACAAATGGCAAAACAACCACCAAGGAACTGATTGCTGCATGTTTGAGAAAGAAGTACAATGTTGTGGCTACGGAGGGAAACCTCAATAACCATATAGGAGTTCCGCTCACATTGTTCAGGATAAATGCAGAAACACAGGCTGCAGTAATTGAGATGGGAGCAAGCAATCCTGGAGAGATTGCAACGTTGGTAAAACTGGCTTGCCCAAGCTTTGGCCTCATTACCAATGTAGGCAAGGCACATTTGCAGGGGTTCGGCTCATTTGAGGGGGTTATGGCTACAAAAGGTGAGCTTTATGACAATCTCAACGAGTACCGCAAGATAGCCTTTGTGAATGTGGATAATCCATATCTTGTGCAGATGGCAAGTACAAGGGAGAGGATGCAGCTGGTCCCTTACGGCACGTCTAATGACGGGGCAAAGATTGTGATTGAAGATGGTTCTCCATTCCTTACAATGATGGTGTCAAACCCTTGTTTTACAGCAGTGGAGGAGAACGGGGAACCTGAGTGGTTTACTGTAAGGACCAATCTTATAGGCTCGTACAATTCGGATAATGTTCTGGCGGCTCTATGTGTTGCAACATACATGAATGTTCCGGCAACCGATGCCGTAACCGCAATAGAGGAGTATGTCCCTTCAAACAACCGCTCGCAGCTTACAAAAACGGAGCGTAACTCACTTGTTGTGGATGCATATAATGCAAATCCAACCAGCATGAAGGCGGCAATTGAGAACTTTGCCCAATTGAACATGCCTTCAAAGGTGCTTGTCCTTGGCGATATGCTTGAACTTGGAAAAGACTCGTTGATGGAGCATATAGGGGTAGTGAAACTTGCAGCAGATAAAGGTTTTGAGCAGATTTACCTTGTAGGAGTAGAGTTTGCCCAGGCTGTTGCAGCTGCACAGGGAGATCTTCATGGAATGCAGATGCATCTGTTTGAAGACTCCATAGCTTTAAAGGAGCATTTCAATGAAAAACCCCTTTCCGGCTGTTCAGTCCTTATAAAGGGATCCAGGGGAAAGAGGCTTGAAAGGATTATAGAAGCATTGTAGAATTCTAAAATTATCGGGGAGTAGAAAAATCTTCCCGATATTTTTTTGGAGATATTCCTGTGTGCTTCTTGAAGAATTTTCCAAAAGAGGACTGGTCTGCAAAATGGAGCATCCCTGTAATCTCCTTTATGGTAAGGTGAGGGGTACGCAGCAGCGTTTTTGCCTGGGTAACTATTTTCTTGGCAATCCAGTAATTTGCCGTAAATCCGGTAACCTCCTTGAGTATTATTGAGAGATACTGGGTACTTATGCACATCTTGTCTGAATAGAAAGATGGGTTGTGCTCCTGCATTGCATGCCTTTCCACCAGAATGAGAAAATCCCTTATGATGCTCTCCTTGCGTGAGAGGTGCTGCAGTTTTTTCCTTACTCCATCCCTGTTTTTGAAGATGTTGCTCATTTCCAGAATGAAGTTGTAGAAAGTGTTGTGGAGCATGTCCTTCTTGAAGTTGTGCTCTATCTTCATGTAATGGATGATGCGGTCTGCACTCAGTTTCAGGGCAGCCATCTCCTCTTCTGTTATTATCATGTGCGGAGATTCGCTTGAGTCTACAAAATGGGATATGGGAATGGGTTTTTTGTCAAGCAGAGTGTCGAGTATAAACGATTCGGCAGCCATTATTATATAAGCGGTGAAATTCTCGCTGTGGTTAAGGAGTCTCACTTCTGCCGAGGGCTTGAGTTCTACCCAGCTGTTTTCAGCAAACTTATAGTTTGTGTAGTCAATTGAAACCTCAGCTTCGCCTGCAAATATGAACATGAACCCCATCATCCTTTCCACCTCCTCGGGGGCATTCTTTACAGCGGAATAATCTACATTGCTGCTGGTAAAAGGGGAAATTGCAACGGCAATGAGCTTGTCGTTGAAACTGTATCCTTCTATCATTTTTATAAATCTCTGCAGGTTTACAGAGGAACTTATTCTTGCTCTTTTCATCTCTATAATTTTGTTGTACAGATTTTGGTTGCAAAACGTGTACAAAGTTAAATTTTTGTTTTCTTAGAGCAGAATAGTGTTTCGTTTTGGACCAAAAACGGCAGTTTCTGTCATTGTTGTAGAGTGCTCTGGCTGTAAATATGGGATTTTAGACCAAAAATTTTATTTTTGCACCAATTTTATTGGAAATTCTTGCAAGATATTTGCAAACTGAAAAAAATTGCTAAAAATTTTTGAAAACAATTATAGGTTAAAAATGAGAAGAACTAACATTGCAAAGTTCGTGGTTGCAGCGGTTGCAACCCTGTTTGTATCTTCCTCTGTGTTTGCGCAGCAGACCTTGCAGCTTACATTGGAAGATGCCCTTAAGGTAGCCTTGAGTGAGAACAATTCGGTAAAGGTTGCCGATATGGAGATCCAGAAGGCCGAGTATGCAAAGAAAGGTACCTATGCATCTTTGTTCCCTAAGGTGGATTTCAGCGGTACTTATCAGCGTGCCATAAAGAAACAGGTTATGGTCATGGCTGGTCAGGAGTTTACAATTGGTGTGGACAATACATGGTCTGCAGGCTTTTCAGCAGCACTTCCGCTGGTAAATGCGGAGTTGTGGAAAGCGCTTGAGATTACAGGTATGGATGTTGAACTGGCTGTTGAGAAGGCGCAGGGTTCAAGACAGGATCTGATTGACCAGGTTCAGCAGGCATTCTATGGAGTTCTCCTTGCAAAGGATCTTTACGGCGTGTATAAGGAGAATTACAGCAATGCTGCAGACAATTATAAAGATGTGAAAGGAAAGTTTGAAACAGGCCTTGCTTCAAAGTTTGAGCTGTTGAGCTCGGAGGTGGCAATGCAGAATGCAGAGCCAAACCTGCATGATGCGCAGAACAATATAGTTCTTGCTACCTGGAAACTGAAAGCATTGCTTGGTATAGATTTGGACCAAAATATAGAGTGTCTTGGAACACTTGCAGATTTTGAGAAGACTGTAAGCAGTGTTGCCTCATATGAGGATGCTTCTGTGGAGAACAATTCAGCAATCAAGCAGCTTGATATCCAGAGCAAGATGCTTGACAAGACCTACCAGATGCAGCTTGCAAAATATTACCCTACACTTTCTGCACAGCTTTCGTACAACTGGATAGCAATGGCGGAGAATTTCAAGTTCAGCGAGTACAAATGGAATCCTTACTCAACAGGTGTGATTGCCCTTCAGATCCCTATTTTTGCAGGTGGCCAGAAACGCAACGAGTTGAGGAAAACCAGAGTGCAGCAGGAGCAGCTTGAGCTTCAGAGGGAGGATGCCATAAGGAACCTTGAGATTGGAGTGATGCAGGTGATGAGCTCTTTGGAGACCAGTCTAAAACAGTATACAGCGGCACAGAAAACAATTGAGGCTGCGCAGAGCGGTTACGAGATTGCAAAGAGCAGGTTTGATGTGGGTAGCGGTACCCTTCTTGAGCTTCAGGATGCACAGCTTGGCCTGTTGCAGGCAAAATTGAATCTTAACCAGTCGGTTTACACATATATGACCCTCAAGTCTTCATTGGACAAGCTTTTGGGTGTCAATCAGGTAATGAATAAATAATAAAGAACGCAATATGAAAAGTTTACTTAGAACACTATCAGTGCTAATGTTGTCGGGAGTAGTATTCTCCTGCAAATCAGGTGAGCAGGCTGCAGCTGTTGCAGTTGAGGCAGAGGTGATTCCTCAGGTTAGGGTACAGCAGGTATTTGAAAGGGAGGTTGAGCAGGTTGAGACCTTTACAGCTACTGTTGAGGCTGAGACAAAGAACAAAATTGCCCCTTCAATGCCTTTGAGAATAAAGAGCATCCTTGTTGAGGTTGGAGATAATGTGAAGAAGGGTCAGATTCTTGCAACTTTGGATGCAACAAATCTTGAGCAGGCAAAACTTAAAATGAAAAATGATTCAATTGAGTTTGCCAGAATTGACAAGCTTTTCCAGGTAGGCGGCATTTCAAAGAGCAACTGGGATGCAATGAAGATGGCTTCAAGCGTTTCAAGAAGCAACTACGAGAACCTTTTGGAGAACACTGTACTCAGAAGCCCTATCAATGGCGTAGTTACAGAGAGAAACTATGATGCAGGCGACATGTATGGCGGTAGCCCTGTATATGTTGTTGAGCAGATCTCTCCAGTTAAGCTTAAAGTGAACGTTTCCGAGAAACTGTTTACCCAGATTAAGAAAGGTATGGATGTGGATGTGAAACTTGATGTTTACGGCGAGGAGAACTTCAAAGGCAAGGTTTCTTTAGTTTACCCTACAATCAATCCTGCAACCAGAACATTCCCTGTTGAGATTACAATTGCAAATGCAAACCAGAGGGTGCGTCCTGGTATGTTTGCCAGAGTTACTTTCTCATACGGCACTGCACACCATGTGGTGGTTCCTGATAAGGCTGTAGTAAAACAGTCCGGTTCTGGTGACAAATATGTTTACGTGTACAATAACGGTACAATTGAATTCAAGAAAGTGGAGCTGGGCAGAAGATTGGGTACAGAGTACGAGCTTGTTGGCGGTGTGGCTTCAGGCGACAATGTAGTTACCGAGGGTCATTCAAGAGTAGTGAACGGCGGTAAGGCTGAACTTGCGAAATAAGCTGTAAACTGAGTTAGAATTTAGAAAGATTATAAAATGAGTATATATCAAAGTGCGGTAAAGAAACCCATAACCACAGCCCTCATCTTTGTGGCAGTGGCTATATTCGGTCTCTTCTCCCTGATGAATATTCCTATTGACCTTATTCCGGAGATTGAGACAAACACCATTATGGTGATGACATCTTACCAGGGTGCCAATGCTTCTGATATTGAGAACAACGTTACCAAGCCTTTGGAGAACGTCCTCAATAGTGTGAGCGACCTTAAACATATCACATCTACTTCAAAAGAGAATGTTTCTGTTGTAGTGCTGGAGTTTGAGTTCGGTATAGATATAGATGTGGCAACCAACGATGTCCGCGACAAGCTGGATATGGTAACATCCATGCTTCCCGACGGAGTTGACAATCCTATCATCTTCAAATTTGGAGCTGATGCAATTCCAATTCTGTTGCTTTCTGTAACAGCGGAGGAGAGTACCCCCGGATTGTACAAGATCCTTGATGATGTGGTGGCCAACCCGTTGGCACGTATTGGTGGCGTAGGTACAGTTTCTGTAGCCGGTGCCCCGCAGCGCGAGATTACCATCTACTGCGATCCTCATAAGCTGGAGGCATACAACATCCCTATTGAGACCATTGCAGGCGTTATTGGTGCTGAGAACAGGAATACCCCTGCAGGACAGATTGATGTAGGATCAAATACATACTCTCTACGTGTGCAGAAGGAGTTTACAAGTGCACAGGAGATGGAGATGGTTGTTGTTGGTGTGCAGAACGGCAGTCCTGTTTACCTTAAGGATGTTGCAACTGTTAGGGACGGACTTGAGGAGAGGTCGAGGGAGACCTTCAACAACGGCAAGAAGGGTGGTATGATTATAGTTCAGAAGCAGTCGGGAGCAAACTCTGTAAACATTTCCAACAAGGTAATGGCAATGCTTCCAACTTTGCAGAAGAATCTCCCTTCAGATGTGAAACTGGATGTGATTGTGAACACTTCAGACAATATTGTGAGCACCATCAACTCACTGGTTGAGACCATTGCAATCACTTTCTTGCTGGTAATGGTTGTCGTTTACCTGTTCTTGGGAAGATGGAGAGCTACTTTTATCATCATGCTTACAATTCCTATCTCGTTGTTGGCATCTTTGGTTTACTTGTTTGCTACAGGCAACTCGCTTAATATCATTTCATTGTCGTCATTGTCAATTGCAATCGGTATGGTTGTGGATGATGCGATTGTGGTACTTGAGAACGTTACTACCCATATTGAGAGGGGTAGCCGTCCAAAGAGTGCAGCGGTGTTTGCAACAAATGAGGTGGCAATTTCGGTTATTGCATCTACACTTACCATGTTGGCGGTGTTCCTTCCTCTTACCATGATCAGCGGTATGTCGGGAGTATTGTTCCGCCAGTTGGGATGGATTGTAAGTATCATTATGATTGTCTCTACAATCGGTGCGCTTACCCTTATCCCTATGTTGTGTTCGCAGATGTTGAGACTTAACCCTCACAAAGGCAAGTTCCAGCGTATCATCCTTGATCCGTTCCACAACTTCCTTACATGGCTCGACGGTGCTTATGCCAGATTGTTGAAATGGTGTGCAAGAAACAGAAAGACAACAATCTTTGCTTCGTTTGCTTTCTTCCTGTTTGTAGTTGTAGGAGGTGGAGCATTGGTTAAGACCGAGTTCTTCCCTGCATCGGATAACGGCCGTATCTCAATCACCGTTGAGCTGCCTATGGGTACAAGACAGGAGATTACAAGAGACCTTGCACTTGAGCTTGTAAACAAGTTCATGACAAAATATCCCGAGATTGTAACCTGTAACGTGAGTGAGGGTGCGTCAAGTTCAAATGCCAGTGCATTTGAGATGATGCAGAGCTCGGGTACCCATGCAATGAGTTTCAATATCAATATAGGCAGTGTTGAGGACAGGGAGAGAGGCTTGTATGAGATTTGTGACATGATGCGTAATGACTTGTCTGAGTATACACAGATCAGGTCTTTCCAGGTAGTTGCAGGTGGCCAGAGCGGCGGTATGGGTGGTGAGCCTACTATCGACGTGGAGCTTTACGGATACGATTTTGAAGCTACAGACAAGGCTGCACTTATGGTGGAGCAGGGCTTCCGCAGCATTCCTGGCGTTAAGCAGGTAATCGTGAGCCGCGACGAGTATACTCCTGAGTTCCAGGTGGATTTTGACCGTGAGAAGATTGCCTTGAATGGCCTTAATACAAGTACAGTTTCAACATATTTGAGAAACCGTATCAATGGTGTTACCGCTTCTTATTTCCGTGAGGACGGTGAGGAGTACAACATCAATATCAGATATGCTCCTGAGTTCCGTACTACAGTTGAGGATATTGAGAACATCCTTATCTACAACGCCATGGGGCAAGGTATCAGATTGCGCGACCTTGGTGAGGTTAAGGAGATTCTTACCCCACCTGCTATTGAGCGTAAAGACAGGGAGAGGCTTGTAACCGTTTCTGCTGTTGTTCCTCCGGGAATGGCAATGTCTGACCTTGTTGCTGCAACAAATGAGTTCATGGACAGGACAGCCCTTCCAATGGGTATCAGCTGGCAGCTTGGCGGTTCATATGAAGACCAGCAGGAGACATTCGGCGACCTTATCATGTTGATGGCCCTTATCATTATCCTTGTGTTCATTGTAATGGCAGCACAGTTTGAGTCGCTTACATATCCGTTTGTAATCATGTTCTCAATTCCATTTGCCTTTGTGGGTGTGATTATGGGATTTGTGGTTACAGGACAGCCTTTGAACGTAATGTCAATGATTGGTCTTATTATGTTGATGGGTATCGTAGTTAAGAACGGTATCGTACTTATCGACTACATTATTCTTTGCCGCGAGAGGGGAATGGGTATTGTACATGCGATTGTAACATCGGGAAGATCACGTCTTCGCCCAGTGCTTATGACTACCATGACAACCGTATTGGGTATGGTTCCAATGGCTATCGGTACCGGTGAGGGTTCTGAGATGTGGAGAGGTTTGGGTACCTGTGTAGCATGGGGTCTTTCAGTATCTACCCTTATTACCTTGGTGATTGTGCCTGTAATGTACGCTGTATTTGCAGGTAACGGCCTTAAGAGAAAGAGAAAAGCTGAGGTTAAGGCTATGAAGGCTTTGGCCAAATAATTAAAAAGAAGATTACTATGAAAGCAGTATTTGTATCATATAACCAGGCCTTCAAGGATGAGATTCTTGACATTATGCTTAAAGCAGGTGTAAAAGGCTTTACAAACTGGGAAGAGGTTACCGGAAGGGGTTCACGTGGTGGTGAGCCCCACTACGGAGACCATGCATGGCCAACACTTAACTCTGCAATGATGACCATGATGGAGGACAACATTGCCGAAAACTTTATGAAGAGGCTGAAAGTGCTGGACGAGAATAACCCGCTGATGGGTCTTAGAGCCTTCAGCTGGACAGTTGATTCAACAATCTAATTTAGGTTAAATTTCTATATTTCTCCCCAAGAGTTTCTCAAGAATGAGGCTTTTGGTGGAGATCCCAAAAACAGGGAAGCGGCGGTTATCCGGCAGGGTGACTGCCGTTTCCTTTTTCATTGTGCGGAATGCCTTGTGTGCCTTTATTACAGATGAGAAGAAACTCCATTTTCCCTGGAACAGATATGCAATGGCGGTAAGGCCGTCTACGCACATTCTTGTGAAAATGAACAAGTTTCTGTTGCCCCACTTCCTTCCAAAGGCATTCCACCCTTCAGATGTGGGGAGGTTCTTGTAAAGCATAAGAAGATTGTTCCTGTAGTTGAAGAAAAGTTTTTTTGGCGAGTTGTTTGGAAGAGTTCCGCCACCTACATGGAACACATGGCTCTGCGGAACCGCCCATACCTGATGCCCTGCAAGTTGTGCCCTCCAGCAGAAGTCAATCTCCTCCATATGGGCAAAGAACCCCTCATCCAGTCCCCCAAGTTCATGCCATACGCTGCTCCTTACAACCATACACGCCCCGCTGGCCCAAAAGCACTGCACGGCAGTATTGTATTGCCCCATATCCTCCTCAACGGTTGAGAGCACCCTCCCCCGGCAGAACGGGAACCCCAGCATATCAATATATCCTCCGCACGCCCCTGCGTACTCAAAGGTTTCATATTTTCTTCCCGACAGGTCTGCCTTGAATACCCCCATAAGGTCCTCCTTTCCGGTAGCTTCAATGCTCAGCTGCTGGTGCCACCCTTCGGAGAGCATCTTTGGCTGGCAGATTCCCACCTGCGGATTTGAATCCATAAAGGAGATCAGCGGCTCCAGCCAGTTCTGCGGAACAAGAATATCTGAATTCAGCAGGATGAAATACTCTGCCTCCACCTCCTTGAGGGCCCTGTTGTAACCTCCTGTAAAGCCGTAGTTGCTGTCAAGCACAATGGTGCGGATGTTGGGGTAATTTTCTTTGAGGAATGCGAGAGATTTGTCTGATGAGCAGTTGTCTGCAACAATAACGGATACGTTGCTCCCTCCGTTTTCAGACGGGAGTGATGCCGGGGTGTTGGCCACCAGAGCCGGCATGTATTTGCGAAGAAATTTTTCTCCGTTCCAGTTGAGAATTACAATAGCAACCTTATCCATAATGGTACAAATATAACTTTTTGCCCGATGATTGGTGCAAAAATGCTCATAAAATGACAAATATTTATATCTTTGCCGAAATATGTATATAAATTTGGAATAATTGGAACCAAATATCATTAATTAAAATAAATCTATAACTTATGTTTAAAGGACATCCAAAAGGGTTGCTAGCTGCAGCTCTAAGTAACATGGGAGAGCGTTTCGGTTACTACATCATGAACGCTGTGCTTGTATTGTTCCTATGTTCAAAATTCGGTTTGACAGATGCCCAGGGTTCAGGAATCTACTCGGCATTCTATTCAGGAATCTATGTATTGAGCCTTATTGGTGGTCTAATTGCAGACAGAACCAGAAACTACAAAGGCACAATCATGTCTGGTTTGGTTATCATGGCTTTGGGTTACTGTGTATTGGCAGTTCCAATCCTTGCTACTCCAGAGAACAAGACTTGGCTTCTTGGTTTGACTTGCGTAGCCTTGTTCTGCATCGCTTTCGGTAACGGTCTTTTCAAGGGTAACTTGCAGGCTATCGTAGGTCAGATGTATGACAACTTTGAGGCTGAGGCTGCTAAAGAGGGTCCTGAGGCTCTAGCTGTAGCTAAAGACAAACGTGACTCAGGTTTCCAGATTTTCTACGTGTTCATCAACGTAGGTGGTCTTATTGCTCCTTTCATCGCTCCAATGCTAAGAAGCTGGTGGCTTAAAGTGAACGGTTTGGCTTACAATGCAGATCTTCCTGCACTTTGCCATAAATTCATCAACGAGGGTGCAAGCATGGCTGAGAGCCAGTTGGCTAACCTTAAAGAGCTTATGGCTACCGTTGGCGGTACAGGTGACATTGCAGCATTCTGCAGCCAGTACCTTGATGTATTCAACACCGGTATCCACTACTCATTCATCGCATCAGTAGCTGCTATGGCAATTTCATTGGTTATCTTCATTGCAACCAAGAAAATTTTCCCTACCCCTGCAAAGAAAGAGGCTGCTGCTTCTGTAAACTACACTGCAGAGGAGAAAGCTGCTATGGCTAAAGAGATCAAACAGAGACTTTACGCTTTGTTTGCAGTACTTGGTATCGTAATCTTCTTCTGGTTCTCATTCCACCAGAACGGTGCATCACTTTCATTGTTTGCACGTGACTTTGCTGATACTTCATTGTTCGCACCGGAGATCTGGCAGGCAGTTAACCCATTCTTCGTAATTGTACTTACCCCAGTTGTAATGTTCATTTTTGCAGCTTTGGCAAAGAAAGGTAAAGCTATCTCTACTCCTAAGAAGATTGCTTACGGTATGTTCATTGCAGGTTTGGCATTCGTATTCCTAGGTATCTACTCATACATGATGGGTTACCCTTCAGCAACTGAGTTCAAAGAGATGTCAGCAACTGCTAAGGCTGGTTTGAAAGCAGGTCCATGGGTACTTATTGTAACCTACTTCTTCCTAACCGTTGCTGAGCTGTTCATTTCTCCACTAGGTTTGTCATTCGTTTCTAAAGTGGCTCCTAAGAACCTTCTAGGTCTTTGCCAGGGTCTATGGCTTACTGCTACAGCTCTTGGTAACGGTCTATTGTGGATTGGTCCTATCATGTACAACGCATGGCCAATCTGGCAGTGCTGGACTGTATTCCTAGTAGTATGTCTTGTTTCTATGGGCGTAATGCTAGCTATGGTTAAATGGTTGGAGAGAGTTACTGCGTAATTTCTTTTACAGCATATATATGGAGGACGGCATTGCCGTCCTCTTTTTTTATGCAGTTTTTTGTGCAGTTTGCTCTTTTTTGTTAAATTTGTTTTGTGCTTGTTTGCAGGTGTTGTGCAGCAGGCGGAAATTATTGTCGGGAATATGCATAAATTATTGTTTTGGATATTGTGGGGGAGCATGTGGCTTGTCTCCCTGTTGCCCAGGAAGGTGTTTTATATACTTTCCGATGTATGTGCATTTTTCCTGAACATGTTCGGATACCGCAGGAGCGTGATTGATGTGAATATGGCACGCAGCTTTCCCAAAATGCATTACGGACACCTGAAGAAACTGAGGAAGAGGTATTACCAGTACATGATGGACCTTGCGCTTGAGAGCATTTGGGCAATAAGTGCCAGCCAGAAGCAGATTTGTGAGGTGGTTTCTGTTCCCGACAGGGAGATGATGGATGAACTTTGCAGCAGACATCCCAAGGTAGTGATTGTGGTTGGGCATGTGGGCAACTGGGAGCTTTTTGGCGGAGTATGTGGTCCGCAGGGGGCTGATGTTACCGGAGGATTTGCTGCAAGCAACCTGTATTTGAGCTACAAGAGGGCCAAGAACAAGGTGTTTGACGATTTCTTTGTAAAGATGAGGATGCTGGCGTTCAAAAAGGCAGGGAATCAGGGACATATACTTGAATCAAAGCATATTCTCAGACATATTCTCAAGGACAGGAAATCTACAGGCCTGTATATTTTCATTGCCGACCAGTCGCCTAAGGAGGAGAGGGTAGTGACCAAGTTCCTCAACCAGCCTACGCTGTTTTTGGCAGGTGCTGAATATGTGGCATCAAAATTGGGAATACCTATGGTGTATATGGGTATTGACAGGGTGGCAAGAGGCAAGTATGAGATAAATTTCAAACTCTTGGAGGAGAATACAAAAGGAGTTCCCCACGGTGAACTTACAAGAAGATTTGCAAGTTGCCTTGAGGAGGATATTTTTGCTAACAATGTGAACTGGCTGTGGAGCCACAAGAGATGGAAAAGGGACTTCCGCAGCGAGGAAATTGAAGAATACAAAAAGCTATATGAATAAATTCAAATTGTTTTTGGCAGCACTTCTTATGGTGGGAATGCAGATTCCTGCGGCTGCACAGGTGTTGGGAAAAGAGGATGTGGCTCCGGCCGGTACCGTAGTGTACTCTTTGCCAAGTACAACATTGGTGATGAGGGTTGTTGCAGTTCATGAGTCTTTTCAGGCAGGACCGTATGCACAGTATGCACAGAAATACCTTGGCCTGGATGTGAAGCAGACCAGTGGTGATTCATACAGGATCAAGTCCATTGAGATGTTGCCTTATGTTGAGGCAGATCCACAGGTGTCTGCAGCTGTGAACCTTCAGGGCTCAAAAGTTGGAACAGCCAACTTCCTCAACATGTGCAGTCAGGGACTGATTGTCCTTTCAGACAATTATACCGGCAAACCTGTGCAGTGGAGGTTTCCAAGCATGCAGGGGGCGCAGGAGTTTCTTAGTGGTGCGGCTTCCAATATAGACAACGTTACCACTACCCTTTACAAGACTGTTGCAAGTGCAGACGGTATGGACAAGGTTCCGGTAATGCAGCAGCAGGCGGTGGAGAAAAGTCTTGAGAAGAAGGCTGAGGAGACAGCAGAGCTGATTTTCAAACTGAGACAGAAAAGGCTTGAGATAATTACAGGCGATACCGATGCCACATTCTCGGGTGAGGCTATGGCGGCAACTTTGGCTGAGATAAAAAGGCTGGAGGACGAGTATATGAGCATGTTTGTGGGCAAGAGCCTTTATGATGAACAAAGTGTTGTGTTTGATGTTGTTCCTAAGGCTTCAAATGCAAAACATCTGTACATTGCCTTCAGAATCTCAGATACACACGGACTTCTTCCATCAGGCAACATGCAGGGAAGACCTATAGTTGTAGAGCTTGTAGAGGATGGCGAGGCTATAAAACCAACCCCTTTGACTGAGGCAGCACTCAATACCAAGGGAAGGGTTGCATACCGCAAGCCGGTAACAGTGCTTGCCCGGGTGAAGGACGGACAGCAGATACTTGTTCAGGCAAGGGTTCCGGTATACCAGTTGGGAAAAATAATGAGTTTCCCTGTTGAGACACTTATGAAATAATTCTATAACACTAAAATACATTTTTACTATGAGTACAATTGCAGATTTGTCTCCACAGATTGTGTGGAAGAACTTTTACGAGTTGACAAAAATTCCTCGCCCTTCAAAATTTGAGCAGGAGGCAGCGAAATATATTTGTGATTTTGGAAAGAATCTTGGTCTTGAGTCTTTCCAGGATGAGGTAGGCAACGTGATTATCCGCAAGCCTGCAACCCCAGGTATGGAAGACAGAATGGGTATCATCCTTCAGGCTCACGTTGATATGGTTCCTCAGAAGAACAACGATGTGGAGCACGATTTCAAGAAAGATCCTATCCAGCCTAGAATCGTAGGCAATATGGTTTACGCTACCGGTACTACCCTTGGCGCAGACAACGGTCTTGGTTGTGCAGTTGCTATGGCAGTTCTTGAGCAGAAAGATCTTGTACATGGTCCTATTGAGGTACTTATCACCATTGATGAGGAGACCGGCATGACAGGTGCACGTGCACTTAAGCCAGGTGTGCTTAAAGGTGATATCCTTATCAACCTAGATTCAGAGACTGAGGGTGAGCTTTATGTAGGTTGTGCAGGCGGTCTTGATTGTTCAGCTTCATTCAAATACACTACAGAGGCAGTTCCTGCAGGTTATGTAGGGCAGAACCTTAATGTAAAAGGTCTTGTTGGCGGTCACTCAGGTATGGATATCATTCTATACAGGGCAAACGCAAATAAAGTTATGACAAGAGCCCTTCTTCCTCTATTGAGAGACCTTGGTGCAAAACTTATCAATGTAGAGGGCGGTAACATGAGAAATGCAATCCCAAGAGAGGCTGTTGCAAACATTGCTGTTCCTGCAGACAAACTTGAGGAGGCTAAAGCTATTGTTGCAAAAGTTGAGGCTGAGGTTAAAGTTGAGTACGCAGCTACTGATAAAGATGCAAAAGTATACCTTGAGGACGCTCCAATTGCAGGCGAGGCTATCTGCCAGCAGGTTGCAGTAAATCTATGCAGGGCTCTATACGGATGTCCAAGCGGCGTAGAGAGGATGAGCGATGCAATGCCTGGCTTGGTTGAGACTTCAAACAATATGGCTATTGTAAAATCTGAGAATGGTGTAATTAATGTACACTCTCTAATGAGAAGTTCTGTAGATACAGCTAAAGATGACTTGGCTGAGAAAATGCGCGCAGTATTTGAGCTTGCAGGTGCTGAGGTTTCATTCAGAGGCGGTTATTCTGGTTGGGCTCCTAATATGGCTTCTCCAATCCTTAAGGAGATGAAGGCAGTTTACGAGAAACTTTACGGCAAACAGCCTGCAGTTATGGCTATCCACGCAGGTTTGGAGTGCGGTATCCTTGGCGGTACTTACCCTAACTGGGATATGGTTTCTTGCGGCCCTACAATCTTCTCTCCTCACTCACCAGATGAGAGATGTGAGATTGATTCAGTTGGCAAATGGTGGGATTTCGTAGTTGAGGTTCTCAAGAACGCTCCTAAAAAATAATCCGCACTATATATAATGTATGGAGGATGTCCTGCCCGGGCATCCTCTTTTTTTGATTTTAAATTGTACCTTTGCGGGGTAATAGTAAAAATTGTCGGGATGAAGAGACTCGTTATATATATATTGTCATTATTGGCACTGGCTTCCTGTGCTGCAGGGGGGAGTGGTGAGGATTCTAAGCTGGAAGAGGCTCTGTATCACTTCTATACAGGAAAGACATACCTGCAGGAACAGAAGTTCTATGATGCAATGGAGGAGATGCTTCTGGCCGAAGAGCTGTGCCTGAATACAGATAAGGTGGTGCTTAAAGGTCAGATATGTTACCATAAGGGGCTGCTGTATGTGAACAAGATGGACTATTCCAACGCACTGGAGATGTTTTCCAATGCCCTTGAGTTCTATGCCCTTGCGGGGAGTGATGTGAGGGAGCATATCATGTATGCATATGAAGGGATGGCCAGGGTATATGCCATAAACGGCAATCCGCAGGAGTCTGTTTCCCTTTACCGCAAGGCATCCGAGATGGCAGTGCAGATGAGGAGCAAGATGCTTTTCAGCCCAAGGGACAGTGTGGTTGACTACAAGGAGAATCTTTTCAACAGTGCACTGATGGAGTATGCAACTGCCATAGCGGCAGAGTATTGCAAGGTTGAGGGTGGAGCAGACAAGGCTCTTGCCCAGTTGGACAGTACATACAGCAAGTTCAATGACAGCCTTGTAAATCCATTGGATTACCCCCTTCTTGCAAAAATCCATCTGCAGAAGAATAACCTCCAAAAGGCATCGGAGTGCCTCAAGGAATATTCGGCATACCTTGCAAAGGAGAATATTAACATTTGTTCTCCCGACAAATTGCTTGAACTTTACACCGTGTCGGCTCGGGTTGCACAGCGGAAAGGGGATTTCAGGAGCGCATTTGAATACAGTAACAGATATATAGCCCTAAAGGATTCATTGGAGTTCGCCGCCAGAAGCGAATCTGTGAGGGAGGCGGAGCAGCAGTTTGTGCAAAGAAGGCTTGAGGAGGAGAACTACAGGATGAAGATGAGGGGATTCAGGATTGCAGGAGCGTATATATTGGGAGTACTTGTGTTTGTGACTGCTGTGGTTCTGCTGATAAGGCAATACAGGAGAAGACTTGAAAAGAAGGATATGCTGTTGGTAGAGTATGCCAATAATATGGATGCACTTGGCAGTAAGGTGGCCAGCGCAGAGAACCAGAGGGAGAATCTCCTTTCTCAGCTGGATGTGCACAAGGCCAAGGAGAAGGAACTGAAGGATCTTCTTGAAAACAGGTTTGCGGAGGTGAAGGAACTGGTGAGGACCTATTACGAGTTTGGCGATTCAAAGAAACTGCACAAGAAAGTGGATGACCTGCTTAAGATGCAGCTCAGCGGAGATAACTTTGCCGTGATGGAACAGGTGGTGAATGCCAAGAATAATGATGTGATAAGGAAAGTTAGACAGAGGTATCCAAACATGAGGGAAGACAATGTGAAACTTCTTTGCCTGATTTATGCAGGATTCTCAGCTCAGGAGATAAGTGTGATTTTGAATGATACCCCACAAAATATCTATGTGCGCAAGAGTCGTCTGAAAAAATCTTTGCAGGAACTGATCCTGGAAGACCCTCAGATGAATTTCAGCTGAAACTTGGTGTTTTGGGGCAGAATTGTAGCCCTTGCAAGGTCCAATTTGCCCCATGCAAGATTTTGCAAGGTTTGCAAGGTTGTAATTTGTTGATAACCAGATATGTAAAAAATAGGCTTGCAATATTAAAAATGGGTAAAAATTAGGCGTATTTGAATAAATGGTATACCTTTGCCATTGTGAAATTTGAGTATTAAGCAAGTATTTTTATAGTAGAACTGCTGCCCGCCATGCCGTTGAGGTAAAAGGTTGGGCAGCAGTTTTTTTTGTTTGTTAATCAAAAGTTTATATCTTTGCAGCCCCAAGTAGCGCAAAATTCGTAAGAATCCTTTGTAACTGCTTGAAATAAAACTTATTAATTAACATAAACATTAACACAAGATGTTGAAACAGTACGAGACCGTTTTCATTGCAACTCCCGTTTTGTCTGATGCTCAGATGAAGGAAGCGGTAGCCAAATATCTTGATCTTATCAAAGAGAATGGCGGCGAGGTTGTGTATGAGCAGGATTGGGGCCTAAGAAAATTGGCTTACCCTATCCAGAAAAAAACCACTGGTTTTTATCACCTAATTGAGTTCAAAGCAGAGCCAGCATTTATTGCTAAACTTGAGACTCAGTACAGACGTGATGAGAGAATCATCCGTTTCCTAACTTTTGCAATGGACAAACACGCTGTTGCATACGCAGAGAAAAGAAGAGCTAACCAGGCTGAACAAAAATAATTAGGAGGTTAAAATTATGGCAAATCCAGTTAACAACGAAATTCGTTACCTTAACCCTCCTACAGTAGAGGTTAAGAAGAAAAAATACTGCCGTTTCAAAAAAGCAGGTATCAAATATGTAGATTACAAGGATGCTGAGTTCCTTAAGAGATTCCTTAACGAGCAGGGTAAAATTCTTCCTAGAAGACTTACCGGTACTTCTCTTAAATTCCAGAAAAAGGTTGCTCAGGCAGTTAAACGCGCAAGACACCTTGCATTGCTACCATACGTAACAGATTTATTGAAATAAGGAGGACAGATAGATGGAAATTATACTAAAACAGGATGTGGCTAAATTGGGTCACAAAGACGATATCGTAGTAGTTAAGAACGGCTACGCTGTAAACTATCTTATTCCTCAGGGAATGGCTGTAATGGCTACTCCTTCTGCAAAGAAAGTTCACGCTGAGAACTTGAGACAGAGAGCTCACAAAGAGGCTAAACTTAGAGAGGATGCTCAGGCTCTAGCTACTAAACTTGAGGGCGTACAGGTAACTGTAGCTGCTAAAGTTAGCGCTGCTGGCAAAATCTTCGGTTCAGTTAACAATATTCAGGTTGCTGAGGCTCTTGTTGAGAAAGGTTTTGAGATTGACAGAAGAAACATCACTATTGTTGAGGCAGACAAACTTCAGGAGGTTGGTATCTATGATGCAACTGTAAAATGCTACAAAGACATCAAAGCTACTATCAAAGTTGAGGTTGTTGCTGAGTAATTTCTTCAAAAAACATAAAGAAAAGGGTAATCCAAACGGGTTACCCTTTTTTTGTATGTTGCGTGAATCCGGGCGACGGTTGTGGAGCATTTGTTATGGGGCAGGTAACTACTCCAGCAGGAATTTGCAGGTTACAGTAATGTTGAGGCTCTTTTTGGTTACCTCAAGTTCCTGTGCAGATTCCTCCTGCATGTTGGGACTGCTGTCATTTGCTGCCTTGTATGCAACTGTAAGCATACGAGAACCTGCTGCAGTGTCAAAAGAGTAGTAGTTCTGCATGTACACAGCCTTTCCCGCCTTGCACCCTACTGCTTCCGCCAGAATTCTTGCATTCTCCTGAGCTTTCTGTGCCGCTTCTACAAGGAGTTGGTTCTTAACCTCCCTTTCCAGGGAATCGGATATGGCAACCCTGCTTACGTAAGTTTGGGCTATGTCAATCCCCTTGAGTGCCTGAATGGCATTTGAGGCATCCTTTGCGGTGGAAACCTTTAAAGTGTATCTTTTGGAAATGAAGATGTTGTCTTTTCTCAAAGTATTCTGCTTCAATGTGCTCCCCATATTGTCTACAGTAAGGGCTTCCTTTGTGTCTATTCCCAAAGATGCAAGTGCTCTGATCATCTGTTTCTGTTGCTCCTCTACAGAAACTTTGCCTTTGTTGTCCTTTTCATTGATGGTTATTGAGATGAATATTTCGTCGGGAATAACCTCTTTCCTTACGTTTACAGATGTCTCAATTGTGTTGTTTTGCTGGGCGTAGGCTGCTCCGAGGCCCATTATAATTGCAAGGGCAATAAGAAATGTCTTTTTCATATATGTGAATTTTATGTGTACAAGTTAACCATTCTCAAGGAATGTGCCATAATTTATGTGAAAAATTAAACAACGAATTGCATTTTTGGTTATTTTTGGATGATTTAATTAAAGAACTTGAAGATGAAGAAATTGTTTTTGTCGGTAGTGCTTGTTCTGGCTGCGGTGCTGGGATTTGCACAGGTTAACCCTCAGGCTCCGCTTGAGTTGGATAAAAAAGTGCTTACAGGTAAGCTGGAGAACGGTCTTACATACTATGTAATGCATAATGAGAAGCCTGCACAGAGGGCTGATTTCTATATTGTTACCAATGTTGGTGCAGTGCAGGAGGCACCGGATCAGGATGGCCTGGCACACTTCCTTGAGCATATGTGCTTCAACGGTACAAAACATTTCCCTGGCAAGGGAATCATCTCCTATATGGAGAGCATAGGTTGTGCATTCGGTGCAAACATCAATGCGGGAACAGGTTATGAGATGACTTCATATATGCTTAACAATGTGCCTGTTACCAGGGAGGGCATAATTGACAGCTCATTGCTTATCCTGTTTGACTGGTCTGCATTTGTAACCAATGATCCTGCAGAGATTGATGCTGAGCGTGGTGTTATCCTTGAGGAGAAACGTACCCGCGACGGTTACCAGTGGAGACAGCAGGTGGCTTTGATGAAGACCCTGTTCAAAGGTTCTGCATTGGAGAATGTCTCTCTTATCGGTTCTGAGGAGAACTTGAAAAACTTCAAGCCGGAGTCTCTTGTAAACTTCTACAAGACTTGGTACCGTCCTGATATGCAGTCGATTATTGTGGTAGGTGATGTTGATGCCGAGGCAGTAGTGGGCAAAATCAAGGATCTTTTTGGACAGTTGCCAAAAGCGGAGAACCCTAAGGCAAAGGAGCCTGTTGTTGTTCCCGACAATGCAACTCCTATTGTTACTATCTTCACAGACAAAGAGAACAACTCTACAGGTGTAATGCTTGCAGCCAAGAGTCCTGCTATCCCTATGCAGTACCGCGGTTTGGGAATTGCAATGCTTAACGATCTTCTTGAGGGTCTTGTAAGCAATATGGTTAATGAGAGATTGAGTGACATTGCAAGAAAAGCTGATGCTCCATTCCTTAATGCAAGTTTCGGCTTTGGCAATATGAGCAACGACCTTCACGCTCTTTTGGCAGATGTATCGTCAAAGGACGGAGAGGCTATCCCTGCATTCACTGCACTTATGACAGAGTTGGAGAGGGTTAAGAGATATGGCTTTACTCCCGACGAGTTTGACCGTGCAAAAACCAATATCCTTAAGAGATACGAGACTGCAATGAACAATGCTGAGAGCCGTCAGAACCCTCAGTTTGTGAACGCTTGCATAAGCCACTTTACCCAGGGTGAGCCTTATATGGATCCTGCGTATGCATACAACACTGTACAGCAGTACCTTGCAATGATTACCCCTGATATGGTGAATATGGCTGTAAAACAGATTTATGGCGACAACAACCTTGTAATTTTCTATACAGCTCCTGAAAGGGAAGGATTGGCTGTTCCAACGGAGGCAGACCTTACAGCTGTTCTTGCTGCAGTAAAAGCAGCTGAGATTGAGGCCCCAAAAGCAACAGTAACCAATGAGCCTTTGATGGATGCTGCTGCTCTTGCAGGTTCAAAAGTGAAGAAGGAGGAGGCTGGTGAGTTCGGTACAACTGTATGGACATTGGCCAATGGAATGCAGGTGATTGTAAAACCTACAGAGTACAGAAAGGATGAGGTGATGTTCAAGACTGTTGCAAAAGGTGGCCGTTCAATTTTGGCTGATGAGCTTATGCCTTCATTTGAGAGCAATATCTTTGCTACATATTTGAATGGCGCAGGTGTAAGCAAGTTCCCTAAGAGCCAGTTGAACAAGATGCTTACAGGCAAGGTTGCAAGGGTATCCCCTTATATTGGTGAACTTGAGCACGGTGTATCTGCATCCGGCTCTCCTAAAGACCTTGAGACAATGATGCAGCTTATGTATCTGTTCTATACAGCTCCACGTTTTGAGGCATCTGAGTTTGAGGCCGGTTTCAACCAGTTGAAGGCTGTTGTCCCTAACCTTATGAAACAGCCTAACATGGTGTTCTCAAAAGTTTTGCAGGAGGCAATGTTGAGCAATTCGCCTAGAAGACCGTTCATTTCAGAGGAGATGCTTGAGAAGGTTAGCATTGACGATATAAAGAAAGGTTACACCCAGTTGATGGCAGACCAGAAAGGACTTAAAGTATATATTACCGGTAATGTAAACCTTGAGGAGCTTAAACCTATGGTTGAGAAATATATTGGTTCTCTTCCAACGGTTTCAAAGAAAGGTACCTCTTGGGTTGATGAGGGTATTGAGGCTCCAAAAGGTGTTCAGAAGAACCATTTCACTACCCCTATGGAGACCCCTAAAACTTCTGTAGCCATTATCTACAACGGTAAATTGGCCAAGAATCTTGAGAATGATATAAGGATGTCTGTATTGAACAGTGTACTTGACCAGTTGTATACCAAGACTATCCGTGAGGATGAGGGCGGTACATACGGCGTAAGCACTGTGGCAGAGATTTCCGGTGAGCCTAAAGAGGAGTTTGCCATCATGATCATCTTTGATACCGATGAGGCAAAAGCCCCTAAACTTATTGAACTTGCAAAACAGGGATTGAAGGATATTGCCCAGAACGGCCCTAATGCAGAGTATGTTACAAAAGCAAGGGAGAATATGATAAAGGCATTCCCTGAGAAACAGATCCACAACAGCTACTGGCATAATCTTGCATACCAGTGGTATTCACACGGCAGAAACAACTTCAACAATTATGTTGAGACTGTTGAGAAAGTTGCTACCCCTGAGTCAATCCAGAAACTTGTTCAGGAGATTCTTTCACAGGGCAACGAGTATGAGCTTGTGATGAATCCGCAGAAATAAGACATTCTGAATTTATAAATGGACAGGGCCCGCCATGGCCCTGTTCATTTATATCTGTTGCTGCTGTTATGTTGAAATACTTGAAAATTGCTTTCGTACAGTTGATGTTTTTTGCATTGACTTTCCCGTTTCAAGTTGCACTGGCCTTCGTATATGACGGTAATAAACTGAGCCTTATTGTTGGCGTAGTTCTGCAGTACCTGTTTTTTGCCGGAATGTGCCGGTTTAATCTTGATTGGGAGAAAAAATATATGTGGCAACCACTGGTGATGGTGATGGCAGTTACTGTTGTCTTAACTACAGTATTTGATGATTTCTTTATTGCGACAATAGGAGTTATTGTTCCTTTTGATATACCATTGTTGGGTGGGTTTTCTGTAATTTCTGTCATTGTTGATATCCTGGCCATTCCAACATATAATCTGTCCAGGAGAAGAGGCACTTCTGTATAAAAGTGATTGGAAGGCCGGATTGCCCACCTTGCCGCCGTCATGGTTTGACGTATACAAAAAACTGTCGGGAGAATGAATATCTTCCCGACAGTTTCTTTTTTTATACTGTATGTCCGGTTATACAATTACACCGGCGTAGTTGCCAAGGAAGTTGCCTTTCTCCAAGGTGTGTACACCGTTTACTATCACGTGCTCAATGCCTGGAGAGTACTGGTGAGGGTTCTGGTATGTGCAGGCCTCAGCAATGGTCTCAGGATTGAAGATTGTAATGTCGGCTGCGTAGCCTGGAAGAAGAAGACCTCTGTCTTTCAAGCCAATCCTTGAAGCAGGTAGGGCGGTACATTTGTAGATAGCGGTCTGAAGGTCGCAAATCTTGTCCTCCCTGATGTATTTGCCAAAGAATCTTGGGAATGTTCCGTATGATCTTGGGTGAGGGATCTCTTTGCTCAACTCGCCAACTGGTGAGTATACGCTTCCGTCTGATGCAGGCATTCCAAGTTCGTGTGCAAGGAACATCTGTACGTTCTCGTCTTTCATTGCAAAGCCCACCATCTGAAGGTAGTACTCCGAAAGAAGGATCTTCTTTATCATTGGCCAAGGCTCCAAGCCGGTAAGTTCGCAGCACTCTGCCACGTTCTTGCCTGAGAACATTGCGTTTTCAGGTTTGTCGCAAGCTGCAATAAGCACGTTCTGAGGACCACCCAATCTCTTTAAGCGGCTGTTTGCGTACTCTGCAATGACTTTTTCTGTTCTTGGGTTGCGGATTCTTGCCTGAACCTCCTCCATAGAGCCCTGTCTCATGTCTAGCGGAACAAAACAGTTCATTCCTGTTGAGAAAGCAATGTAAGGATAGCGGTCGAATGCTATGTCAATACCCTCTGCGCGGGCGTTCTCAATAAGTTTCAGCATGTTTGGACCTTTGTGCCAGTTTGCGGCATTCTGTGCCTTAAGGTGTGATATCTGAAGCCTTACGCCAGATTTGCGTGCAATGTCAATTGCCTCTGCAATGGACTCCTCCACGCGGTCGTCCTCGTTTCTCATGTGGATTGCAAACAGTCCGTTGTGTTTTGCAACAACTTTCAACAGCTCTACAATCTCATCGTTGCTTGCGTATGAGCCTGGAGCGTACTCCAATCCGCAAGAGATACCAAGGCTGCCCATAGCCATCTCAGCCTCAAGGATCTCAATCATTTTCTTCATCTGCTCTGGGGTTGCCTTAACGGCGTTGTCACCCACAACAGCGGAACGCAACTGGCCCTGGCCGGTGTATGATTTGTAGTTGATTCCAATTTTCTTTGCTCTAAGGGCATCGTAGAAACCGTCTATGTCTTTCCAGAATGGGAAGCCGTGTCTTAGAGTACCCTGTTTTGATGCGAAGTACTCGTCTGAGTAAGGGAACGGTGAGTCGCCGCAGTTTCCTCCAATATCAGTAGTTACACCCTGGTAGAGCTTGCTGCCTCCGTCGGGAGCAATGAGAAGGTTGGTGTCTGTGTGGGAGTGGATGTCAATGAATCCTGGAGATACTGCCATACCCTCAGCATCAATCACTTTGCAGTGCTCTGCAAGGTTCTTCAGGTTGCCAAGCTTGCCAATCTCTACAATCTTGCCGTTTTTGATACCTACCATGGCGTTCTGCATAGGTGCCTTTCCGTCTCCGCAGTATACTACGCCGTTGGCAATGATGGTGTCAAAGTGCTCTTTGGTAGTGCATGATGTAAGGAACGATCCGAAAGATGAAGCTCCGAACATTGCAATACCTGCAGCTCCCGCTCCTGCAGCAGCTGTCTTAAGGAATCCTCTGCGCGACATCTTGCTCTCTTCGCTCAGGTTCTGTTTAAGATTCTTGTTTTCCATTTTGCAATATTTTAGTGTTTATTTCAATTTTCTCTGGTGTACCCCATCAGTGGAGTATACTTTAAGTTCTTCACCCTCGCTGTATACCAGCAGCGCTTCCATCTGAGGGGTTGCGGCAAGGTATTCCTTTGCCTTTTCAAGGCCAATTACCATAAGGTAGGTGGCATAAGCGTCAGCCATGGCTGCTGTTGGGGCAATTACTGTGGCACTCAACAGATTGTGCTTTACAGGATATCCTGTTGTAGGGTTTATGGTATGGGAGTATTTTTCTCCGTCAACTATGTAGAATTTCCTGTAGTTGCCCGAGGTTACGAGCCCGGCATCAGTAAGCTCTATTATTGTCTGTATTTCGTTGCCCGGAATGAAGTTGCCGTCTATTGGCTTGTCTATTGCCACGCTCCACTCTTTCCCCTTGCTGTTGAGCCCCTTGCAGATTATCTCTCCTCCAATCTCTATGAGATAACTGGTTATTCCCATCTTCTCAAGCTTGCGGGCAATGAAATCACAGGAATAGCCTTGTGCAATTGCATTGAGGTTCACTTTCATCCTGCTGTCTGCCTTGTGAAGGTAGTGTGTACCGGAAGCCTGGTCATAGGCTATTGAAAGCTTGTCCATCCCTACAAACTGTTTTATGCTGTCTATCATTTGGGGAGTTATCTCCATTTTCTCCCTGAATCCGAATCCCCAAATGTCAAAAAATGGTGCTCCCGATATGTCAAAAGCCCCTCCGGTGGCCTCATATACCTCCCTGGAGAGGTTGAAGCATTCTATGAAAAGGGAATCCAAAGGGGGATTTTCACCTTTGTTTATTTGTGCTACCAATGAGGTGGAGTCGTATCCGCTGAGGGATTTGTCCAGTTGGTGGAACCATGCTGACAGACTGTCGGGAAGAGATGAGTGGTCTGCATTTGCAGGGTTTTGGTATACAATGTGATATGTTCCACCTTGGGCAAATCCGTCTATGGTTGTGTAAGGTGGCTGTTTTTGGGCGCAACTTGTTGCGCAGAAGATTATTGCAAAGGCCGCAAGTGCCTTGTATATGGTTTTGTGAAGTTTCATGACAACAGTATTTTGGCCATTTAATCCCTAATGTGTGTTTTTAATGGCACGATTTTAGTACAAATTTAGAAAAAATATTACTTTTGTGGTCATCTTTTACTAAATATGCCAAATGAAAAAAACAGAGAGAGTTGGGGGCGTGGCCCCAAAATTTTTTAGAGCAGGTTTGTTTGCAAAAATATTGATGCTTTCGCTTGTGGCAGTGTTTGCTGCGTGCGATAAGGATGATGATGAGGAAGGGGATACATTGTCGTTTCTTGAGGGATATCCTACATTTGAGTGCCCTGTATATGCAATGATTGGTGATACCATCACTGTTACTGCAAGTGGCGTTGTGACCGAGGGTGTGGAGTACAGCTGGAGTTATGGTGCCCTTGATTCCATTACAGTTATAGGAAAGGATAAGGCTACCATCAAATTGATGATTCCTGATACTTTGGCAACGTTTGACATTACTGTTACGGCAAGTGCAGGAGATTTGTACTATACATCAATATATACCGGAAATGTAACTTCTGTAGGACCAGGTTCGCTTACAGGTGTTGAGGAGTCTGATAATGTGTTTGTTGATGCAAGGGATTCCCAGATGTACGGTTATGTTAAGGTTGGCAACCTTTACTGGATGGACAGGAACCTCAACTGGAAAGGGGCAGGACAGGGATATGGAAGATCTGATGCGGCTGCATATGTTTTTGGCAGACTGTATACTTGGAAGGATGCTACTGGTGGAGTTTCCGCTACAGGTTTGGGTAATGGCGTACAGGGTGTATGCCCTGAGGGTTGGAGTATCCCAACCAAAGAGGATTGGGAGGATTTGGGCGCTGCTTTGAATGGTGGCGAGCCGTTTGCTTCAGGTGCAGATTGGGCTGGTGTTGCAGGAAAACTTATGGCGCCTGCGTTTTTCAATGGCGAGAAAATATGGCCTTATTCACCTGAGGTTGATATAACCAATGATTACGGATGGAATGCCTTGTCGGGAGGAACAGGAGTACTGGACTATACAGTGTTCTCAAATATATGCAAGTACGGATTCTGGTGGGTTGGAACTGAGAGAGACAGCAACAATGCATACTTCAGATACATTTTCTGTGAGTATCCGAATGTTTCTGTAAACTATTCCTCAAAGGATGGAATGGCAGCATCTGTAAGATGTGTGAAATTGGCTGAGTAGTTGAATTTTTTAAAAAAAGAAAGATGAAAAAAGGACTTGTAGTGCTATTGGTTGTGGCAGCCGTTGCAATTGGATTGTTCGGCTGGTTCAAGAGCAATTATAACAATATGGTAAAAATGGATGAGGGAGTGCAGGCTGCATGGTCTCAGGTAGAGAATGTATATCAGAGAAGGGCAGACCTTATTCCTAATCTTGTAGCAACAGTAAAAGGTTATGCAGCTCATGAGCAGCAGACTCTTGAGGGGGTTGTGAGCGCAAGAAGCAAGGCTACCCAGATTACTTTGGATGCTGAGAATCTTATTCCCGAGAAATTGGCTGAGTATCAGAAGGCTCAGGGTGAGCTTGGTGCAGCTCTTGGCAAGCTGTTGGCAATTACCGAGAATTATCCGGAGTTGAAGGCCAATGAGAATTTCCTTTCATTGCAGTCGCAGCTTGAGGGTACCGAGAACAGGATTGCCGTGGAGCGCAAGAAATTCAATGAGGCTGCAAGAAGTTACAACACTGAGATCAGACAGTTCCCAAAGAATATTGTGGCAAACCTTTTCGGATTTGAAAAGAAGCCTTATTTTGAGGCAGCTGAAGGGGCAGAGCAGGCTCCTGTTGTAGCATTCTAGACTATACTCCCGTTTGCCGTATGAAGGTTAAGGATTTCATAGGAGATAAAGGCAAGGCCCTTATTGAGCAGGCTATAAAGGAGGCTGAACTCAATACTTCCGGCGAGATAAGGGTACATCTTGAGAGCAAGTGCTCCGGAGATCCACTCCAAAGGGCAGTATATATATTCAATTACCTAAAGATGTACAGGACCCAGGCCCGCAATGGCGTGCTGGTGTATGTTGCTGTAGGGAGCCGCAAGTTTGCAATTATTGGTGATGCAGGTATAAATGCGGTTGTTCCCGATAATTTCTGGGATGGAATAAAGGAGCAGATGCAGGCAAGTTTTGCTGAAGGCAATTATGTGCAGGGACTTGTAAATGCCATCAGGGAGTCTGGAGTTTCCCTAAAGAAGTATTTCCCTTATCAGAGTGATGATATAAATGAGCAGCCCGATGAAATTTCGTTTGGTGAGTAGACTGTATCAGCTTGTGCTCCTGCTTCTTATGGCGGGGAGTGCCCTTGCGCAGGTTCCTGCAAGACCCCAGCCGCAGAGGCTGGTGAATGATTTGTCGGGAATATTCTCTTCCCGACAGGTTCAAGTGCTTGAAAGGGCATTGGCGGATTTTGCAGATTCCACTTCAAACCAGATTGTGGTGGTAACTGTGCCGGAGCTTTACGGCTACGACAAGGCTGAACTCTCTTATGAGATAGGCCAGCAGTGGGGTGTGGGGCAGAAGGAGTTTGATAATGGACTGGTTATTTTAATAAAGCCCAAGACAGCCACTTCTAATGGAGAGGTGTTCATTGCTACAGGATATGGATTGGAAGGTGCTGTTACTGACGCGTTTGCCAAGAAGGTGATAGAGAGGGAGATGATTCCCCACTTCAGGCAGGATGACTATTATGGCGGTACAGTTGCGGCATTGAAAGTGCTCTTGCCGGTAATCAGCGGTGAAATTTCTACAGACAAATATGCGGCTTCAACAGATGATGGGGTGTTGCCATCTCTGCTGTTTCTGGCATTTATAGGTTTTGTGGTGTTTGTCCTGATAATTTCGTCGGGAGGAAACAATCAGAATATGGGTGGCGGAAACCATAGGGGAGGAAAGGATTTTACTGCAGCAGATGCATTTATCCTTGGTTCAATTCTTGGCAATTCGCATGGAAGAAGAGGGGGCTCCTATGGAGGAGGCTCTTTTGGAGGAGGTTCTTTCGGCGGCGGATTTGGAGGATTCGGAGGATTCGGCGGCGGCTCATTTGGCGGTGGAGGTGCAGGCGGTTCCTGGTAAGGGGAACCGCGCGCAATGTTGCTCCACGTTATCCTTTAGCACTCTTCACCTTCAAAAATCTTTACAATCTTGCTTACAAGGGGATGTCTTACTATGTCTTCCTTGCTGAAGTTTATCACACTAATCCCTTTAGTTCCCTTAAGCATGGCAACACCTTTGGCAAGGCCTGAGTCTGCCTTGTTGGGAAGGTCAATCTGTGTGGCATCTCCAGTTACAATGAATTTGGCGTTGTTTCCCATACGGGTAAGGAACATCTTCAGCTGTCCGAGACTGGTGTTCTGAGCCTCATCAAGGATTACAAATGCACTTTCCAATGTGCGTCCCCTCATATATGCAAGAGGGGCAATCTGTATTGTACCCTCTTCCATAAGCAGCTTAAGCTTTTGGGGTGGAATCATATCCATCAGGGCGTCGTATAGAGGCTGCAAGTACGGATCCAGTTTGTCCTTAAGGTCTCCTGGAAGAAATCCCAGCCTTTCTCCGGCCTCTACTGCCGGGCGGGTAAGGATGAGTTTTTTTACCTCCCTGTTTTTCAATGCCCTTACAGCCAGAGCAATTGCTGTATATGTCTTTCCGGTACCTGCAGGTCCCAGGGCAAAGATCAGGTCATTCTTGTAGTATTCTTCAACAAGTTTCTTCTGGTTCTTGGTGCGGGCTCTTACAATCTTGCCGTCGTTTCCAAAAACAATGATGTCGCTTTTTTCATCAGCAAAGCCCCCCTTAAGTCCCTCACTTGTCATTTCAAGGGTGTTGATGGAGGTGCCTCCAACTCCAATGCCGTAGTCGGAGTCCTCAAAAAGCTGGTCTACATCATCCATGTTCAAGCTCCTCTTCTTGTGCCTTTTTGCAATTAGGGCATCTATATTCGCCTGAAAACTGTCTATATCCTTGTTGCTCCCTTTAAGTGCAATGGTGTTTCCTCTGGCAACTACCTTGAGCTTAGGGTAATAGTTGGCCAGTCTGGTAAGCAGTTTGTCGTTGACTCCAAAAATCTCAACAGGGTCAATCTCAAACAATTCAATTTTTTTCTCCGCCATAGCTTCTCCGTTATTTTAATGATTCATTTTCCTTTACAAGTCCTTTTTCAAGAAAACTCCTGTATGTCCTCTCCATCCTGCTGCGCTGGAAAGAGTTTGTAACTTCATATTTCTTCCCGATAATATCCTCTACGGGTACAACAGTATAGTGTGGGGCAAACTCATCTTTCTTGAAGCACCACAGATACTCAATGCGTGGAGGGAGGAGAGATATTTCCCCGGTATAGGAATCCTTTCTTATCTGTATTGTTACCATCATCTCCAGTTGTGTGTAATCTGGGGTTGTCTGGTTGCTTATGTAGTTGCCAAGCGAGTAAAAAAGTGCTTTGTGGGAAGAGTATTCTGCCGATTGCGGTACGTGAGGGTGGCTTCCCATTATTATATCAGCCCCTTCTCTCAGCAGCATTGCGGCCCATCTCTTCTGCTGGGCTGAAGGGGTGAGACTGTACTCTTCGCCCCAATGCGGCAGGCATACAATAATGTCAGATCCCATCTCCCTGGCTTTGGCTATAGTTTCCTTAACATATATGCTGTCCATAAGGTTTATGGTGCAAGGGTGAGGAACAGGTATGCCGTTTGTACCGTAGGTGAAATTTATGAAAGCAACCCGTATCCCTTTAATGTTGTACATTACAGGGTTTTCGCTGGCTTGCTGTTGGGGTGTCCTGTATGCCCCGGTATATTTTGCGCCTGCCCTTTCGTATGCGTCGAGAGTACTCATAAATCCTTTTTTCCCCTTGTCAAGCAGGTGGTTATTGGCCAGCAGGAAGAGGTCTATGCCGCTTTTTTGTGCCTGGTGGATTATTGTTTCCGGGGCAGAGAACAGCGGGTAACCGCTGTATGGGG
Organism: Bacteroidales bacterium; assembly: GCA_017631435.1. Lineage (GTDB taxonomy): Bacteria > Bacteroidota > Bacteroidia > Bacteroidales > UBA932 > Egerieousia. The sequence continues at coordinate 67,590 of JAGBTG010000051.1, read as the reverse complement.
GGAGCCCTACCGGAAACTCCATGTTGGCAACTGCAAGATCTGATTCCAAGAGCCTCTCCTCTATATACTTGAATGTGTATTCATATTGGTAGGATCCGGCAAGCTTTGGGTCAGCCCCTTCAATCAGGGCATCCCTGAGCTGTTTGCCGTGCTGCATCACATCTCCTATAAATGTGATGCTTATGGTGTCATACAGTTCAACCAGCCTTGATGGGAACACGGCTTTTGAAGCATTTACTTCCCTGCCAAGCTCAAGCTCCGGAACAAGAAGAGGAGACGGTATGTGACGGACCTTCTTTTTCCACCTGCACTCTCCTGTGGTGGCAAATGCTGCCGAAACAACCAATGCAGCTATGAAAAGCAGAATCCTTTTCCTCATCATTCACCTGTGATTATCTCAACTTTTGCAACGTCAAGTCTTATTTGCAGCCATTTTCCCAGCTTGGCAATGTCTGTTTCCTCCAGCGGTGTGGCGGTTTTTATTATTGCCAGAACAAGCTCCTGTGCAGAGGCCTCCCCATTTGGTAATGATATCTGTGAAGATTCAACCCTTTCACCTCTTGCCAGTGTGAGTGAGGTTATCTGGGGATATTGGGCAAGCAGTTCCTTTGTAACCTGCAAGCTTGGGAATTTCTTGCTGTTGAACTCCTTCAGCTGTGATTCCATCTTGGCAATGAGCTCCTCCCGTTTGAGGATTTCCTGTTCGTTCTGCTCAAAAATGGTCTTGATCATCTCCTTGTCGGCAGAGTTGTCTGTGACGAAAGTGCCCGCCTGGTTTATTTCAAGCTGCTGTGGCGTGATTCCAAAATGTACCAGTTTCTGGTGCAGCTGCTCTATATCCCTCTCTGACAGCGCCTCGCCGGCAATTGATATGGCTATGACAGAAGGTTTGTGTCCGGAATGTCTGGTGGTATAGTCGTATATGTAGCTGTTGCCAATATTCTTGTTCTGCTGAACGAAAGTTTTGGCAACCTGATTGAAATTGTTCTCCTTAATTACCATAAAGGCAGAGTAGATGCTTGGTATGATGAGTACAATTGTAAATACGGTAATTATTCTGTGTACTTTCTTCTGTTTCTCGGGGTCTGAGAAATGTACTATAGGGAAGTGTAGTGCCCTTACAATTAGGAAAGTAGCCAATGCAATGAATACTGAATTTATGAAATACAGGTAGCATGCTCCCATGAAATAGGCAAAACTGCCTGAGGCAATGCCATATCCGGCTGTACACAATGGGGGCATCAGGGCTGTGGCAATGGCGGCACCGGCAATAACGGTCCCTTTTTCCTTCCTGCAGATCTCAACTATTACTGCAAAACCGCCGAATAGTGCTATGAATACATCGTAGATTGTTGGGTTGGTGCGGGCCAGCAGCTCTGTAGGTTCCTCCAGTGAAAGTGGGCTCAGCACAAAGAAGAATGTGGAAGCCATGATGCTTATTCCTGTCATTATAAGAAGGTTGGTAAAGGCCTTCTTGAGCAGTCTGGTGTCATTGATGCCCAGAGCCAGTCCTATACCCATGATAGGTCCCATCAGCGGGGAGATGAGCATTGCGCCAATGATTACCGGGATTGAGTTTACATTCAGTCCCACACTCGCAATGATAATGGCAAAGGCAAGAATCCATACATTTGGACCTTTGAAATCTATGTTTGCAATGATTGAGGCTTGCGCAGACTGTGTGTCTATGTGGTCTGTAAGCCTGGCAATCTGTTTTATTCTGTCAAAAAATCCCATATCCGGTATAATAAAATGTTCCAAATGTAAATATACATTTTTTTTTGCTGTTGGCCCATTATTTCATACTTTTGTAAGAAGCTTATAGAGTATTGAATGAATAGAATCGTATATATATTTGTCCTATTGGCAACTGTTTTGCTTCTGCAGGGATGCGATATGGTAAGAGGAGGGCTTGGTTTGCCTACCTCCGGAGATATTGCGCAGATGAAACAGGAGCTGTTGGAGAGGGAGCAGCAGGAACTTCAGAGGCTGCAGGAACTTGAGCGTGCCGCTTTTGTGGAAGATTCCATCAGGCAGGCACAGCAGGAGCAGCAGGCTGTGGGGCAGGTGAAGGGGTATCATGTGATAATAGGCTCTTTCAAGGATTTGAAGAATGCGCAGCAATTGGCCGATTTTGTTGCAACCCAAGGGTATTCACCTTTGCAGATACCGTTGAAGAATGGTTACATGATGGTTTCTCTTGGAGAGAAAGAGCATTTGCATGAAGCTGTGCAGTTGAAGGAGAGCATCTCCTCAAAGGAGGAGTGTCCTTATGATGTGTGGGTATACAGCTCCAAACAGAAATTGCATAAAGAAAACTGATAAACATATAACACTTAAAAACAGATGAAAACAACAGCTTTCACCCAAAAACACATTGATTTGGGTGCAAAAATGGTCCCTTTTGCGGGATATAATATGCCTATTGAGTATGTAGGTATCAAAGATGAGCACAACGCAGTGAGAAATAACGTTGGTGTATTTGATGTTTCACATATGGGTGAGTTCTGGGTTAAAGGCCCTAACGCATTGGCTTTCTGCCAGTATGTAACTTCAAATGACGTTTCTGTATTGGTTCCGGGCAAAGTTCAGTACTCTTGCTTCCCTAACGGAAAGGGCGGTATTGTAGACGATCTTCTTGTATATTGTATAGACAGCGAGACATATTTTCTTGTAGTTAATGCTGCAAATATTGACAAGGACTGGGAGCACCTTTGTGCAATTGCCCCTAAATTCAACATTACCCCAGGCAAGGAGTTGTACAATGCATCAGATGAGATCTGCCAGTTGGCAATCCAGGGTCCTAATGCCCTAAAAATCATGCAGAGAATCTGTGACGCTCCAGTTGAGGATATGGAGTACTACACATTCAAGAAATGTACAGTAGGCGGCATTAAGGATGCCATCTTCTCAACTACCGGTTACACCGGTTCTGGCGGATGTGAGGTTTATGTTGCAAATGAGGATGCAGACCAGCTTTGGAATGCAATCTTTGAGGCAGGTGCACCTGAGGGAATCCGTCCAATAGGTCTTGGCGCCAGGGATACCCTAAGACTTGAGGCAGGTTTCTGTCTATACGGCAATGATATTGATGACACTACTTCTCCACTTGAGGCAAACTTGGCATGGATTACCAAATTCAATGATGTGAAAGGCGATTTCATTGACAAGGATTATATGCTTAAACAGAAGGCTGAGGGTCTTACAAGAAGACTTTGTGGCTTTGAGTTGGTAGACAGGGGCGTTCCACGCCACGGATACGAGGTTTGTGATGCAGAGGGCAATGTTATTGGAGTTGTTACTTCAGGTACAATGGGCCCTACTTGCGGCAAAGCTGTAGGTTTGGCTTATGCTGCTGCACCTTATTACAAACTTGGTTCTGAGATCTATATTAAAGTGAGGGAGAAACTGCTTAAGGCAGTGGTTGTAAAACCACCTTTCTTCAAATAATTGGAAGATAAACTGAAAAATTGAGGGTAACCGCCGGTTGCCCTCTTTTATTTTTGTGTGGCAGATGATAAATTTGTGGTACAGATTTGGCAAGGGTGCCATATTGGATTAAAAAAAGGATATATGAGAAGGTTTATAACAGTTTTGGCTATGCTTATGGCCTTGTGGGGAACAGATGCTGGGGCGCAGAATCTCGATTCCATGCTTGTGAGGATGGAAGAAAATGTGCGCTACGTAGTTGCAGACAGGCATAATGGAAGGAAGGCTGGGAGTGATGGAGAGAAAACAGTGGCGGAGTATCTCTACAGCCAGCTTGAGAAGATGGGGGTTGGGATGCTTACACCAGTGGAGGGTGATGACTTCTATATGGCGCAAGGGGCAGATACCATCCATTCAAGAAATGTGGTGGGTATGATAGAGGGATATGACCCAAAACTTAAGGATGAGTATATAGTGATTGGTGCCCATTATGATCACATTGGTACCGGAATGACAGTTCAGGATGGGGAAAGCAGGGTGCAGGTTTACCCTGGAGCCGATGACAACGCCTCCGGAGTGGCAACGCTCCTTGAGGTGGCAAGAGAGATATCGCTGCAGCACTTTATGTTCCGCAGGTCTGTTATAATTGCTTTCTTTGGCGGAAATGAACTCGGTACTGCCGGCAGCTGGTATTTCCTCAACCGTTCATTCCCCCAGGTGGAGAAAATTGTGGCAATGATAAACCTTGATATGGTAGGGCGCAGCGGCAGGGACAACCGTATGGAGGTATTTGTGGCAGGTGCCAACAGGGAACTGGTTGGTATGACCAGACAGTTGTCGGGAAGAGCATTGAGCCTTGCTCCGGTGTATACTCCTGTAGATTATGTTGCTTCCGACCATAGGAATTTCTATGAAAAGGGAATCCCTTCGGTGCTCTTTACAACAGGGATGCACAGGGATTACCACACTGTGAGGGATACTCCCGACAAGCTGGACTATCCTCAGATGGGAAGGCTGGTGGAGTATGTATATGCTATGGCACAGACAATTGCAGACAGGGATGAAAGGATTGGGAAAGGTGGTGCGGATGAATCTGCCGGCAATGGGAAGGATAAGGTATATGTACCGTCAACAGTAGACAAAATGGCCACATTCCTGAATGGAGGAGTGGAGAAATTCCTGGAAAGATGGGTATATGAGTATATCAAGTATCCCGACAGTGCTATCCGCAACGGTATACGGGGAACAGTGGTTGCCGAGTTTGTGGTGGATGAAAAAGGAAAGGTGAAGGATGTGAGGGTTGTGGAGAGTCTGGAGGATGATATTGATGCCCAGGTGGTGAAAGTTATAGGGGCATCTCCAAAATGGAAGCCTGCAACTGTTGCGGGCAAACCGGTGAGCGTGAAAATTTCTGTCCCAGTTGAGTTTAAACTGGCAAAATCGGGCTCATTTAAAATAAAGAAATAAGCAAAATTGTACTACATTTGCAGGTTGAATAAATACAATCTGAAAATGGAGTACAATTTTTTAGACATTGAGAAAAAATGGCAGGAGTTCTGGGCAAAGAACCATACCTTTAAGGTAGAGGCAGACTCCTCAAAACCAAAATATTACGTATTGGATATGTTCCCGTATCCTTCTGGAGCGGGATTGCATGTGGGCCATCCTCTGGGCTACATTGCAAGTGATATCTACAGCCGCTACAAGAGACTGAAGGGATTCAACGTACTTCATCCTATGGGTTATGATGCGTTTGGCCTTCCAGCTGAGCAGTACGCAATCCAGACCGGCCAGCATCCGGCTGTTACTACAGAGAAAAATATCAACAGATATCGTGAGCAGATGGACCGTATAGGTTTCTCTTACGATTGGGACCGTGAGATCAGAACTTGTGAGCCTGGCTACTATAAATGGACACAGTGGGCTTTCCTTAAGATGTTCGGTTCATATTACAACAATAAGGTTGCAAAAGCATGCCCAATTTCTGAGCTTGAGGAGACTTTTGCCGCAGAGGGTAATGCAAATGTAGATGCCGCTTGCGGTGATGTTCCGTCTTTTACAGCTGAGCAATGGGCTTCATATTCAGAGCTTGAGAAGAGCAATATCCTTATGCAGTACAGAATCGCTTACCAGGGTGAGACAGCAGTGAACTGGTGTCCTGCTTTGGGAACTGTGCTTGCAAACGATGAGGTTAAGGAGGGACTTTCTGTACGTGGAGGCCATCCTGTAGAGCAGAAGATGATGAAACAGTGGCAGTTGAGGGTTTCTGCATATGCAGAGAGACTTTTGGCTGATATGGAGGAGCTTGAGTGGACCGATGCACTTAAGGAGATGCAGAAGAACTGGATTGGAAAGTCACAGGGTGCTGAGATGGTCTTCAAAGTTGCCAATACTGATCCTGTGCAGGGCGAGAGTGCCGAGTATGACATGACAATCTTCACAACCCGTGCAGATACAGTATTTGGTGTTACTTTCATGGTTCTTGCCCCTGAGAGCGAGTGGGTTGCAAAACTTGCTACAAAAGGTCAGAAAGAGGCTGTTGAGGCATACTTGCTTGAGGCCAAGAAGAAGACCGAGCGTGAGAGAATGGCTGAGACCAGAAAGGTGACAGGTGTGTTTACAGGTTCTTATGCAGTGAATCCTTTCACAGGTGAGCAGGTTCCTGTGTGGGTTTCAGAGTATGTTCTTGCAGGTTACGGTACAGGTGCCATTATGGCGGTGCCTGCACACGATAGCCGTGACTACAACTTTGCAAAGACTTTCAATCTTCCAATCATACCTCTGATTGAGGGTTGTGATGTGAGCACTGAGAGCTTTGATGCCAAGGAAGGTGTTATGTGCAACAGTGGATTCTTGTCGGGAAAAACAGTGAAGGAGGCAATTCCTGCTGCAATTGATGAGGTGGAGAGACTTGGCATTGGCCGCAGAAAGATCAATTACAGATTGAGGGATGCAATTTTCTCAAGACAGAGATATTGGGGTGAGCCGTTCCCTATCTACTACAAGGACGGCATTGCAACTCCTGTACCTGAGGAGGAGCTTCCACTGCAGTTGCCTGAGGTGGACAAATTCCTTCCAACTGAGGATGGTGAGCCACCATTGGCACGTGCAGAGAACTGGACTTACAACGGATATCCTCTGGAGAAGAGTACTATGCCTGGCTTTGCAGGAAGTAGTGCTTATTACCTCAGATATATGGATCCTGCAAACGATTCAGCACTTGTAGGCAAAGAGGTGGATGCATACTGGAGAAATGTAGACCTTTACATTGGTGGTACAGAGCATGCAACAGGTCACCTTATCTACTCAAGATTCTGGAACAAGTTCTTGTACGATATGGGTTACGTGGTTGAGAAAGAGCCGTTCAAGAAGCTTATCAACCAGGGTATGATCCAGGGCCGCTCAAACTTTGTATACAGAATAAAGAATACAAATACCTTTGTTTCATATGGCCTTAAAGACCAGTATGATACAACTGAGATCCATGTGGATGTGAACATTGTAACCAATGATAAATTGGATATGGAGGCGTTCAAGGCGTGGATGCCTGACTATGCAAACGCTGAGTTCATTACAGAGAACGGTGAGTATGTTTGCGGCTATGCAGTTGAGAAGATGAGCAAATCCATGTTCAATGTTGTTAATCCCGACAACATCTGCAACAGCTACGGTGCCGATACACTAAGATTGTATGAGATGTTCCTTGGACCTCTTGAGCAGAGCAAGCCTTGGGATACCAAAGGTATTGACGGTGTAAACAGATTCCTCAAAAAGTTCTGGAGAATGTTCTGGGACAGGGAAGGCAACTGGATTGTTTCAGATGAGAAAGCTTCTCCAGCAGAGTTGAAGGCTTTGCATAAGCTTATCAAGAAAGTGGGTACAGACATTGAGAACTTCTCGTTCAACACTTCAGTGAGTGCGTTCATGATTGCATTGAACGAGCTTACAGACCTCAAGTGCAACAAGAAGGAGATTCTTGAGCAGATGGTTGTACTTCTTTCTCCATTTGCCCCTCACATTACCGAGGAGCTATGGAGCCTGCTTGGCAACACTGAGAGTGTTTCAAAGGCTTCTTTCCCTGAGTATGTTGAGGCTTACACTGTAGAGAATACATTTGAGTACCCAGTATCTTTCAACGGAAAGATGAGGTTCAAACTGGAGCTCTCAAAGAGCCTTACCCCTGCAGAGGTTGAGCAGGCTGTACGTGCAAACGAAAATACTGCCAAATATGTTGGGGAGAACGGTATAAAGAAAGTGATTGTAGTACCTAATAAAATCATCAACGTAGTTTGCTAGGCAAATTGGACATATTGAAAGAGATAAAATCCTATGTGATAATCTCGCTGGGAACCTTCCTGTACTGTTTCAGCTGGGTGGCTTTCCTTATTCCACACGGAGTTGCAGGCGGTGGTGTTACCGGTATAGCATCAATCATATATTATGCAACCGGCTTTGAGATATCCTACACTTACCTTATGGTAAATGTAGGGTTGCTCATAGCGGGAACCATGATTTTGGGAAATGCTTTTGGCCTGAAGACAATATATGCCATCTTCCTGGCCAGTGCCATGTTCAGGGTGCTTCCTGAATTCGCCTGGATAACAGGCTTTTCAGATATCCCTGATACCTTTATCAACGCTATTCTTGGAGGTTCCATAAGTGCAGTGGGAATCTCATGGATCTTCAATCAGGGTGGAAGTACGGGAGGAACAGACATTATAGCCCTCATTGTCTCCAAATACAGGGAGATCTCTTTGGGCAAGGTATTCCTCTACTGCGACCTTCTGATTGTGGGATCAATATATTTTCTTCCCGACAAGGGGTTGCAGGATGTCATATACGGCTACATTCAGATGGTATCATTCTCATACTTGCTTGATGTACTGATAACAGGTTCAAAACAGTCTGTGCAGATACTGATTTTTACTTCAAAGTATCAGGAGATGGCCGATATGGTATCTACCCAGCTCAACAGGGGTGTAACGGCATTGCAGTCTATGGGGTGGCATTCAAAACAGGAAGGAAAGCTTCTTGTTGTGATTGCCCGCAAACAGCAGCTGGCTGAGATTACCCAGGCTATAATGGAGGTTGACAACAGGGCATTTATCTCTGTATGCTCAGCAATGAGCGTGTATGGTAACGGCTTTGAAACGGTGAAAGTGAGGCGTAAGCCACATGCCGAATTCAAGCAGATACAGGAAAAATAACAAAAAGGAAATGGACAATAAGTTTTGTAAAATAATGGGGGAAGTCAAGGCCTATTTTATAATGACATTGGGCCTTCTTCTTTATGCTTTGGGTTGGATAATATTTGTCATCCCCAACAATATGGTAGGTGGTGGAGTATCGGGTATATCGGCAATATTGCTGTATGCCTTCAATATTCCGGTGAGTGTATCATTCTTTATAATAAACCTCGTGCTGCTGCTCATTGCGCTTAAGGTGCTGGGCAAGGCGTTTGGGGTGAAGACGGTGTATGCAATAGTAATGATTTCCGTTTTCTATGAGATTGTACCGCCGCTTATTTCCCAGACATTCATTCAGGAGATAGCAATCTCCAACGGCAAGTTGCTGTGTGCGATCTTTGGTGGTGTGTGTGCAGGACTTGGTATTGGTATCAGTTTCTCACAGGGCGGAAGTACCGGTGGAACCGATATAGTTGCCCTGATGATTGTAAAATACAGGAATGTATCTGCAGGTAGGGTGATACTGCTGTTGGATATCTTTATCATTGCTTCTTCACTTCTTTTGCCTGCTGCCGATGTGGTTGATGCAAACGGTGTTGTAGTTGGTGTAGAAACCTGGGGCGAGAGGTTTGCCAGAATACTTTACGGCTATATCCTTATAGGTGCCTGCAGCTATTCTATAGACATGTTCATATCGGGAACAAAACAGTCTTTGCAGCTGTTCATTTTCTCCAAGAAATATGCAGAACTTGCAGATGCAATTACCAGCCAGACCGGCAGGGGAGTTACCCTTATTGACGGTCAGGGGTGGTATACAAAGCAGCACAGTAAGATTGTAATGGTGATTATGAGGAAAGATGACATGAATCTCCTCTATAGGATGGTAAGGGAGATAGACAGGGATGCCTTTTTGTCAGTAGCCAGTGTGTCAGGCGTTTATGGAAAAGGATTTGACCAAATAAAGAAATGACAAAAAAAGCAATTTTAGAAAAAAGAAAAACTTGGGACCTGTAAGGTCCCTTTTTTATTGTAAAGCACCTCCAATAAATATTTTTGCAGAACGATGCGAAAATCAAAATGTGCGGAATGGTGTTGAAAGTTTTAATAGCAGCCGTTTATATTGCTGCTATAGTAAAGTTGTATTTAAAGTGGAGGAGAAACGGCCATTCGGTTGAAGGCAATGAAATCATGTTCCCTATACCGGTGTTCCTGTTTGCCCTTCTTCTTCCGGCGGGACCTCAGGTGTTGGCAACAAGGATTGCGGTTCAGGTTTCCCTATGGGGAATATGTTACTTCTGGTATGTCCTTTTTCCAAAGGATATGTGGAGGATTGTATTGTGTGTAGTGGCTTTTATGATGTTTCTGCCGGTATCAGATTATTTGTGCCATGTGTTTTTCAGTTGCAGTGACGGGATCCCCCTGGTGCATATGTTCCTTGTGGTTTGTTGCCATTGTGCTACATTTCTGCTGTGGAACAAAAATGAAAAATTCCCCAAAAACATTCTCAGCCTGGAGAAACTGCTGCAGGCCCTTCAGAAGGGGATAGTATTTTCAGTAGCCGGTGGCGGTGTTGTATGTATGGTGAATTGCGTGAAATTTGGGGATTCAGTTTCATTGCTGCTCCTGCTTCCCCTTTCCATGGTTCCGTTGATGGTGCTGTTCAGGTATAAGCCCCATTGTCTGCTGATGAACGACAAGCTTGCCCTCAGAAAGAAGGCCTACGTTCTGGGCAAATCGTTCCGAGACGGGAGTTTCCTTGAGGATGAGGGGAATGCTTTCAATGAGTGCATTATGGAGGATGCCAGGATAATCTACAGCATAATGGTCCTGTTTGAGAAGGAGAAGCTGTATCTTAATCCGGAGATAAAGCTTATAGATATTGCCCGCCGCATAGGAACCAACAAAACATATCTCTCAAGGGCCCTCAATACCCGCTTGTCCAAAAATTTCTGTCAGTTTGTAAACCATTACAGGATAAGGGAAGCCTGCCTGTTGTTTCTCAAGGATCCTGGACAGGATATGAGACCTTTGGCTGAGTTGTGCGGGTTCAGTTCCCAAAGCAATTTTTCAATAGTGTTCAAATACAATACCGGATTTACCCCTGGAGACTGGTCCAGGATGGTAAAGGCAAAACTGATAAACAATGAAAAGGTTGATGTTGATGACTATCTGCTGTAGGCAGCTGCTTAAGATTCTCAACAGTGTACGGAAATTTCTCATTGAGAGGGCGGGGTACGGGAATGAAATGCCGGACATTTGCATTGACAGCCATTGCAACTGCGTTGTGAAATTTGATGCCGGGCAGGACAAACTCTCCCAGATTGAATACAAAGTGGATTCCCTCATGTCTTCCCGACAGCTTTATCTCGACAGCAATCTGACTATGGAGACATTGGCGAAGGAGGCGGGAACCAACAGGACATATCTTGCAAAGATGTTCAGGGAGAAGAAGATGATGAGGTTTGAACAGTATCTGAATATGTTGAGGCTCAAATATGCATCAGAAATGGTATACAGGGACCTTGATGTGGTGGATATGGCAATTGTATGCGGCTTCCCGTCACTCAGGGCATTTTACCGCTCTATGCTCGATATTGTGGATGAAGAAGGTTATTTGCTCAAAAAGAAGTATCTTTGTACAAATTTGTATAAAGATATGGCAGACGAGAAAATCATTTTTTCAATGAATGGCGTAGGCAAGACTTTGCCTGCCAACAACAAGACAATCCTTAAAGACATTTATTTGTCTTTCTTCTACGGTGCAAAGATCGGTATTATCGGTTTGAACGGTTCCGGTAAGTCTACACTTATGAAGATTATTGCCGGTATTGAGAAATCTTACAAAGGTGAGGTGGTTTGGGCACCGGGCTATTCTGTAGGATATCTTGAGCAGGAGCCTCAGCTGGACGAGAACAAGACTGTAAGGGAGATTGTGGAGGAAGGTGTACAGGAGATTGTGGATGTCCTTAAGGAGTATGAGGAGATTAACATGAAGTTCATGGAGCCTATGGATGACGACCAGATGGCCAAACTTATAGAGAGACAGGGTGAGCTTACAGAGAAGATTGAGCATGTAGGTGGATGGGAGCTTGATTCCAAATTGGAGAGAGCTATGGATGCACTTATGTGTCCTGAGCCAGATGCCCTTGTAAAGAATCTGTCGGGAGGAGAGAGAAGAAGGGTTGCCCTTTGCCGCCTTTTGTTGCAGGAGCCTGATGTGCTTTTGCTGGATGAGCCTACCAACCACCTCGATACAGAGAGTATCCAGTGGCTTGAGGCACACCTTCAGCAGTACAAGGGTACAGTAATTGCCGTTACCCACGACCGTTACTTCCTTGATAACGTTGCAGGCTGGATTCTTGAGTTGGATAGAGGCGAGGGTATTCCATGGAAAGGAAACTACTCTTCTTGGCTGGAACAGAAGTCAAACCGACTTAAACTTGAGGAGAAACAGGAGAGCAAACGCCGCAAGACTTTGGAGAGGGAGCTTGAGTGGGTTAGAATGGCCCCTAAGGCACGCCATGCAAAATCAAAGGCACGTTTGGGCGCTTATGAGAAGATGCTCAACGAGGACGGCAAGCAGAAAGAGGAGAAACTTGAGATCTTTATCCCTAACGGACCACGTTTGGGAACCAATGTGATTGAGGCAATAGATGTTACCAAGGCATTTGGAGACAAAGTGCTTTATGAGGGATTGAACTTCAAGCTTCCACCTGCAGGTATCGTTGGCGTTATTGGTCCTAACGGTGCCGGAAAGACCACATTGTTCCGTCTTATCATGGGTTATGATACCCCTAATAAAGGTGAGTTCAAGGTTGGTGAGACCGTTAAGGTTGCTTATGTAGACCAGCAGCACAAGAGCATAGATCCTGAGAAGACTGTATACGAGACAATTGCAGAGAATTCCGAGTATGTGAAACTTGGCAACAAGGAGGTTAATGCAAGGGCATATGTGTCGCGTTTCAACTTCAGCGGTGCAGACCAGGAGAAGAAGTGCGGTGTATTGAGCGGTGGTGAGAGAAACCGTCTTCACCTTGCCCTTACACTTAAGGAGGGTGCCAACGTTCTACTGTTGGATGAGCCTACCAATGACGTGGATGTAAATACTATCCGTGCTTTGGAGGAAGGTCTTGAGAGCTTTGCAGGTTGTGCGGTTATTATCTCCCACGACCGTTGGTTCCTAGACCGTATCTGTACACATATCCTTGCATTTGAGGGTGACTCTAAAGTTTATTTCTACGAGGGTACCTACTCGGAATACGAGGAGAACAAGAAGATGCGTCTTGGCAACGTTGAGCCCAAGAAATTCAAGTACAAGAAACTTATGGAGTAGCGGATTCCTTGAAAGGGAGACAATAAGAAAAGGGTGGCCGAGCGGTCACCCTTTTTCTGTATCTGTCAATTTCTATTTTACAAACGGTACAAACCTTGCCGAAAGGTCGGGATCAGGCATGTCCTTGTCTACCGGGAACATTGGCCTGTTTATCCTTTTGTATGGAAGGCCTGCCAGGTCCTGGTTCACTCCGCCAAGGGTAAGGGCCATCATCCAGTCTGCCTGCATGTTGTAGAGTTCAGGCTCAAGGTATCCTATCTTAACCATTACTATGTCTGCAGTGCGCGGGTTGAGGCCAAGCTTGGTAAATTCATGCTCCTTGTGGAATCCTTTTCTTATCTCTGTTACAATTACATCAATGCTGCCAACCTTTACTGCAACCTCTGAGTTTGTAGGGTGGTCATAGATGGCTGTTACTGTACCTTTCAGGCGTACAGGAGGGGCATATCTGTCATCCACCTCCGCTCCGGCAACCATATCAATCTTGCCTCCAACGCCAACCTCCTTGGCTTTGGCTACAAAGTCCTTGTCGGGAAGAGATGCATATATGAGTTGTGGACCGTTGGCATTCCTGAATTCTTTACGGCTAAGGAGCTGGGTGAGGGTCCAGGTTACGTCGCCGGCACCTCCTGCTGTTGGGTTGTCTCCGGTATCACTGATATAATAAGGTCTTTTGGCATCCTTTTTCAGGGCGTTTGCAAGACACTCCTCCAGTGTTGTTGTAGGGGCTACAAAATCAAACTGGTGGCGAACATCCCAGAAATGCTGAGCAATATCCTGTGCTGCCTTTACTACATTTTCCTTATTGTCTCCGGTTGCCATTACAACTGCATGGTTGCGTGGCTCGTCTGCCCAGGCGTAACCAATCCATATTGAGGCATCAATTACTCCGTCAAGTTCAGATGCCGGGTAAGTCATGTCATAAAGCGATTTGGCAGGCTCCACGCGGGTTGAGGTCTGTTCTCCCGGAAGAAGGATAGGGACAGGAATCCAAACTTTGTGCTCAGGTTTTCCTTTGCCGCTCTCAAGTCTCTCAATGAGTATCCTGGCAGCCCTCTCGCGGGTCTCCCATGCATCTTCATGAGGTGCCATGCGGTAGCAGCAGATCATGTCTGAATTTACTGCAAGATCCCATGAAACATTACCGTGGAGGTCCATAGGGGTGGTAACCACCACATCATTGCCAATAACCTCGCGGATTCTCTTGAGCATATCTCCCTCGGGATCGTCAAGTCCCACAACGCTCATTGCGCCGTGGATATCATATACAAGACCGTCTAAAGGGAGATTGGCCTTAAGTGAATCAAGGATGATTCCCACAAACTTCTCGTAGGTCTCCCTGGTTACTGCTCCTCCAGGTGTAGCTCTGGCTACAAGTGCGGGAACCCACTCTGCCCTTTCCCTTAGGGGCTGACCTTCACGAAGGTACGGGATCATATCGTAGATTTCATCTCCAATTGCCACATTGAACGACTCTTCAGTGCTCAGTGCAGGAGAGAAGGTGCATGATTCTATTTTTATGCCCGCAATGGCAATCTTGGGGAGTTTCTTCTCCCCGGTGCAGGATACCGCCATCAAAGCGGCAACTGCAATCAAGAGCGATTTTAACAAGTGTCTTTTCATAGTGTATGTTTTGGTTTTCCGGTTTTATATCTGTTGTGCCGCCCCAATTGTCTGGCGGATCTTCTCTATGGAACTTTCTGTTCGGGTAAAGTCCCCTCCCAAACTGTCGGGAGTAAAGGATACCCCTTCCCTGTAAATCATCTCGGACTGGATGGTTTCCGATCCGGAGAAATGTATCTCCTGGGCCCCGGTTGTTTTCAGTATCTGGCTGATATTCCCTGCATTCACCCCTCCTCCGGGCATAATTATTATTCTTCCTGCAGCTGCGGCATTCATTTGGGCAAGAGTCTCAGCCCCTTCATATGAAGAAGTTTTTCCTCCCGACGAAAGTATCCTGTCGGCCCCGGCAGAAATTACATCCTCCAGCGCAGCCATTATGTTGCAGGCACGGTCTATTGCCCTGTGGAAGGTAACTGACATTCCATAGTGCTTGGCTACGGCCACCATAGCCCTGCAGGCATCCTCATCCACATTGCCGAATGGATCCAGCGCACCTATAACCACTCCGTTTACCCCCATTTGGGCGCAGGCGGTGATATCCCTCAGCATTACTGCAACCTCATCGGAATCATACAGAAAATCTCCCTGACGCGGGCGGATGAGTACATTTATATCAATCTTCAGTCTCTTTCTTGCAAGTTCAATGAAGCCGTAGGAGGGGGTAAGGCCACCCAGACTCAAGGCAGAGCAAAGCTCCACTCTATGGGCACCCGCTTCTTGCGCATTCAGTGCACTCTGCAGCGAACCGCAGCATATCTCAAATTTTATATTTTCCATGCGGTGCGGTTTTACCAGTACAAATCCAATCTTCCAATGTATTCGCCCATAGCCCCGTCCTGCACAATTATCACATCCTTGCCCACTTTGTTTTTTACGGTAAGCATCTCCTCCATATAGGTGTGTGAGTGCCCTCCAACAATAATGTCAACGTGCTCGGTGAGCGGTGCTATCTGCTCATCGCTTGGGTTTCCCTCCCTTCCTGTGTAAAGGCCGCAATGGGAAAGGGCAATTACAAGATCACATTTCTGCTCTTCCTTAAGTTCTTTTGCAAGGCGGTTAAGGACATCTGTGGCATTCATGTATGTGAGATTCTTGGTGTTCTTGTTCAATGAAAAGCTCCTCATGTTGAGCATAAGGCCAATGATGGCAATCTTTTTGCCCCCCTTCTGCACAATTGTATAAGGTTTTACAAGGTCTTTCAGCGGACTTTCTGTGAAATCAAAGTTGGCGCACAATACCTCAAATTTGGCATTGCTGAAACGGTGGGCCAATTCCTCCTGTCCCCTGTCCAGCTCGTGATTGCCCACGCATACGGCGTCATACCCCAGAACATTCATGAGTTCAATCTCCACATCCCCCTTGTATACTGCAAAATGGGAACTTCCCATGCTGAAATCACCTCCGTCGAGAATAAGGACATTCTCTCTTCCGTGTTTTTTTACAACCTCCTTTATGTAGGCTTCCCTTCTTTCGTAGCCACTGAGTCCCTTGTTCTTTCCTATAAGTTGTGGGGTGAGCTGGCTGTGCACATCATTGGTGTGCAAAATGACAAGGTCCTGAGCATTGGCAGAGAATGCTGATGCTACAGTTGCAATAAATATTAAAGTATATATATGTAGTGTTCTCATATTGTAGCTTATTTGATGGTTTCACCTTTTTGTGCAAGTCTTCTCACATGCTGGACAAGGGTATTGCTCAAGTACAGGATGCTGCTCTCTACCAAATTTTCTGAATGCTCCAGCACATCTGCACATACCTCTTTCCTGAGCATATAATCCATTGTGATTACTTTATATATGTGGTCATCTTCTACGGCTTTTGCCTCCATTGATGAAACAGCTCCCTTTCTTGAAGATTTTCTGATGAATTCCTTCAGGTATTCCCCTTTAATGTCAAATATCAATATTTTATTGTCTATAGGGAACAATGAGATTATGTCATTGGCAGATACATCACCTGCCGGTAACGACACTTTCCTGTTCTTGAATTTTATAATGGTCACATCTGCTTTGGCATCGGGATCCTTTGTCTTTCTGGCCAGTGTCTGGGATGCGTATGTGAACATGGCATCGGACACAAAACGCTGCAGGTCATCTGATTTGAGTTCCTTCTCACATTTTCCTATAGGTTTGAGCAGGCCCGGAGATGTGGCTTTGTGCTGCTCAATTACTTTTGTGGATTTCACTTTCTTGCCGTCATAAGTTGAGTCCATTTTAATGCAGCTCCATTCAGCTTTCCTGATGGTCTGTCCAAGTGCCGGCATTGCTCCAAGAATGAGCATGGCAATAATGGCTGGGATCTTTATTTTAAAAATAGTATTCATAACTGTATTGTTTAATACAAAGGTAGTAAAAAAAGGAAAACCTCGCCAGAGTATATCCTAACGGGGTTTTCTTTAATATTACCGTATTTTTGTCCATATTACCTATAAACGAAAAAAGCACTGAAGAAATTCAGTGCCTTTTTTGCTCCTGAACTAGGACTTGAACCTAGGACCCTCTGATTAACAGTCAGATGCTCTAACCAACTGAGCTATTCAGGAATTTTAGTGTGCTACCGTTCGTTTGCGTTAGCGGGTACAAAAGTAGAACAAATTTCCTTACTCTCCAAATTTTTTAGCAAAAAAATGCGAAAAATTTTAACTTTGTGCTCATAAAATTTAAAAACAGTTCATGGAAATAGCCCTGGTATATAGAGAAATTCAGCAGTTACTTATTAAGGATGAGAATGTTATACTTCCAAAGGTTGGAAAGTTTGCAATTGTGGCAAAATCTGCAACTTTTTTGGAAGATTGCAAGACAATTCTCCCTCCAAAGAAGGAACTTTTGTTTTCTGCATCATCTGAACAGGGCGAAAATGATGTTTTTGAGCCATGGCAGCAGGATCTGGCTGAGGAAATTTGCAGCAAATTGCAGCAGGATGGGGCATTTGAGGTGCCAGGATTTGGAATTTTCAGGCAGACAGAAGGTGGAGAGATCTCTTTTGAGGTCTCAGAGGAGTTTGATTTTGCTCCCGACAGTTTCTCCCTTGAGGCAATATCCCTTGAACTGAATCCCGATCCGGCTCCGATGCAGGAACCGGAGCAGATGCCGGAACCTGTATCTGAACCTGAGGAATCTGATGCTGATGCAGTGCCGCAGGTTGAGCCTGTAATGCCGGCAAATGCATACAGGAACCAGAAGGTGCTTGTGTGGGTACTTGTTGCTGCAGTGGCATTGCTGCTCATAATTCTGTTCATTCTCCTTTTCAAGGAGCAGTTTGCACAGATGCTCAGAAATCTTCTTTACACAGAGGAGGAACTTGAGATTATCCGTCAGTGGGGTGCACGGTAACATTTTCAGGAATCTTCTCCCCAATTGAAAATCTTCAGACCGAATGTGCGTGCCATGGCTATGGCGTGTTCGGTTATCTGTGATTTTACCCCTTCATATACGGCCCACCCTTTGTGGGCGGAGAAACAGTAAATCTGTACCGGCAGACCTGTGGCAGTAGGATCCATATGCCGTACCATTGTAAGGATGGAGTTGTTTATTCCCTTGTGCTTGTGTATGTAGGTGGCCATATATATCCTGTACAGTTCGAGGTTGGTTATTTGGGAGGTGTCGGCAGGAAGTTGCACAAGGGTACCCAGTTTCTGCAATTCGTCGGGAGTACAGAAATGGACATAGTCCATGTCCATGTTCAGGTTTATGGTCATTCTGCGGCCGCCGCTCTCGTCCATGCCCCTCCAGTTCTGGAAAGAGCTGCTTACAAGGGAGTATGAGGGTACGGTAACTATGGTGTTGTCGAAGTTCTGCACCTTTACGGTGATGAGGGAGATGTCAATCACGTTGCCGTTGGCCAAAGTGCCGGGGACTACAATCCAGTCTCCTATGCGTACCATGTCATTGGAACTCAGTTGTATGCCCGATACAAATCCAAGAAGGGTGTCCTTGAAGATGAAGGAGATTACGGCAGCAACCGCTCCAAGGCCTGTGAGAAGTTTGGCTGGAGATTTGTCGAGAAGAATGGCAATGATGATGATCCCTCCTACAAAGAATACTATTATGCGGGTTATCTGTTCTATCCCCTTCAGGGGAGCTTTCTTGTAGACGGTTTTCCCTTTGAACAGACCGTAGGTGAAGATAATCAGATCATTGAGGATGGCCATGAATGTTCCTGTTATGGCTATGGCATCCAATCTCATTATCAGTGAGAGCAGTTTGGTTTCTTTGGTGAATATGAGCGGTGTTGCTATAATTATTGCAAGCAGTATGGCCAGCAGACCAACTTTCCACCACATATGTTTCAATTTTCCCATCATGGCAGTTTCTGTTTGAGTTCTGTCCTTTAAACAATGTATTGCCCAATTTGTTATTGAGAAAAAACTGATTGCCATGAACAAGAAACAGCTTGTGAAAAGAGTTTCACAGAAGACAGGACTAACATTAGCGGAGAGCAATGAGTTCCTGAACTCGGTACTTGATACCATATCGGAAACATTGAAGAATAAGGAAAATGTGTTTTTGAGGGGATTTGGGTCATTTATGGTTAAGGAGAGGAAACCAAGGCGTACAATGAGCCTTAATACCCGAAAGATGATTATAATCCCGGGTAAAAAGGTGGTGAAGTTCAAAACTCAGATTCTGTAATGGATGCAAAAAGGGCGGCATGATTGGCGCTCTTTTTTTTTGTGTACAGTTTCCAGTTTTTTTAAATGATTTTTATTAACTTTGTAGTTATTGATTAATATTGTAGAGTATGGGTGAGAATTTCACAACACATAAGATTCGTGTAGATTATCCTATGGATGCTCTAAGTTTGCGTGAGCTTGAGGAGGAGATTGGAAGGCTGAGTGTCAATTTGGGTGATATAGTTATTGTAGACTGTAAGGGAATGAGTTATATATGCTCTTCTGGATTAAGGGTTTTTCTCTCTTTGAACAAGGATATTGTGGCAAAGGGCGGAAAACTTGTAATACGTAATCTTGAACCCTTGGTTAAAGGGGTGTTTGATATGTCAGGCTTTAGCCAGATTTTCAATATAGAATAAGGGAACTGCATATTTGCAGAACCTTTTCAGGCTCTTCCTGTCGGTTGAGTCTGTAATTTTTTTAATGGTATGTTTAAAATGAAAAATTTTTCAGGAAAAACATTGTTTCTCCTTATGGTGGGTGTGTTGCTTGCATTCACCTGCTTTGGTTGGGCTGGTACACCGGATTTGGGTTCTTCTGCAGGCTCATCTGAAGGTGCTGTCAATTCAGATGTGCTCAAATGGGGGCATATGGTAAATAGCCTGTTCTCGTGGGGCATGTGGAAAATCTTGTTTGGTGGTCTGAAAACTACGGTGATAATATTTCTATTTGCAGCTGTAGGAGCCATACTCCTTGGTGCCGTGCTGGCATATATGGCAATAAGCCACAAGTGTGCGTGGCTTTTCAAACCACTTAACTGGTTTGTAACAACTGTACACGATATACCTTCTGTTGCGTTGATGATGTTTTTCTATTATGTCATCTTTGCCGGCGGAATGAATGGTATCCTGGTTTCCATTATTGCGTTGAGTGTCTATACTTCAGGATCATTGATGAAGATATTCAAGGTTCATATACTTCAGGTGGGTAAAGGACAGATTGAAGCTGGACTGGCCTTGGGACTCACTAAAGGCCAATGTTACAGGTATATAGTTTTGCCGCAGGCTGTGAAGTCCATGTTGCCTCTTTTTGTTGCGGAACTGAAGGTGCAGTTGCGTGCTACTTCATATGCAGGATATATTGCCCAAGAGGATTTGATAAAGTCTGTATATAGTGTGAGGGAGCACTATACGGATACGTTTCTCCCTTTGCTGCTTGTTTCAATAATGTACCTGATACTCTCTTGGCTGATAGCCAAATTTATTAATCTGGTATATGCAAAAACTTTCAAGTATGATTGAACTTAGACATTTATATAAATCATTTGGCAGCCATCAGGCGCTCAATGACTTGTCCTTGAAGATAGGGGACCACGAGACCATATGTCTTATTGGAGCAATGGGCAGTGGCAAGAGTACCCTGCTCAAATGTCTGGCAGGTCTGGAAAAACCCGATTCTGGAGACATAATATTTTCCGATGGCCAAAAACCGCGTATTGGAATGATATTCCAACATTTCAATCTTTTTCCACATTTGAGTGTGCTTCACAATCTGACGCTGGCACCTATGACAGTTTTGGGGTTATCGGCCAAAGAGGCGGAAAAAGTTGCAATGGAGCAGCTGGAGTCTGTAGGATTGGCTGCAAAGTGCATGTTGTTCCCACGCGAGCTTTCTGAAGGTCAGCAGCAGCGTGTGGCTATAGCCCGCAGCCTGGTTATGAAACCTCAGATCCTGTTGTTGGATGAGCCTTTGTCGGCACTTGATCCTATAGCTGTAGGAGAGGTTGCTGATGTGTTGAGAAAGCTCAAGAAGGAGATGACATTAGTAATGAATACCCATAAGCTCAATATTGCGGCAGAGCTTGCAGATAAAGTGGTCTTCCTTGAAAAGGGGCACGTGTGTGAGGAAGGTACTGTTGAGGAAGTTCTTGTCTCTCCGTGTAATGAGGCTACAAAGAGGTTCCTCAGTTATATGAAGGACCTTTACTATACCATAGATTCTCCTCATTTCGACCGTCCTGAGTTGAATGCAAGAATAGAACAGTACTGCAACCGTTTTGGATTGGGAGGTCAGGCATTCCGTTTTGTGCAGTTGGCAGTTGAGGAGGCGCTGAATCTTATTCCGCTTGAAAAAGGCTTGACCTTCAAATTGTCAAAAGCTGAGCAGCAGGTTCGCATGATCATTGAAATGACGGTAGCCGATTCGGGTGTATCGTATTTGGATGGCAGCAGTTGTAGGGATGATTTGAGTTTCAGTATTTTGCAGGGATTATGCGATGTTCTGGAAGAACGTATTGAGAATCATTGCAGGATTTTGCATATGGAATTGGACCAGGAGCGTTTATTGTTGAAATAACAGGTAATTTTGGCTTGGATGGAATCAAGAAAAATAGAACTTTGCAATAAGATAGAAGAAATCAGCCGCATGGTCTCTTTTCTTGAGGAAATTGGCTGTGAACTGTCGGCCCAGGAGTTGTTCAATGTTCACCTGGTATTGGAGGAGGCTGTAACAAATGTCATTATGTATGCCTATCCTCAGGATGAGGAACATACACTTGAACTTACAGCCCTTTGGACAGAAAATGAATTGGTGTTCAAACTTATTGATACAGGTAAGGAGTTTGATCCAACTGCCCAGCCAGATGCAGACGTAACTCTTTCGCTTGAAGAAAGACCGGTAGGCGGACTTGGGATTTTCCTTATAAAAAGCCTGATGCATAAGGTTGAGTATAATAGGGTTGACGGCAAGAATATATTGACATTGGTAAAACATTTGGATAAATAAGAAGAAAAATAATAAAAGGATAGGATATGGAAATTGATATTTTACAGGAGAATGGTATTGTAATGATGAACATTGCAGGACGTTTGGATACGGTAACGGCTTCGGAGTTGGATAATGCAGTAAAACCTTATATAGGCAAGTGCTCAGGTATGGTTTTCAATTGTGAAAAGTTGCAGTATGTGAGTTCTGCCGGTTTGCGTGTAGTGCTTTCAACCCATAAGATGTTGGCAGCATCCGGTGGCCGTTTTGTATTGAAGAATCTCAATCCGGAAGTAAAATCGGTATTTGACATTACAGGTTTTTCACGGGTTCTTGCTATAGAGTAGAACATTGATTATATGCTTACAGAAAGTGATGAAGTATATACTGGTTTCAATTTTATCTATCTTTCTGGCTTTAACCTCTGCAAATGCACAGGTGAGAGTGGTGGATGCTCTCGACAATATACCTGTTTCGGCAGCTTCCGCCTTTGATGCCCAGGGTAATGTGGTGGGGTACACATTGAGCAACGGAGTATTGTCAGATATTCCTGTTTCTGCGTATCCTCTTACACTCCGCTGTATGGGGTATGAGCAGCTTGTCATAGATACACCAGAAGAGAAAATATGGCAAATGGTTCCCATATTGTTTGATTTGCCGGAGTTGGTTGTGGTGCCTAAGGAGCGCAATGTGCTGAAACAGACCTTTTATGCGCGGGAGTATTTCAGCATTACCACCACAAGCGATACAATCAATTTCTTTACGGAGCATATGACAGGGCGCCTTGTACCTGCTTCCAAGGATGCAAAGTTCAAGGGAGACTCCGACATGCGCATATATGGTAGCCGTGCATATGCCAATTATAAGCTTGGAGGAGAGGATAGTACTGTTGTAAAATCGGAAATGATGTTCCCTTCAATGCTGCACTTGCTGCAAGAGTGTGATAAGGAGATTACAGTACCTGAGTCATTCAAGGCGGATGATAATCAGGTTAAAATATATGAGGAGCAGGGTAAATCCGGTGTATCCCTCATCTATAAACAGAATGCATACAGTTTCACTACTGTTGAAGATATGATGGCCAAGAAAAAGAAACACAGTGCATCATTGTGGCCACTGAAAATCTTTGGTCTTACAATGCGGGTGAACCAGTTGTATGCAACCCATTCATATATTCCTAACGATGAAGGAATATATCTTCCAAAGGATCTGCAGGAAGCAAGTCTTGTGATTGAGGCAGATGTCAAGGGATTGCTTATAAGGAAAATGCTTGGATCAGACCAGCCTATGGTTGTCCGTTCAATGGTGGAGATATATTTGGTTGACTGGGATTATCTTACACAAAAAGAGGCGGATGAGGAGTGTGATAATGAGAAAAGGACTGATAATTTCATAATTCCATCATCAGTTCCGCCTCTAAATGAGGCCACCAGAAGATTGGTAGAAAAGGCTACAGCAGGTGCCAACCCTTAAATTAATTTGCTATGGAAAGAAAATCACTTCTGTTTCTTATGTTGCTGCTCTTTGCAAGCAGCACAGTCTCTGCCCAAAGGATGAGCAGGAAGAAGGAGCTTGCGGCATTGAAAGAGGCCTATAAGGAGGCCATAATGCGCACAGAGAGATTGTCTGGCGAACTTTCAGCGCAGGTTGCAACAATGGACTCCCTTGTTGATGTGGCATCGCGTGCAGATGAGTTGCTTAAGGAAAATGCCCGGTTGAAAATGGAGCTGGATTCATGTAAGGAGCAACTTATGGAATTGGATGCGGCAGATATGTCAAAAGCAGGAGGGATTCCGGTAGCGCTTTTCTTTGAAATAGGAAAGACTTCCATAGGGGCAAAAGAGTTGGTGAACCTCACATTCTTTATTGAAAATTCATTGAATGTCAATCCCGACAAAATATTCACAGTCTACAGCACCGAGAATGATCTTGCCCAGAAGAGGCTGGATTACATTTGTAATCTGCTTCACAAGAAATATGGTATAGCTTTGGAGCGTATTGTGAATGGGGGAGTGATAGAAAATTATAAATATTCCAATATCAACCTTAACAGGGTAGTGATAATACAGTAGTATATTATGTTGGTACACATTGTGATGTGGCGCTTTAAGGATTGTGCCTGTGGCGCTACCAAAGAAGAGAACCTAAAGCAGATGAAACAGCGCCTTGAGGGGCTTGTAGGGGTGGTCCCCCAGTTGGTTTCAGCTGAGGTTGGAATAGATTTCAAGCACACCGATATGAGCTATGACGCAGTTCTCATAAGCCGCTTCCGCAGCGAAGAGGACCTTGCCGCATACAAGGTTCATCCTGCCCATGTGGAGATAAGCAACTTCTGCAAGCAGTGCAGGGAGAGCCGGGTGGTCTGCGATTACTGGGAGTAGGCTAATTCACAATTATTTGGTGTAATTTGTGAGGTACATATGCAATTGAATCATTATAAATATAAATTTGAAATATTATGGAAAGAAAAATGAACAAAGTATTTTCAGATGGATACAATTCACCTGAATTAGAGATTATTGAGATTAGTGTTGAAAAAGGATTTGCTTCATCACCCGGTAATGAGGGAGTTGGAGAAGAAGAAGGAGAAGGAAGTTTTAACTAATTATAAGATTATGAGACGTATATTGGGGGTTTTGCTGATTTCTTTGGTTGTTCTTTCATGCCAGAAATACGAGCAGGATATGTTGTCATGTCTTGCGAATACAGAATTGTTTGGTAAAATTGAATCTATGGATGCCACCCGAACCTCCATGGATGAGAACAATAATGTGTTATGGTCAGAGGAAGACCAGATAATAGCCTTTATGAAGACAACTTTGGGCGTTAAGTACCAGATAAAGGAGCAATATGTGGGAACCACAACGGGAGGTTTTAGCAAAATAAATGAAAGTTCAGGAGATGATCTTGAGTCAGGTCAGGAAATAGACCACAATGTAGTTCTGTATCCTCATTCAACTGATGTGTGGTGCATGAAGAATGACAACAGCAGTCCAACGAAATCTTACAAACTGAATGTAGTGTTGCCACAGACGCAGTATTATTCTGCGAACTCTTTTGCAAACGGAGCATTCCAGATGGTAGCAGTCTCTTCATCTAATCAGCTTACTTTCAGGAATATTTGTGGTGGAGTTAAGCTACAGTTCAAGGGCGTTGATAAAATCAAGTCAATTAAGCTTGAAGGTATAGGAGGAGAGCTTATCAGCGGAAAATCCACAGTTGTAGGATATGTGAATGGAGAAGCCCCGTCAATAACAATGCATTCAACCAAGGCCACCAAAACCGTTGAGTTGGATTGTGGCGAAGGAGTTCAGTTGAATGAGAGCAGTCCAACCACATTCATATTGGCAGTGCCTCCAGTCACCTTTGCATCAGGTATGAAGATAACCGTCACCGATACAGATGGTATGAGCAGGACCCTGACCAATACAGCGTCAAATACAATCAAACGTTCAAGTCTTTTGACGTTCCCAGTAATCACCTACAAGCAGGATGGTGTATTTGAACTACAGGAGGGAGCTATGACATCCTATGAGATTTCTGCAGAAGGAGCTACAATTGAAATACCGGTTGTTACCAATCAGGAGTACAAGGTAGTTGTTTCTGAGGATGCTAAGTGGATTTCAGTAGTTGAGACCAAAGCTTTGCGCAAGGAGGTGGTAGTGTTGGGTGTTGCTGAAAACAAATCAAACTCAGAACGCTTGTCTGAAGTGATTTTGTCCACATTAGATGGAGTTGAACTCCAGAAAGTTTCCATAAGCCAGGAGGCCCGATCCTTTCAGCCGGATAATGAGATATGGTATACTTCAACTGATGGAGAAATTGTAGTCCCTTATTCCAAAAAAGTTTTCGGTGCAAATTTAATATCGAACATTTATGAGAATGGACAGGGTGTAATTACTTTTGATGGAGCTGTAACTTCAATAGGGAAAAGTGCTTTCATGCATTGCTCTGGTTTGAAAAGCATAATCCTTCCTAGAGGTGTGTCTTATATTTCAAATAATGCATTTGATAATTGTAAGAGTCTTGAGTATATAGAGATTCCGGAAAGTGTTACGTCAATAGGACAATATGCATTCAGTGGCTGCAAACTGCAAAGTATATCATTGCCTGTAGGACTCAAATCAATTGGCCAATGTGTCTTTCAAGGTTGTAGGTCCTTAACAGATATTGTGCTGCCTGATAAAATAACTCAGATCCCAAATTCTATGTTTTCTAATTGTGCTGCATTGTCTAAAATAGTTTTGCCTGATGATATAACTTCAATCGGCGATTATGCATTTAGTGGATGCAATTTGGCAAGCATAAACATTCCTGAAAAAGTTACTACAATTGGAATAGGAGCCTTTAAGGGGTGTAAACTGATAAATCTGACGCTTCCAGCAAGTGTTACTTCTATAGGCTATAGTGCATTTGAAGGTAGTTCGGGAAAATTGTTAATAAATTGCGATATACCGGGAGGACAGAGTTCTGATACTAGGCCTTTTTATAATACTAACTTTACAGAAATTGTCATCGGGGATATGGTTAAATCCATTGGCAGACTAGCATTTCTAGGTAGTAAAAGTGTGACTAGCCTGACTATAGGTAAGAATGTTGTTTCAATTGGATACGATGCATTTTTGGGGTGTAATATTACACGCTTGAATATTCCTGATAGTGTTACATCCATAGGTGAGTATGCTTTCTCTGGTTGTAATCTTTTGGAAGAGTTGACGATTGGTAGTGGCCTTGCCACAATTCCAGCATATGCATTTTATGGATGTGGTATTAAAAATTTAAGTATTCCTGATAATGTGACTACTATTGGAGAATGTGCTTTTTATAATTGTAAGAACATGACAAGTGTAACTATTCCTAATGGTGTAACTACTATTGGAAGAGTTGCATTCGAAGGTTGTTCAAATCTGACAACTGTATTTATACCTAGTAGTCTGACTACCATTGAAGAACGGGTGTTCTGTGGTTGCTCCAACTTATCAAGTGTTACTATACCTAATAGTGTTACATCTATTGTATCCAGCGCATTTCAAGGTTGTACCAGTCTTACTAGTGTAACTATTCCTGAGAGTGTAGAGAATATTGGATGTTATGCGTTTGGAGGATGTTCTTCACTGATAAGAGTTGATATAAAGGCAATATCACCACCTGAATTAAATTGTAATCCAGTTCAAGATACTAATGATGATTTAAAAATTTATGTACCTGCGGGAAGTTTGGAAGAGTATAAATCTGCTTCTATTTGGAAGTATTTGAATATCCTGTCAGATAGTCAATAAAAACAAAACGATTAAAGCCAACTTGCAGACCACAGCAAGTTGGCTTTTTAGCAAACTCAGTTACAATACTTGCAAATATTGGAAGTGTTTTTTATTTGTGAACATTACATGCCAAGCATGGCCGCCGGATTGATGCTCAGAACCTTACAAAGTGATTTGGCTACCTTCAGCGTAGGTTCCGCCCTGCCGCTGAGGTAGTCATTTATTCTTGATGGGCTTACCCCTATCTCATTGGCAAGTTGCTTCTGCGACATATTGGCTTCCTCAAGTGCCAGCTCTATAAGTTGCGCAATGGTAGGCTTCTCAATAGGGAAATGCTCCTTCTCGTAAGCAATCACAACCTCAGACATAATTGAAAGTTCCACGGCATTCCTCTCGTTCGCTGGAGTGGAATTGTCTACCAATGGCAACAGTTCCTCAATTCTTGCCAAAGCGTACTCATATTGAATCTCTGTAATCTCAATCATAGCAGTATATATTAGATGGTAGAACAATCAATTTTATCATATTGCTCGTGCGTTCCTACGAAACGGACAAACACATATCCCATTATAAACTTTATAACAACCACAACGCGATATTTGTTCCTCCTTATATTGAACACGTAGTGCTGGTTGCCCACATAATCGGCAGATGGAAAATCATATCTCACATCTCCAAAATTCTTCCATTGAGCCTTCTCCACAATATCATACCACCTCTCCAGTGCCACTTTAGAATCCTCAAACCCTTTCTGCTCATAAAACTCCTTGAGCTTTCTATGCGATACAACCCTCATATCCTCTTAAATTTGTACAAAGATAGTGATAAGTTTTGAAATGCAAAATAAAATAGTCTTATAATATTGTATAGCAATATTAATTTAATAGCTTCTCGGTTCTGCTATAAAGATTTGTATAAAGTATTTTCCAAGCAATATTGGTTTTCATAAATATTTGGCAGAAATTTGAAGTCCAATACCCCTGAATGTTGTAAACATTTTCTACCTTTGTAATGTCTGGAAACAGACATACATATTTTTGATGAAAGTGTTTCGCTTTTAACCCTATTCGGAAATCTGGTAAATTTCAAGCTACAGGGAGAAGCAATCAACTTCATCACTTGTTGTGTCATATACGCATCCCAAGTATATACCGGCTAGTGTGGGGTATTGTTTATTTGTAGCTAGGTTTACCAGAGCCTCCGAATAGATAAACGATTAACTCCACACTTTCTTTTTTTTATAAATGCGCCTCCAAGGAGTATGGTGGTATTATATCCATTATGTTATGAGAATAAGTTATGTTGAGCCAGAAATTGAAGTTGTCGAACTGGTGGTTGAGCGTGGTTTTGCTGCGAGTAATGAAGATCCGGAAGACGGTGGTTGGATTACAAATGATTAATTGGAGAATCGTTATGAGAAAGATATTCTATTTATTAATTAGCTGCCTACTTGTGTCATGTGTAGCTAGGGAAGAGTTATATACTCCTGACAATACTCAAAAACGATTCCATGCAACAATAGAGGACGATGCTACTCGAACTTTTATCAATGATCAAATTCGTTTGAGATGGACAGCCGGTGATCTTATAACATTGTTTGAAGGTTCTACCAGAAACAAGAAGTATATTTTTGAAGGTGAAACTGGTGATAATGCAGGCGATTTCAGAGATGTGACAGAAACTATAGGTACTGGTATTAGTATTGACAGGTATTATGCCATTTATCCATATTCTTCAACAAACAAACTTGATGAGGACGGATATATCAGCTATACCTATCCTACTGTGCAATCGTATGCAGAAAACTCTTTTGGCTTGGGAGCAAACCCTATGGTTGCTGTTACTCAGGATTTGAATGACTTGGATCTCTGCTTCCGCAATACAAGTGGATATTTGAGGATTTTCCTTTATGGGGATGATGACATTATTGTAAAATCAATTAAGATTGAAGGAAATAAATCTGAACCTGTAGCAGGAAAGGCAATTATTACTCCATCATACGGAGGATTGCCTACAACTGAGATGGATGAAACTGCTACATCAACGGTAACTTTAGATTGTTGCGATGGCGTGACTATTGGTTCAACCGCTGAAACATCTACACCGTTTTGGATAGTATTGCCACCTACATCGTTTACAGAAGGTTTTACTCTAACTATTACTGATGCTGCAGACAGAGTTTTTACAAAGACATTTAATTCAAGTATAGAAATTGAGAGAAATAAATACCTTTCAGCCCGTTTTAAGGTTGAAATGCCAATCCCATACCTGACTTTTTCAGCAAAATCTGAACAGTTTCTTTCTATCACCAAAGAGGTGGAAACATTGGAGTATTCGGTTAATGGAGATGAATGGTCTGAACTTGGAACAGAGCCGGTAAGGTTTGGCGGAGATTGGGGCGATTTGAGATTAAGAGGTATGGCTACTAAAGGAACAGCATATATTCCTAATGAATCAAACTACTGGCGGGAGAACTGTGCTTCGTTTGTGTTCAGTGAGAATGTTGAAGTGAGTTGCACCGGTGATATTCGCACACTGGTAAATTACAAAAATATAGCGTTAGCTGATAATGGGGAGTGCCAGTTCTGTTACTTATTTGCTGATTGTGTAAATTTAATTTCCGCACCGGAATTGCCATTAAAGAATCTGGCCGAGTTCTGTTATGTTTGGATGTTCTCTGGATGTACAAAATTAACAGAAGGTCCCGAGCTGCCAGCAACAACTACTGTTAATTATTGCTATCAAAGGATGTTTTCAGGTTGTACTGGTTTGACTAAAGCACCTGATTTGATAGCAGAAGTCGCGGTAGCTAATTGTTATAAATATATGTTTAGTAAATGCAGTAGCTTAACCACTCCTCCTAGAATTTTGGCATATAGTGTAGATTATGATAGTTGTGTGGGAATGTTTAGTAGCTGTACAAGCTTGGTATATGCTCCAGAATTGTTGATAACAGATCTTAAAGGAGGTTATTGTTGTGAAAACATGTTTTATGAATGCACAAGTTTAATAGAGGCCCCAGCATTGCCTGCGACGGAGCTAGCATATCGTTGTTATTCGCAAATGTTTTATGGATGTACAAGTTTAAGAGAAGTTCCCGCATTACCTGCGACGAAGCTGGCTAGAGGCTGTTATAGTTATATGTTTGCAGGGTGTTCGAATCTAGTTACTTCTCCTGTATTACCTGCTAAAGTGTTGGAGGAAGACTGTTATGATCGCATGTTTTCTGGATGTAGTAAATTAAATTATGTAACAATGCTAGCGACAAGTTTTAATAAATATACTTCGTCTACTACTATATCATCATGCTTAGATAATTGGTTGGATGGGGTGGCAAGTAAAGGAACTTTAGTTAAGTCTTCAGAAATGACTTTGCTTAAACAGCAAGAATCTTATAATGATTATAGAAATAAAGATATCCCATATAAATGGACTGTAGTAAACTACGAAGAGTAGCTTAGTTGGGTTGAATCCTATTTTAGCACAGATTATATTATAGAAAATAAGGTCGGGTCAAAATCACTTCTGGTCCGGCCTCTTGTTTTTTTGCAGATATACAACCTTGTCTGTGAATGAGAGGTTGGGTATATTATGTGCAGAAATTCCCAGTTTTCTGCACATGCTTCGCTAACTGTGTGACAAAAAACATAGTTTACAGCACATAGAGGTGCTATTTAGGAGGGGTATGAGACAAATAAGGCTGTTTTCTGCGCACACTAACATGGTTGTGTGAGCAGAAAACAGCCTTTTATTGCACATAGGGAGGGAGTCACCCCGTAAGTCGCCAGATTATCCCACGCATGCGCCGTTGTCAACAGCCTCGGCTGGGGTAACGAAGCGCATCTTTCCGCTCTCGTCTTTGGCCATAAGGATCATGCCACGGCTCTCAATGCCCTTGATCTTTCTAGGGGCAAGGTTTGCAAGGATACAGATCTGTTTGCCTACCATCTCCTCTGGAGTGTAGTGCTCAGCAATACCTGAAACGATGGTCCTGGTATCAATACCTGTATCAATGGTAAGCTGTAGGAGCTTGTCTGTCTTAGGAACTTTCACTGCCTCAAGAACGGTTGCAGTTCTGATGTCCATTTTCATGAAATCGTCAAATGTGCACTCCTCTTTCTGTGGAAGTGGGGCAGGTGTGCCGGCAGCCTCTGCAGCAGCAGCCTCGTTGGCAGCTTTTGTAGCGTTGAGCTTGTCTACCTGAGCCTGGATCTCTGCATCCTCAATCTTTGCAAACAACAATTCAGCTGGGTTAAGCTGGTGGCCTGCAGCCAAAATCTCTCCGCCAAACTCGCTCCATGAGATCTTCTCAAGGTTAAGCATCTTCACAAGTTTCTCTGAAGAGAATGGAAGGAACGGCTCAAATGCAATTGCAAGGTTTGCGCAAAGCTGCAATGAGATGTTGAGGATAGTTGCAACCCTCTCCATATCTGTCTTGGCAAGTTTCCAAGGCTCGGTCTCAGTAAGGTATTTGTTTCCAAGGCGGGCAAGGTTCATGGCGTCTTTCAATGCCTCGCGGAACTTGTATGTGCTCAAGTTGTGCTCCAATGATGCCTTGATCTGAGGGATCTCTGCAAGAACCTCCTTGTCTACATCTGCAAGGGTTCCTACTGCAGGAACTTTGCCCTCAAAGTATTTGTGGGTAAGTACAATGGCACGGTTAACGAAGTTTCCGTAGATTGCTACAAGCTCGCTGTTGTTGCGGGTCTGGAAATCTTTCCATGTAAAGTCGTTGTCTTTGGTCTCAGGTGCATTTGCGCAAAGCACATATCTCAGAACATCCTGTTTGCCAGGGAAGTCTACAAGGTACTCGTGCAACCATACAGCCCAGTTGCGGGAGGTTGAAATCTTGTCACCCTCAAGGTTAAGGAACTCATTTGCAGGAACATTCTCAGGAAGGATGAAACCGTCGCCGTGAGCCTTAAGCATAGAAGGGAACACGATACAGTGGAATACGATGTTGTCTTTACCAATGAAGTGTACCATCTTGGTATCCTCGCTCTTCCACCATTTCTCCCACTCATTTGGAAGAAGCTCAATTGTATTTGAGATGTATCCGATAGGGGCATCAAACCAAACATAAAGCACTTTGCCCTTTGCACCCTCAACTGGTACTGGAACACCCCAGTCCAAATCGCGGCTTACTGCTCTTGGCTGAAGGCCGCCGTCAATCCAGCTCTTGCACTGGCCGTAAACGTTGGTTTTCCACTCTTTGTGACCCTCAAGGATCCACTCTTTAAGCCATCCCTCGTACTGGTCCAATGGCAAGTACCAGTGTTTGGTAGGTTTCTTTACAAGTTCACCGCCGCTGATTGAAGATTTTGGATTGATAAGCTCCTCAGGGCTGAGTGTGCTTCCGCATTTCTCGCACTGGTCGCCGTATGCTCCCTCTGCTCCGCATTTAGGGCATGTACCGGTGATATAGCGGTCTGCAAGGAATGTATTTGCTTCTACATCAAAGAACTGCTCGCTCTCTTTCTCAATGAACTTGCCGTCCTCGTAAAGTTTCTTGAAGAATGCCGCAGCAGTCTTGTGGTGGGTAGGGGAGCTGGTACGTGAGTATACGTCAAAGCTGATTCCCAAGCCCTGGAATGAATCCTTGATGATATTGTGATACTTGTCTACAACGTCCTGTGGAGTGCAGCCCTCTTTCTTTGCCTTGATGGTGATTGGAACTCCGTGCTCGTCTGAACCTCCAATGAAAAGTACCTCCTCACCTTTGAGTCTGAGGAATCTGGCATAGATATCTGCAGGTACATAAACTCCTGCAAGATGGCCTATATGCACCGGACCGTTCGCATAAGGAAGGGCCGATGTAATCAGGTGTCTTTTAAATTCTTTTCCCATTTTCTATATATTTTATTTTCAATTATTTCCTGTTTTTTTCTTCCCGACAGTTTTTT
The DNA here is from genome assembly GCA_017631435.1 of Bacteroidales bacterium. GTDB lineage: Bacteria > Bacteroidota > Bacteroidia > Bacteroidales > UBA932 > Egerieousia. Next base: position 34,480 of record JAGBTG010000051.1, on the reverse strand, counting down.
GTCGGGATGAAGAATTTTTTTCTATAAAATTATCCTGTTCAGCTCTTTGGAGAAGAAGTTTCTCACCTGCATGAGGGTGGAGAGCTGTGTCATGAGTTCATTCTGGAGCTCAATATTCTTCTCTTTCTGGGCCCTTCCAAGTTCCTCGGTAAGGTTCATGGCTGCCTGTGCGGTAACCTTGGCCTTGTAGATGAGTATGGATTTGGGAACAACCCTGCCAAGTACATTCCTCTCAGGGATGATGGACTTGCTGAACTGCTGAATTGTAAGTGTATATGGCTGGATGAAAAGGTCTGCCACTATGCTTGAAACCTCCTTGCTTGGGTGGTTCATGAAGTAGCGGAGAACCTTCTCGCTCTCGTGGTCCTTCAACTGGAAATATTCGTTGAATATCTCCTTGTACTGCAGGTTCTGCAACTCAAGTTCATCGTTCTGCAGTTGGCTGAGGATATATTGGGCTACGGTCTGCTCCTCATCTTCTGCACCATATGCAAAGTCTGCATCAACATGTATTGGAAGGTATCCGAATTTGAGCAGGTAGTAGAGGATCTCCTTTTCAGCCTCGCTGCAATAGGTGTTTACAACAAATCCGGGGATGTTGCTCCGTTGTGCGGCTGTCTGGGCTGTTCCAAAGGTTGAGGCTGAGTCTGCAGCCTGTATTTCCTGTAGCCTTTCCTGTCTCTCCTGTTCCCTTTTCTGCTGGAAGAACTCCTCGCTCTGCTTCTTGTGGCGCTGTTTGGCCACCTCCTGCTGGAGCAAATCTTCCTTAATGTTCAGTTTTGCGGCTGTCTGCTCAATGTAGACTGCACGCACAATGGCATCCGGTATCACAGCAATGCTGCTTACCACCTCGCCAATTAGTTTTGCTCTCTGGAGAGGGTCTTTGTTGAGTTCCTGGGTAAGGATTCTCTGCTTGAAACTGATGAAGTCCTCCTCGTTGCTTGAGAGGAATTCCAAAAGTTCCTCACGGGTGTGTTTGCGGGCAAATGAGTCTGGGTCTTCTCCGTCGGGAAAAAGGGCAACCTTTATCTCCAGACCTTCTTCAAGCAGCATGTCAATTCCTCTGAGGGAGGCCTTGATGCCTGCCCAGTCTCCGTCATATAGGACCGTTACATTGTTGGTAAACCTCTTTATGAGCTGGATCTGTCCGGTGGTGAGGGAGGTTCCGCTGCTGGAAACAACATTCTCAACGCCGGCCTGATGGAATGAGATGACATCTGTGTAGCCCTCCACAAGGTAACATTTCTGTTCCCTTGCAATGGCTTGCTTGGCTTCATAGATTCCGTAAAGGACCTTGTTTTTTACATATACCTCACTCTCAGGCGAGTTGATGTATTTTGCAACCTCCTTGTCGTTGCGGAGTTTCCTTCCTCCAAAGGCAATCACTTTGCCGCTGATGCCACGGATAGGGAATATCACCCTGTCGTAGTAGCGGTCTACAAGTTCCCCGTTCTCGCGCTCTATGGTGAGGCCAACCTCTACCATGTGCTCCTTCTTGTACCCTTTTCTCTGTGCGTTATGTGTAAATTCCCTCTTCTTGTTTGGGGCATATCCCAGAAGGAACTTCTCTATTGTCTGGTCTGTAAAGCCACGCTCCTTGAAGTAGCTGAGGCCTATGGCAATGCCCTCATCTGTCTTGAGCAGCTGCTCTGTGTAGAATTTTTGGGCAAAGTCGTTCACAATCAGCAACGACTCGTGGTGAAGCCTTTGCTGTACATCCTCCTCGCTCTCCTCTTTCTCCTTTACCTCAATGCCGTATTTGCGTCCCAGATACTTGAGCGCCTCCACGTAACTCATCTGCTCGTGCTCCATCACAAAGCTCACGGTACTGCCGGCTTTGCCGCATCCGAAGCATTTGTAGATGCCCTTGCTTGGCGATACCGAGAAGCTTGGGGTCTTCTCATGATGGAACGGGCAACACGCAATGTAGTTTGCCCCCCTTCTCTTAAGGGTGACAAAATCGCTCACCACCTCTTCAATGCGGGCGGCGTCCAATATGCGTTCTACTGTTGCGTGGTCTATCATTTTTTTTTGTTGCTCGTTATGGTACGTCTATTTTGTTGCTCGGGCATGTTTTGGTGCCGTTTTGTTCCCGCGGCGCATTGCTTGGGCACATTCAGACAGTTATTTGTTCCCGGTGTGTGCTTTTCGGGTACGCTGGGCACGTTTTGGTGCCGTTTTGTTCCCAGTAGTGCCTGGTTGGGCACATTCAGGCAGCTATTTGTTCCCGCCGCACAGTATTTGTGCTAGTTGGGCACATTTAGCTGGCAATTTGTTCCCTGCGTGCCGGCTTAGAGGTACCTGTCGGGAAGATTATTTTGCCTTGTAAGCCTCTGCCTGTGCCTTGATCAGCTCCTCGTCCTGGAAGTAGTTGATTTTCATGGCTGCCTTCACTTCCTCAAGGGTTGCTGCTGCTTTGGCGCGGGCCTCCTCAGAACCTTTGCGAAGGATGTCGTATACCTGTGGAATGTTCTGCTCGTACATTTTTCTCCTCTCGCGGATTGGGGCAAGGAACTCCTCCATGATGTTGAAAAGGAACTTCTTGCAGGTGCCGTCGCCAAGTCCGCCGCGGCGGTAGTGGTCTTTCATTTCATCCAGGTTTGCGTACTCCGGAAGGAATTTTGCAAAATGCTCAGGGGTGCTGAACGCATCAAGGTATGTGAACACTACGTTCCCCTCCACGTGGCCAGGGTCTGAGATCTGAAGGTGCTCAGGGTCTGTATACATGCTGTTCACCTTCTTCTTTATCTCTTTTGAGGTATCTGAAAGGTAGATGCAGTTGCCAAGGGACTTGCTCATCTTTGCCTTGCCGTCTGTACCTGGAAGGCGCATACATACCGAGTTCTCTGGAAGCATCATCTCAGGAAGTACAAGGGTCTCGCCGTAAACGGTGTTGAACTTGTGTACAATCTCTCTGGTCTGCTCAATCATAGGGGCCTGGTCAATTCCTACAGGAACTACAGTTGCCTTGAAGGCAGTAATGTCAGATGCCTGGCTGATAGGGTATGTGAAGAATCCTACAGGGGTTCCCTTCTTGTTTGCATTCTCCTCGTCATCAGAGAAGCCTCTCAACTGGATCTCCTGCTTTACGGTAGGGTTGCGCTGAAGGCGCTGAACGGTTACAAGGTTCATGTAGTAGAACGCAAGCTCACAAAGTTCCGGAACCTGCGACTGTATGAAAATTGTACATTTTTCAGGGTCCAGGCCTGCAGAAAGGTAGTCCAATGCCACCTCAATGATGTTTTGGCGAACCTTTTCAGGGTTGTCAGCATTGTCTGTAAGAGCCTGGGCATCAGCAATCATAATGAAGATCTTGTCAAACTCTCCGCTGTTCTGCAACTCAACCCTTCTCCTTAGTGAACCTACATAGTGGCCCAAGTGCAGCTTGCCGGTTGGGCGGTCTCCTGTAAGAATAATCTTTTCCATATATATTTCTCTTATTATTTTCGGTGTGAATAAACATACAAAGGTAATAAATTATTTCAGTTTTCCTTTTTATAAGAGGTATAAGGTGCTTGGAGGTGTAAATTTGTACCGTGCTCAACAAATTGCAGGAGCAAAACATCCTCATTTAGGCAGCAATTCCGGGAGGAAATGCCACCGATGAGTATTTTGTCCCGGTTTTTGGGTGATATTGAGGATAAAATGTGTCAGTTGATGTATTTTGTCCTGGTTTTGGGGTGATATTGAGGACAAAATTGATAAATGGCGCAGTTTGTCCTTGATATGAGATGATTTTAAGGACAAATGAAAAGAGGGCACCCCGGCTGGGTTGCCCTCCTTGAATTTCTGCAGGGAAGAGAAAATCTCTGCATGGAAAAGAATCTTCTTCCACAAAGGGGGTTACTCTTTCTCGCCCTGTGCGGCAATTGCCTCGCGAACTTTTGCCTCAATCTCTTCTGCAAGTTCAGGGTTGTCCATAAGCAACTGTCTTACAGCCTCACGGCCCTGGCCAATCTTGCTCTCGCCGTAGCTGAACCAGCTGCCGCTCTTCTTGATGATGTCGTACTCAACGCCAAGATCGAGGATCTCGCTGATTTTTGAGATACCCTCGCCGTAAAGGATGTCAAACTCTGCCTTCTTGAAAGGAGGAGCCATCTTGTTCTTTACAACTTTTACGCGGGTGCGGTTACCGGTTGCATCCTCGCCGTCCTTAAGCTGGGTGGTTCTTCTGACATCAAGTCTTACAGATGCATAGAATTTAAGGGCATTACCACCGGTGGTTGTCTCAGGGTTGCCGAACATTACTCCCAATTTCTCCCTCAACTGGTTGATGAAGATACAGCAGGTGTTGGTCTTGCTGATGTTTGCAGTAAGCTTTCTCAAAGCCTGGCTCATAAGACGTGCCTGAAGACCCATTTTTGAGTCGCCCATTTCACCCTCAATCTCCGCTTTAGGGGTAAGTGCTGCTACAGAGTCAATTACAATGATGTCAATTGCGCCTGATCGGATAAGGCTGTCGGCAATCTCAAGGGCCTGCTCGCCGTTATCTGGCTGAGAGATAAGCAAAGTGTCCACGTTTACGCCAAGTTTCTTTGCGTATGTGCGGTCAAATGCGTGCTCTGCATCAATGATTGCTGCAATTCCTCCGGTTTTCTGAGCCTCTGCAATTGCGTGGATTGCAAGGGTTGTCTTACCGCTGCTCTCAGGTCCGTATATCTCAATTACTCTACCTTTTGGATATCCTCCAATTCCCAATGCGCAGTCCAATGCAATTGAACCGCTTGGGATAACTGATACATCCCATTTTGGCTGATCCCCCAGCTTCATGATTGTCCCCTTTCCAAAATCCTTCTCAATCTTGTCCAATGTAGCCTGCAATGCTTTAAGCTTGGCTGCATTCACCTCCGCTACGTTTGGAGTTTCTACTTCTTTAGCCATATTTTCCAGAATTAATTTGTTAGTTTTTATCCTAACAAAGATACTTAAAAAATCGTAACTTTGCGGTGTATGAAGAAAATTTTGTTGGGCATGTCGCTGCAGGAACTCAAGCAGCTTGCCGTAGAGTATAAACTGCCTGCTTTTACAGGCAAACAGATAGCAGACTGGCTATACAAGAAGAGGGTTACATCAATTGATCAGATGACCAATCTTTCAAAGGTTGCAAGAGAAAGATTGTCTGAGGATTGCGAGGTTGGAAGAGTGGATTATACACAGCTTCAGGCATCGGTTGACGGAACAAAGAAATACCTTTTCCCATGCCATACCGGAACCTGTGTTGAGGCTGTTATGATTCCCGATGAACCAAGGGCCACAATCTGTGTTTCTTCTCAGGCAGGATGCAAGATGCACTGCAAGTTCTGCATGACAGGAAGACAGGGTTTCAGCGGCAACCTTAAGGTTAATGAGATCCTCTCGCAATTTATGGGAATTGATGAGGCGGAGAGCCTTACCAATGCTGTGTTTATGGGTATGGGTGAGCCTTTGGACAACCTTGCAAATGTGCTTAAGGTTATTGAGGTGCTTACTGCAGAGTGGGGATTTGCATGGAGCCCCAAGAGGATAACCCTCAGCAGTATAGGTGTAACCTCATCACCGCAGCTTGTGGAATTGCCAGATTACAGGATGGATGAGAAGAACAGGGGTGTTTACCATGCATTTAATCCGTTGAAGGCATTTTTGGATCTTACAAAGTGCCACTTGGCAATAAGTCTCCACAATCCGTTCCCCGGGGAGAGGATTGAGCTTATGCCTATGGAGAAGGGATTCCCTCTTGAGGAGACAATAGACCTCATTAAGCAGTATGATTTTACCGGCCAGCGCAGGGTGAGCTTTGAGTATATCATGTTTGACAGGGTAAATGATACCAAGAAGCATGCTGATGCCCTTGTAAGGATGCTTAAGGGGCTGGAGTGCAGGATGAACCTCATCAGGTTCCATGCCATTCCGGATTCGCCTCTTGCACCGTCTCCAATGCCTGTAATTGAGGCCTTTAAAGAGAGACTGAACGGGGCAGGTCTCATGACTACCCTCAGGGCAAGCCGTGGAGAAGATATTATGGCTGCGTGCGGCATGCTTGCAGGAAAGAAATAGTGTAATCTTGCGGGAAAGAAATAGTAAAATAAATGACAAAGAGGATGCTGAACAGGTTTATAGTGAGATTGATGCTTGTGTGTGCAGCTGTAATGGCAGCTGTGGGCCCGTTGTGTGCCGCAGGGAATGGCGACAATTCTCCTAGGCGCCCAAAGGTGGCACTGGTGTTGTGTGGTGGAGGAGCAAAAGGTGCCGCGCATATTGGAGCCCTAAAGGTGCTTGAGGAGGCAAATGTCCCTATAGATATGATAGTGGGAACCAGTATAGGCGGTCTGGTAGGCGGCCTGTATGCAATGGGCTATTCGGCAGCAGAACTTGATTCAATAGTCTCCGGATGCGACTGGAAATATCTTTTGAGTGACAATTCCTATTCCCGACGGGATGAGTCGTTTGACGCCAGAAGCATGGATGCCAAGTATCTTGTGAGAGTCCCTTTTTACGGGATGAATGCGGCAAAATCGGAGTCTCCCATCTCCAGGCTCCCTTCCGGATTCATTGGCGGACAGAATGTCCTGAACTTCCTTAACGGACTGGCAATGCAGTACAGGGGGAATATAGAGTTCAAGAATCTTCCGGTGCCGTTTGCCTGTGTAGCAACGGATCTCTCTACAGGTGAGGCTGTTGTATTGGACAGGGGTGAGCTTACCATGGCCATGCGTGCCACTATGGCCATTCCGGGTGTGTTTTCCCCGGTGGAAATAGACGGCAGGGTACTGGTAGATGGTGGTGTGGTGAACAATTTCCCTGTGGATGTTGCCCGCAATATGGGTGCCGACATTGTAATAGGTGTTGATATAAAGAATGATGCCCCTTCTGTGGATGAACTTAGGGCAATGCCTCAGGTTTTTATGCAGATGCTTGACCTGTTGGGCTATGATGCATATGTGAGGAATGTGCAGGATGTGGATATTCTTATCAAGCCCGATGTTTCAAAATACGGCACTTTCAGTTTCAATGCCCCTGCCATTGCCCAGCTGATAAAGAACGGCGAGGTGGCAACCAGGGAGAAAATTGAATCTGTTGACAGCCTTGTGAGAAGGCTCAGCACTTTGGCTTTGGGAGACCACGGCCAGCCGTCACCTGTACAGGCTGCCCCGCAGAGGGAGAAATTCTGTTTTGCGGATGTGGTGCTCAGCGGTGTGCCATATAAGGACCAGCATTGGCTCAGGAGACTGTCGGGATTAAAGCCGGGAGTGGAGCTTACCAAGGTGGATATTGACAGGGGAATCTCTGTGCTTATGGGAACAAAGGCATTCTCATCTGTAACTTACACCATTAAGGGGCAAGGAACAGCTGAAGAGGTGCTTGAGCTTTCCCTGGTTAAAGGCCCATCCAATGTGCTGGCTTTGGGTGCCAGATATGATTCGGAGGAGGCTGCCGGAATGCTGGTGCATATAGGTGCAAATGAGTTGGGACTGCTGGGGTCAAAAGTTGGCTTTACCGGAAGATTGAGCTATAATCCTTACGGGGAGGTGAATTATTCGTTCAACTCCAAATATTTTCCAAAGATAGAGTTCAACTACAAGGTGGGCAGCATGGACCTGAACATCTACAAATCTACCGAGAACCAGAACAATCTTGATTTTCTGTACCAGAGGGGTGAGATAAATCTGGCCAATATCTATTTGAGGAACTATAATTTTAAGGTGGGTGCCAGGTATGAGCATTATAACTACAGCAGGTATCTTAAATATCATGTTCCCGACAATTATCAGGATTATAGCCTGAAGGATAAAAGTTACCAGAGTTTCTATTTCAGCGGAAAGATGGACAATCTTGACGATGACTATTTTGCAAGTCATGGAGTGGCAGTGGAGGTGGAGGGTGCATATTGGCCTGAGTCCTATTCCAATGGGATTACTCCGTTTGGAGCTGTAAAGCTTATGGTTGACGGTACCATGAGGGCCGGGAAAAGGGTGGTGTTCTTGCCTCATCTGTATGGGAGGGTACTCATAGGTGATTGTACGGAGATCCCTTACCTCAATTACTTTGGTGGTGCGGAGCCGGGCAGATATTTTAGCCAGCAACTCCCGTTTATAGGTATGAATCATGCAAATCCAATATACAATAGTGTGATGATTGCTAGGATGGATGTGAGAAGGCAGTTTGGCAGTAACCATTATGTCTATGCCATTGCAAATTATCTGCGTAGTGGAATGAGCATTGATGAGATGCTCTCTTCAAGGGGATTCGGAATCTGGGGTTTGGGTGTGAAATATGCTTATAACAGTCCAATAGGCCCTCTTTCGTTCAATGTGCACTGGTCTGATTATGACCATAAGGTAGGTGCATATGTAAGTCTGGGACATTATTTTTAGCGGTAGGGCATGACACCACAGCAGGCTTTGGCAAGGCTCCAGGCACAGTGCAGCAGGAGCGAGATGTGCAGCGGACAGGTGCGCAGGAGACTTCAGAAATGGAGTGCCGCTCAGCAGCAGAAAGGGCTGCCCGGTTTCTCTCAGCAGCAGATGGAGGAGATTGTGGCATTGCTGATAAAGGAGAGGTTTGTGGATGATGCCCGTTTTGCAGGTGCGTATGTGAGGGACAAAGCCCGTTTTGCCGGATGGGGCGCAGTGAAGATAGCCTATAATCTGAAGGGATTGGGAATTGCAGAGTATGTTGTGAAGGAGGCAATTGGGGAGAATATGGAGAGTTTTGCTCCCGACAGGCTCTATGATATGCTGCAGAAGAAGTGGAATGGGCTCAAGCGGGGCCTTACCTTGCAGCAGAAAAGGGAGAAGGTGTTGAGGTTTGCCCTTGGACGTGGTTTCCAGTATGGCCAAATTATGGATATAATTAAAGATTTCAAGTAGTTTTTCGTATCTTTGTCTTTAGTCAAACAATTTTAAAAAGATGAGCAGTTTTAGTGAGCGCCTGGATGCGCTGAGGAGGTCTCTTTGACTATGCCGGGAAGAAGGCTGATGTTCAGGAGAAAGAAAAAATAAGTACTTCAGAGGGTTTCTGGGATGATCCCAAGGAGGCGGAGGCATTTCTCAAGAAATTGTCGGGAGTAAAATATTGGGTAAATTCATTGGATGCTGTGGCAGGTGCCCTTGAGGATGTTGAGCTACTTAAGGAGATGGGTGCCGGTGAGGATGAGATTGCCCAGGAGGAGAAGAAGATAGATGAGATGTTGGGAGAGCTTGAGATGAAGAGCATGTTGGGTGAGGAGGGAGACAATCTTGGAGCTTTGCTTAAGATAAATTCCGGTGCAGGCGGTACCGAGAGCAACGACTGGAGCAGCATGCTTCTGCGCATGTATGTGAGGTGGGGTGAGAGGAACGGCTACAAGGTTACTGTATATGATGTACTTGAAGGTGATGAGGCAGGTATAAAGTCTGCCACCATTGAGTTTGAGGGGGAGTTTGCATACGGTTATCTCAAGTCTGAGAACGGCGTGCACAGAATGGTGAGAATTTCTCCGTTCAATGCGCAGGGCAAGAGGCAGACAACTTTCTCTTCTGTTTTTGTGTACCCGCTTGTTGATGATTCAATTGAGATTGTAATAAACCCGTCTGATTTGGAGTGGGATACTTTCCGTTCAAGCGGCGCCGGTGGACAGAATGTGAACAAGGTGGAGACAGGTGTGCGTGTAAGGCATATCCCAAGTGGAATTGTGGTTGAGAATACAGAGACCCGTTCCCAGTTGGACAACCGCCAGAATGCGTTGAGGATTTTGAAATCCCATCTGTATGAGATAGAACTTGCCAAGAAGAGGGCAAAGCAGGCTGAGCTTGAGGGACAGAAGAAAAGGATTGAGTGGGGATCGCAGATAAGGAGCTATGTGCTGCATCCTTACAAGATGGTGAAGGATCTGCGTACCAACTGCGAGACCTCTGATACGGCGGCAGTGCTTGACGGCGATTTGAATGAGTTCATGAGAAGCTATTTGATGGAAAATACAAAACAATAAAAACACTTATATAATATTATGGAATTCGTATATAAAGAGATGTTCCCTATGGGGAAAGATACTACCGAGTATCATCTTCTTACAAAAGACTATGTTTCTGTAGAGAAATTCGGTGACAAGGAGTTCTTGAAAGTTGATCCTGAGGGATTGAGATTCCTTGCAAGGCAGGCTATGCATGATGTTTCTTTCATGTTGCGTCCTGAGCACAATGAGATGGTTGCAAAGATTCTTTCTGATCCTGAGAGCAGCGATAATGATAAAGCCGTAGCAATCCAGATGCTTATGAATGCAGATGTTTCTGCAAAAGGACAGCTTCCTTTCTGTCAGGATACAGGTACTGCTACCATTGTTGCAAAGAAAGGTCAGTTTGTGTTTACCGGCGGCGGTGATGAGGAGGCCCTTTCTCATGGCGTGTTTGATACATATACAAACGATAACTTGAGATATTCACAGAATATCCCTCTTGATATGTACAATGAGAAGAATACCGGATGTAACCTTCCAGCCCAGATTGACATTTTTGCTACTGACGGAAACGAGTACAAGTTCCTGTTTGTTGCCAAAGGTGGCGGATCAGCAAACAAGACATATCTTTTCCAGGAGACAAAAGCACTTATTACTCCAGAGAAACTTGAGCCATATTTGGTGGAGAAGATGAAGACTTTGGGTACTGCAGCTTGTCCTCCTTATCATATTGCGTTTGTAATTGGCGGTACTTCTGCAGAGCTTAACCTTAAGACTGTGAAACTTGCCTCTACAAAATACTATGATTCGCTTCCAACTGCTGCAAGCGAGGAGGGTTATGCTTTCAGGGATGTTGAGATGGAGAAACGTCTTCTTAAGGCTGCCCACAACCTTGGTATTGGTGCACAGTTTGGCGGTAAATATTTTGCTCATGATATCAGAGTTATCCGTTTGCCTCGCCACGGTGCATCTTGCCCTGTAGGTATGGGTGTAAGCTGTAGTGCAGACAGAAACGTTAAGGCCAAAATCAATAAGGATGGTATCTGGTTGGAGACTTTGGATGCTAATCCGGCACGTCTGATCCCTGAGCAGTATCTTTCTGGTTCTGCATTGGCTAAAGGTGTGAAAGTAGACTTGAATCGCCCTATTAAGGAAGTGCTTGAGCAGTTGAGCCAGTATCCAGTTTCTACATTCCTTCTATTGAATGGTACCATTATAGTAGGCAGGGATATTGCACACGCCAAACTTAAAGAGAGAATTGATAAAGGTGAGGGGCTTCCTGAGTATATCAAGAACCACCCTATCTATTACGCAGGTCCTGCAAAGACCCCTAAAGGAATGGCCAGCGGATCATTTGGTCCTACAACTGCAGGCCGTATGGACAGTTACGTAGATTTGTTCCAGGAGAACGGAGGCAGCATGATCATGATTGCCAAGGGTAACAGAAGCAAAGAGGTTACCGATGCATGCCACAAACATGGCGGTTTCTATCTTGGCAGTATTGGAGGCCCTGCAGCTATCCTTGCAAAAGAGAATATCAAGAGCGTAGAGTGCGTTGAGTACCCTGAGCTTGGTATGGAGGCTATCTGGAAAATTGAGGTTGAGAACTTCCCTGCATTCATCCTTGTTGATGATAAGGGCAATGATTTCTTCTCACAGATCAGACCTATTTGCTGCAAGGACTGATAATTTTTACAAATTGAAGTTAAAGGGCGTTGCATTGGTGACGCCCTTTTTTATATTTATATATGTTGTCGGGAGTATGGATAATGTGGGGAGTGGAAATATTTTTTGTTTTTCTTGTAAAATGAATACCTTTGCATCTTGGATAATTTGTAAAAGTCTGGCTTGATGGATAAAAAATGCCAAAAAAATAGCTTGAAACGGATGGTAGCGCTGCTTTTCATTGCTTTTTTGCTGCCGTTGTGTGCCGTTGCCCAAAATGGTGACAGGACTGTTGAAGAGCTGGTCAAGTTGGGGTTTGAGAATGTCTGCTGGGGGGAAGACGGGGCTGAAGTGGTTTATGTTGTGGAGAACAACACTTATAGGCAGAGTGATGTGGGGATAGGGATGGCTTTGGATGAGATCCAGAAAAGTGGAATGCCGAAAGACGGCAGGTTGTGCAGGCTTATAATCTTGGACAATAATGTGCCAAAAATATCTTTGTGCTGCAACAGTACCCGGGTTGGTGAGAGGGATATCCGTAGAAGTGACTGGAATGTGAGTTATGATTTGGGACAAGGATGGGAACTTGTGAAAGGGAAGGAACGGAAGAACAGTTCTTTGTATAAAGTTGATCTGGTTGTATATCCGATGTTCAGTTTCAAGAACGGCAGGAACTCTGTACCGTATCAGGTTAGGTTTAATGTTAATCCTACAATAGAGGCTTCACTTTGGAAAGGGGGAAGGGTAACTGCCCAGTTGGTGATACCGGTAGTGAATGATTTTGGATACAAATATGATGATGTGCGCCCTGGGTATCTTACTGTTTCACAGACGGTGAGGTTGCCGTACAATATATTTGTAACAGGTACTGCAGGCTGTTTCAGCGGCAACCGTAATGGTTTTGATGTTAATGTGGAGTATTTCCCTAAGTTGAAGGATTTTTGGTTTGATGCGAGGGCCAGCTATACATGGTTTGGCGAGTGGGGTGAGTGGAAAAACGGCAAGAATCTGCATCCGTTCAAGTTCGGTTATGACAGGAACTCCGGTAGGGTAACGTGGAACATTGGGGCAAACTATTATTTGAGGGAATTCAATTCCCAGTTGAGTGTAAGGGCTGAGAAGTATATTCAAGGTGAGTGCGGAGTGAGACTTGATCTTATAAGGCACATGAAAAACTGTTCAATCGGTTTTTATGGAATGTATGTTCCCAGCGATGACCATAATGAAGGAGTAAATGGAGGCTTCCGTTTTGTTGTAAAGCTTCCTCCTTACAAATATAAGAGGAGGGGCTACGTTCCAAGGGTAACGACAAGCAGCATATGGGGCTTTGAGTACAATGCCGGAGGAACATTTGTATATGGTCAGAGTTTTAAGGCCAATGCCCAAATGAATATGAGCGAGGCCATCAAGTATAACCCGGCCTATCTGGAACAGGAATTATTAAACTTTTAGATATTAATTAACATAATTTATTAAACGAGACATGAAAAAATTTATTTCAAGCCTTAACGCAAAATTTGCTTTGGCTTTGTTGGCAGTTTGTTCTGTTTTCATGACAGCTTGCTATGAGAAACCGGAGCCTGCTCCAGTACCGGAGCCAGTTCCTGCAACTTATTACATTACTGGTACCGTAAGTGATGGTGGTACAGGTGAGGCTCTTACAGCAGGTGTTGCTGTGAAGATTGCAGGTCAGGCTGTTACCCTTTCAAAAGGTTCATTCAAACATCAGGTTGCTGGTGCTGGTGAGTATGTTATTGATGTTACTGCAGAGGGCTACATGGATGTAACCAGAACAGTACAGGTTGTTGCTGTGGCTGAGGGCCAGGTAAGCATCACTTCTGTTGATATCGCTTTGTTCAATGCCAATACACTTCCTGCTCCAACAGTTACTTATGACGGAGGTGCTGACATTGAGGAGGATCAGTTGGAGAGCATGGGATTCGGCGGTGCGACTGTTACAGATGCCAATGAGTTCAAGACTGAGGCTGCAGTTGAGGTTGATGCTGTAGACCATGCAATTGAGGTTAAAGTTGTACGCAACGAGGGCTTTATTTTCCAGGGTGTTGCTACCAAAGCGATTGATGAGACTGCATATGTTGCCAGAGCTCTTTCACAGACTTTGGGCTTGCCTTTCTACAACAATTCATTCAAAGAGACTTCAGAGACTGTTACTGTTGGTGCTGAGGGTAAAACTCTTGTAGGTTATAGCGTTGAGCGTACATTTGTAATGGAGAACTACATCATTGACATGTATGACGGCACAAAACAGACTTTTTCTGCTATCTACGAGAAAGGTTTTAAAGTAGTTTCACAGTTTGACGTGCACGATAACCACGACAATCACGACAACCACGGTGGTGGAAATGGAGGAGACGCTGTAGGTGGCGGTTCAGGTAACGAGCAGTAAAAACCTTTAGTCTGAAACGTCCGATTGGCAGAAAGCTGGCTGATATGAAGATGTCTGTAAAACAAATATTTCTGGTTTGTACATTCCTTTGTATGAATGTCACCCTTTCTGCCCAATTTACACATGGTACAACAGGGCTTCTGAATGCTCCGTCTGCAGAGATGCAGGATGTAAAGACTGTAATGATTGGCGGAAACTACCTGAATGACCGCCTTACCCCTAAGCCTTGGGATTATGGTACATATAATTATTATGTGAATTTTACCGTTTTCCCGTTCCTTGAAATAGCCTATACGGCAACAATGTTCAAGGCTAAGACCATGCATTTGGGTTGGGTAGATCCGGAGAAATTCTGCAATCAGGACAGGTACTTTTCTGCAAGACTCAGAGTATTGAAGGAGGGACAGTTGTGGAAACATATGCCGGCAGTGGTTGTAGGAACATCTGATCCTTATACCGAATCCGGTGACGGTCAGATAAATACAACAGACGGAAACGGGTATTTTTGCCGTTTTTATGTAGCTGCTACAAAACATCTGATGGTTGGCACTGAAAGGTTTGGAATTTCAATGGCCTATATGTATAACAGAAGGACATCGAACCGTCTCAATGGACTGGCAGCCGGAGTTACATACAATCCGTCATTTGCCCCAAATTTTAGGCTTATGGCCGAATATGACAATATAAATTACAATATTGGAGCTTCGTACCTGTTGTGGGACCAGTTTCAGATACAGTTTCTTATGCAGGACATGAAACATCTTACAGGTGGTTTGTGTTATAAGATACACTTGAAGTAATATTAACAATTAAAAACTATAGAAATGAAAAGCAGATTGGTACTTCTATCTATGATGTTGGTTGCTATTGTAACATCAGCATCAGCACAGACAAAGAGCAGATACTATGCTGAGAGCTCAAAGGACAATTACTTTGTTAGCCTAAGCGCAGGTGCTCAGAAATGTATTGATCCAAATGCTTCAGAGAATGAGATGACTTTTACAGTAAATCTTTCTCTAGGCAAATTGATTAACCCTATTTGGGGCGTTAGAGGAATGGTTACATTCGGTCAGACTTGCTTGTACTCATACTACGACATCAATTCTGACGGTTATGTAGTTCCTGGTAATGGCCTTGATATTGACAAGACTTTCGTAACTCTACGTGCAGACGGTCTTTTCAATCTTTCAAACGCAATCGCAGGTTACAATCCTGACAGAAAATTTGAGGCATATGCATTCATGGGTCCTGGCCTTCAGATTGCAAAACCTCAGATGAACGGTGATACAGATTTGAAAGCTTTGATCAACGGTTCAGTTGGTTTGGGCGCAATGTACAACATCAACAAGAACTGGGCTCTAAACCTTGAGGTAAGAGGTGAGGTTTCTGAGACTCCATTCGGAGACTACAGCTCAAAATATGCCAACGGTTTCGTAGGCGGTACTTTTGGTGCAACTTACTACTTTGGCGGCAAGAAATTCGTGAAAGTTGTTAACGAGTCTCTATTGGTTGCAGCTAACGGTGATATTCAGAAATACAAAGAGCTTTTGGCTGCTGAGCAGGCAAACCTTGTTGCTGTAAAAGAGGAGTTGGCTAAAGAGAAAGCTAAAGCTCCAGTTGAGGTTGTTAAAGAGGTTGAGGTTGCAGTTGCTGGTCCTAGAGCTGTATTCTTCACTATCGGCAAATCTAACATTGATGCTAAAGGTATGGTTAACATCAACCTTGCAGCTGATATCATGAAAGCTAACCCAGACGTTAAATATGTTGTTAACGGTTATGCAGACAAAGCAACCGGTTCAGCTAAAACTAACCAGAAACTTTCTGAGAAACGTGCTGAGGCTGTTTACAAAGCTCTTATCAAAGCTGGTGTAAGCGAGAGCCAGGTTGAGTGGAAAGGCAATGGCGGTCAGGACAATATGTTTGAGAACAGCCGTGCTCTTACCAGAGTTGTTCTTATTGAGAAAGCAAATTAATTTGATTTGTTCAGATATGGGGAGGTTGTCTGTAAAGACAGCCTCTTTTTTTGTATTTTTGCCATTCCAAATTTTGTTTATATGGCAAGTTATCTACAGGTAGAGAATGTTTCCAAATCGTATGGGCCAAAGGTTCTGTTTGAGAATATCAGCCTTAATATAAATGAGGGTGACAAAATAGCCCTTATTGCCCCAAATGGTACGGGCAAAACATCATTATTGAGGATATTGGCAGGAGTTGAGAGTTCGGATGGAGATGGAAAGGTGAAGTTTCTCAAGGATATAAGGATAGCATTCCTGGCACAGGACAATGTCTATGATCCCCAGTTTACAATTATGCAGGTGGTGGCTCCTTATGCAAAGGAGATTCAGCAGCATGAAGTGGAGGAGATATTGTATTCATTGAATCTCACAGATACAGGGAAGAGGGTGTGCGAACTCAGCGGTGGCGAGATAAAGAGGGTTGCAATTGCCTGCATGTTTGCCCAGAAACCCGATTTCCTTGTGATGGATGAGCCTACCAACCACCTTGATCTGGAAACCATAGAGTACCTGGAGGAGTATCTTGGCCGCAGCAGGTGTACACTGTTGATGGTTACCCACGACCGCTATTTCCTTGACAGGGTATGCAATCAGATTATAGAGATGGCAGACGGTACTCTTTATGCCTATAATGGAAATTATTCATATTATCTGGAGAAGAGGGAGGAGAGGATGCAGAATTTCCAGAAGGAGATAGACCGTGCCAGGAATCTGCTCAGAACAGAACTTGACTGGATGCGCCGCATGCCTTGTGCCCGCGGTACAAAGGCTAAGTACAGGATAGATGCTTTCTATGACCTTAAGGATAAAGCTCAGCAGAGGATTGAGAACAGGCAACTGAACATAAATGTGCAGATGCAGAGGTTGGGACGCAAGATTGTAAACTGCAGCCATGTAGATTTCATGTGGGACAACTGGGTAGGCCTTAAGGACTTTACATATAATTTCACCCCAGGAGAAAAGATTGGAATTGTGGGCAAGAATGGAGTAGGCAAATCTACATTCCTGAACCTGATTACCGGAAATCTCAAGCCTACATCAGGCGAAATTGAAATAGGTGAGACGGTTAATTTTGGCTACTATAGGCAACAGGGGATTGAGTTTAATCCAAATGATACTGTTATTGAGGCGGTAAGGGAGATTGCGGAGGTAGTTACCTTGGGCGATGGGAAGAATGTGCCCATATCAACTTTCCTCAACTATTTCCTTTTTCCCCCAATCATGCACTACAACAAGATAGAAAAGCTCAGCGGAGGTGAGAAGAGGAGACTGTATCTACTCACAGTCCTTATGAAGAATCCTAATGTCCTTATTCTCGACGAGCCTACAAATGATCTTGATATCCTTACCCTGAATGTGCTTGAGGAGTATCTGAAGAGCTATACAGGATCTGTTATAATAGTTTCTCACGACAGGTTCTTCCTCGATAAGATTGCGGACCATCTGTTTATATTTGAAGGCGATGGGGAGGTAAAGGATTTTGTTGGAAGCTACTCCGGGTACAGGGAGTACATGAAAGACAAGGAGAAGGAGAGGAGGGCATTGGAGAGGGAGAAACAGCAGAAAGAAGAGAAGAAGAGGTTTGTGGAGTCTGAAAATGCCCCTGTAAAGAAAAGGAAGTTGACCTATAAGGAACAGAGGGAACTGGAGCAGATTGAGAAGGATCTGGAGGCTCTCAATGCAGAGAAGGGGGAGCTTGAAGAGAAACTGTCGGGAGGAAACATTTCAGGCGATGAACTGACCAGGTGTTCAACAAGGATTGGTGAGGTGATAGCATTGTTGGATGAGAAGGAGATGAGATGGTTGGAGTTGAATGATAATTAATTATCTTTGCCGCTCAATTCAATTAGGACCTTTTAACTGATGAAGAATATATTTTCAAACAAGAAACTTGAGCCACTTTATTTTACGGTGGTATTCTTCCTTATTTTTTTCGCATTGGGTTATAAGATGGGTACTCCCAACATGCTCAATACCCTTATGAATACGGCATATAGCCTTTTGACAGATACTGTGTTGTATATCATGGGAATTTCGGTATTGTCGGGAGCACTTGGAAAATTATTGGAGGAGTTTGGGGTGGTTGGAGTTCTTGAGAAGATTCTGAGGCCCTTGATGAAGCCTTTTTGGAATCTGCCCGGTGTTGCAGCTTTGGGTGGTGTCCTTACTTTCCTGTCGGATAATCCTGCAATCATAACTTTGGCTAAAGACCGCAATTTCAGCAAATACTTCAAGAAGTACCAGCTTGTTTCAATCACAAACTTTGGAACTTCGTTTGGTATGGGTCTGATTGTAATTGTGTTCATGGCAGGCAGAGGATATTCGGGCCCGGCTTTGATAGGTTTTGCTGGCGCTTTTATAGGTAGTGTGATTTCTACAAGAATAGCGCAGAAACTTATCCTTAAGGCAAAACCCGATTTTATTGAGGATGCGGTTCTACAGAAAGGGGCTATGGATGAAGATGTGAAGGAGGAGGAAACTGCAACAGAAGAGGGGTTGTTGCTAAGAATACTGAATTCGCTTCTTGATGGCGGAAAATCTGGTGTGGATCTTGGGCTGGCAATTATCCCGGGGGTGCTTACCATATCAACATTTGTAATGATGTTTACATTTGGTCCTGGTGAGAATGGTTACACAGGTGCTGCATATGAGGGAATAGGACTGTTGCCTGCTTTGGCAGAGAAGGTGGGATTCGTTTTTGAGTGGCTGTTCGGTTTTACAAATACGGAACTGGTTGCGTTTCCAATGACTGCCATGGGAGCAGTGGGGGCAGCTTTGGGACTTGTGCCTACTTTTCAGGAGAGTGGGCTTATTGACGGAAATGCAATAGCAGTGTTTACGGCTATGGGTATGTGCTGGAGCGGGTACTTGAGTACCGATACAGCAATGCTGGATTCACTGGGTTATAGGGAACTTACACCAAAAACAATCTTGGCCCACACAATTGGCGGACTTTGTGCAGGTATAGTAGCCCACTGGCTTTTTGTGGTGGTAAACCTGTTTTAAAAATTATATAAAGAATTTGTTTACTTTAGACAAAACTTGCGGCAGGGCAAATACAGCAACCCTATCGTATGGTTTTATAACGGTCTCATCAGTGGCTACGAATATCTCGTTACCCCTTATGACACCTCCGATTATGGCCTCTTTAGGGAAGTGAAGCTCCTTGAGAGGCCCTTTTGTTATAGCACTGTTAGGGTTGACAATGAACTCCAGAACCTCTGCATCAGATCCGTTGAGACATTTGATGGACCTTACTTTGTTGCTCAATGTAAAACGGAAGATACGTCCTGCAGTTGAAAGTTTCTTGTTGATTACGGCATCAACGCCCATTCCCTCTGCAAGCTTGATGTACTCAATGTTCTCAACCTCTGCAATGGTTTTGGAAACACCCATTTTCTTTGCTGCCACGCACGAGAGGATATTGGTCTCGGAATTGCTGGTAACGGCAACAAATGCATCGTACTTGTTCACATCCTCCTCAAGAAGGAGGTCTGAATTCCTTCCGTCTCCATTTATCACAAGCACTTTGTCCAATGTCTCTGCAAGGTACTCGCAGCGCTCCGGCTTTATCTCAATTATCTTTATGTGGTCAGAAACTTTGCTCATCTTCTTGGCAAGCATCTCTGCAATCCTTCCGCCACCTACAATCATCAGGTTTTTGATAGGAATCTCTTTCTTGCCGCAGAAGCTCATTGCCTCCTGCACTCCATCTTTAGTACAGATTACAAACACAAGGTCACCCTCCTGGAATTTTGTCTGCGGACCTGGAATGATGGTGTCTTCATCCCTGGCAATGGCTACGGCCTTGTACTGGCTCTTGCCGGTAAAGGATGCCATATCTGAAACGCATTTGTCTATAAGTGGTGCTCCCTCCTCAAGACGGAATGCCACCATCTGCAGCAGGCCCCTTGCAAACTCCATGAACTCAGTGGTTCCAGTCTGTTTAAGAAGGTCTACAATCTCATAAGAGGCAATCTTCTCCGGGTAGAAGAGGAGGTCTATACCAAGTTCGGTGAAAAGCAGTTTGTTCTCATGATGCATGTACTCATCATTATTGATTCTGGCAGTAACTTTCTGGCTGCCCATTTTCTTTGCCAGCAGTGCGCTGATGATGTTCACATCCTGGTCATGAGCCGGACTTACTGCAATGAACAGGTCTGCAGTCTCCGCGCCAGCCTCCTTGAGCGTCTCAATGGAAGTGGGATTTCCCCAGATTGTAATCACATCGGCCACCTCACGCAATTTGTTGAGGCGGTTCTCGTCGGAATCTATAATTGTAAGGTTGTTTGACTCATTGCTGAGCATTTTTGCCAAATGGCTTCCAACCTCACCGGCACCTGCAATAATGATTTTCATAAAATGGCATTTTATGCAAATATAATGTTATATTTGTAACCCTACCAACGTATAACAACAATTTTATGGAGAACAGACCGGATACTTTCAAAATACTTATAGTGGATGACGAAGAAGATATCTGCGAAATCCTGCAGTATAACCTGCAGAAAGCAGGTTATATAGTGGAAACCGCAGCCAGTGCAGAGGAGGCTCTCTATAAAATGCGGAATACCTGGCATCTGCTGTTGCTTGACATAATGATGGACGGCATCAGCGGCCTCAAGATGGCGCAGCTGCTCAGGGAGGATTACCACAATGATGTACCCATCATCTTTATATCGGCACTGGACAGCGAGATAGACATAGTGGCCGGATTTGACAAGGGTGGAGACGACTACATAGCCAAACCATTCTCCATAAAGGAGGTGCTGGCAAGGGTGAATGCAGTCCTCAACAGATGTTATCCCCCTCTTCCCGACAGGATATCAGACAATGGCACTGAACAGGGAACAAAGCCCGTGGCACAGCAGTCTGACATTTTTGTGCACGAAAACCTGAAGGTTGAGTATGACAAGAAAAGGGTACTCGTGGATAATGTAGAGATATCCCTTACCAGGAAGGAGTTTGAAATACTTGTCCTTCTGGCAAAGTCTCCGGGCAAGATATACTCAAGGGAAGATATCCTGCAGCTTGTATGGAAGGAGGAGAGCTACGTGCTTGAACGCACTGTGGATGTGCACATAGCAAGGCTGCGCAAGAAGATAGGAACTTATGGAGACCTTATTGTAAACAGATCCGGTTACGGCTACAGCATACACCTATGAAAAAGTTAAAGCTCAGGCTCAAATACCAGCTCATAATATACTATGCAATAATTATTGCCATAGTGATATCTGCTGTTCTGGTGTACACGCTGCAGAAAAGTGACGGCAACCACGAACACTACCAGTATGCAATACTGTTGCTGATCATAGCCTTGATATGTACTCTTTTCTACATTTCAAGAAAACTTACAAAACCCTTGAAGGCATTCAATGACTTTTTCTATGTGATGAGCAGCAACAAGAAGAAGGATTTCTCAAAGATCTCTTTTCCCGACGATGAGTACGGTGATATAGGACGGCGTATTGTAGATACCTACGAGCAGCTGGAGAAGGTAAAGCTCTTCAAGCAGGAGATGACCAACAATATCTCCCATGAGCTGAAAACCCCACTTACAGGAATAAGGGCGTACCTTGAAACCATCATGGATGACGGGACTATGGATGCTGGGCAGATGAGGCTGTTTGTGGAGAAGGCGTACAGACAGTCGCTGAGGCTCACTTCGCTGGTAAACGATGTATCTATCCTCAACAAACTTGATGAACAGTCTGATTACTACAAGATAGAAGAGGTAAACATTTCATCCTGTCTTAAGGAGATTGAGGAGGAACTTGCTTATAAGATGAAGGCAAACAATACTGTCTTTACCCCTAAGATAAGCAGTGAACTTACAATTGGCAGCAATCACGATATCATCTATTCACTCTTCAAGAACCTTATAGACAATACACTTGAGCACGGAGGTCCCGATACCCATATTTCCATAATGGCCGGAATCCAGCAGATTTCAGGAGATCCAAGTTACAGGATAAACTTTACATATATGGATAATGGGGTTGGTATTCCCGACAATGCCAAAGAGCGCCTTTTTGACCGTTTCTACAGGATAGACAAGGGAAGGTCGAGAAAATCGGGTGGAAGCGGACTGGGGTTGGCCATAGTTAAAAATGCGGTATTGTTCCATAAAGGGGATATAATTGTAGAGAACGGTCCAGAAGGTGGACTGATATTCAAGTTTGATTTATTGTCGTTGTCATGAAAATACTTGTTACAGCAGCCGAGGAACAGGAGCTGCGCAGGGCGGAGAGAGCCTTTGATATGGTAAAAAAGAGCAAGGATGTGAAGGCTCAGGTTGAATTCCGCCTTACTGGAATAGGGGCTGTGCAGGCATGTCATTGTGTAACCAGGGAGGTGGTTGCAGCAGCTGCATCCGGGGAGCCGTATAACCTTGTGGTAAACCTGGGAATTGCCGGAAGCTATGATTTGGAGGCTTTCCCTATTGGCTCTGCAGCTGTAATTTCAAGGGAATATTTTGCAGATTTGGGATTTGGATCGGAAGAGGGCTTTTCAGACCTGTTCCAATACGGTATTCTGGAGAAGGATGATTTTCCTTACACAAAGGGGGCGTTGGCACGCCAATTGCTGCCGTATCCACATATAGAAAAGGTGTTGGAGAAATATGGTGCAGGAGCAGGGGCAACAGTACAGTGTGTAACCGGCACACAGTCCAGGTGCAATGAGATTGTTGCCATGTATAATCCCCAGATTGAGAGTATGGAGGGGGCCGGAGTATATTATGCTGCACTTATGGAGAAGGTGCCGTTCTTTGAACTCCGTACCGTTTCCAATGCCGTAGGGGAGAGGGATACATTCAAGTGGGAGAGCAAGGCAGCCCTGGATACGCTTGAGGAGTGCTGCAGGGAGATTTTTAGTGTGATATAGATATGGAGAATGAGAGAAAGGAAGTAATCAGTATCAGCGGGTTGGAGAAGGTCTACAATCTGGGCAGACAGCAGGTAAAGGCATTGGATGGCGTAAGCCTTACAATTTGCAAAAATGAGTATGTGGCCATAATGGGCCCTTCAGGTTCGGGAAAGAGTACCCTCATGAATATTTTGGGGTGCCTCGATACCCCGTCGGGAGGAAAGTACGTACTCAACGGTACAGATGTGAGCAAGATGGAGGATGGAGCCCTGGCTGAGACCAGAAACAGGGAGATTGGATTTGTGTTCCAGTCGTTCAATCTCCTTCCAAGGTATTCGGCTCTGGAGAATGTGGGGTTGCCGTTGGTCTACTCCGGTATCTCGTCAAAGGAGAGGGAGAGGAGGGCTACTCAGGCACTTGAAGCTGTGGGGCTGGGAGACAGGATGGAGCACAAGCCGGCAGAGATGTCGGGAGGACAAAGACAGAGGGTGGCTGTAGCGAGGGCCCTTATAAACAACCCTTCAATCATCCTTGCGGATGAGCCTACGGGAAACCTGGACACAAAGACCTCAATTGAGATAATGAGGCTGTTTGAAGAGATTTACAAACAAGGGAATACGGTGATTGTGGTAACCCATGAGGAGGATATTGCCCTGCATGCGCGCAGGATTATCAAGCTCAGGGACGGCAAGATTGAGAGCGATACCCAAAATCCGCATCCGGCTATGGAAATTTAAAGATTACAGATATGAAGATTTACACAAAAGGTGGAGACAAAGGGACAACATCTCTTGTAGGTGGCAAGAGGGTTCCAAAAAATCATCCCAGGGTTGAGGCTTACGGAGATTTGGATGAACTTATTTCTTACATTGGCATTGTAATAAGTGATTCCGGCTTTGACCATGTGAAGAAGAACTTGAGAAAAATTCAGGAGGAGCTTATGCTCATTTCAGCCCACTTTGCATCTGACGGCTCAAGCAAGAGCCTCAAGGAGGTGGGTGAGGATGCAATCACATTCCTGGAGAATGAGATTGATGCCATGACAGAGGCGCTCCCTCCGCAGATGGCATTTATCCTTCCCGGTGAGCCGAGAGTTGCATCAGAGTGCCATGTGGCAAGGACCATCTGCCGCAGGGCAGAGAGACACGCCCTTGTAATTGGAACAGGCGGCGAGGCCAATACGGAGGTATCAGAGCAATTGGTTCTGGGACAGAGGTACTTGAACAGACTTTCGGATTATCTGTTTACACTTGCAAGATATCTTTGTGTGGAAAATAAAGAAAAAGAGGCATTTTGGTTGCCATAATGAATTTTTTTCTATATTTGCGCCCCGTTAACAAAAAATTGATACAACTATGTATTGGACACTTGAATTGGCATCCAAACTTGAGGATGCTCCATGGCCAGCAACTAAAGATGAACTGATCGACTATGCAACCCGCTCGGGTGCACCTCTTGAGGTTATTGAGAACTTGAATGACCTTGAGGATGACGGTGAGGTTTACGAGAGCATTGAGGAGATCTGGCCTGACTATCCAAGCAAAGAGGACTTCTTCTTTAACGAGGAGGAATACTAATCGCTTAAATTATTAGTCCTTAACATCTTAGAGGAATCATGAAAGGTGACTTCGGTCACCTTTTTTGTTATTTATGGGTAGTTTCAGGATAAAAACGGTAACATATAATTATAGGTTAAGACTGAATTATAAGTAATTTATGAGTAAGATTGAATCAATGTATAATTTTTTATTGAATATTTTTTGTTACTTTGCAAAGTTTTTCCATTTTTTAAAATTTTAAACCTAAAATATAAATGAAACTTAAAACTATGGTAATGGAGGGTTATGAATCCCCGAAGGTAGAATTGATTGAAATAGAAGTAGAGAAGGGTTTTGCAGTAAGCACTGAACCCGTTGGAGACAGGAATGATGATATTGATTGGTAAACCGGAATTAGCAGAAAGTAATATGAAAAAACTTATTTATCTATTATTTTCAATTGTACTTTTCTGCAGTTGCGGGAAGGGTGAATTGATTGAACAGCCCAATCTGGGTGGCATGTCAGACGGCAATCTTCCAGAGGTTATTTATGCCTCTATAGCCGACGATCAGAATCCGGAAACCCGTACATACGTTGCTGCTGATAAGACTGTGATGTGGGAGCCCGGCGATGCTGTCTCTTTCTTTTACGGAAACCAGCAAAATGCACGTTATGTCTATGAAGGCGAACTTGCTGCTTCAAAGGTTCAGTTTAACCTTCAAGAGGACGGCAAACCGGGAGGTGCGCATAATTGCTCAAGAGGTATTTATCCTTACAATCCCAATATAACTGTTGAGACTCAAGGCGACGTTGACAAGATTCATGTCACCTATCCGGATGTTCAGACTTATGCACAGAATTCTTTTGGTAGAGGTGCTAACCTCATGATAGCAACCGGTGCTGACAGCCAGGATGATAAACTGTATTTTCGTAATGCGTGCGGTTATCTCGTAATCAAGCTTTATGGTAAGGCAACTGTCAAGAGCATTACTCTGTCTGCTGTTGACGGTGTGGATAAGATTGCGGGTGAAGCGACCATCGTAACAGACGGGAATAACATTCCTATGCCAACCATGTCGGATAAAGCTTCTTCATATGTTACCTTGGACTGCAGTAATGGTGGTAAAGGAGTTGCACTTGGTGCTGATAAGGACAATCCTACCGAATTCTGGTTCGCGCTGCCACCAGTAAACTTTGAAGATGGTATCAAAATCGTCGTGACAGACATGAATGGCAATTTATATACGAAACAAACGACAAAAGCTGTGAATATCACCAGAAACAACGTCCAGCCGATGGCTGCTCTTGAGTTTGTTTCCAATACTCCGGCATCGAATAAGATATGGTATACTAAGGTTGCAGATGCTCCGATAGGCACGATAACATTCGGCAACGGACAGGCCAATCCTTTTGATGCAACCATCATAGACCACAGATATGATTCATCAGTAGGTAAGTATGTCATTGAATTCGACCGCCCTGTGAAAACTATTAAGGCAAAGGCATTCAATAAAACAGCTGTTCGTACAATTGTACTGCCTGATGGCCTTGAAACTATTGAAGAGCAGGCATTTGGAGAAACACAACTTCCGTCACTCACTATTCCCGGTAGTGTCAATACAATTAAAAAACAAGCGTTCAGTACTTGCGGATTGTTGAAATCTGTTGAATTTCTTCCAAGTCCCACCCAAACGCCACTTTCCATTGTGTGCACTCAAAGGGATTTTGAAGAATATGGTCCATTCGAGAATGCGAGCTTTACATCCATTAACCTCAATAGGGAACTCGTTTATGTTGACTCGGAAGGGGAATCCTTTACAGCAGATGAGGCAGATGATGCATTATTTTACAATAGATATCCAGCACCTTCCGTTTCAGTAACCATTGGAGGTCAGGTCAGAACGATCCATGACTATATGTTCAGTGGTCTTAAGTTCAGTTCACTTACCATTCCAGGAACAGTGACTACTATTGGTGATGATGTTTTCAATGGATGTAAAGCTCTGACAAACCTTACATTCGGACCAAGCCCGACAAGGGATGCATTAACCATAGGATGGAATACTGATGGTGTGGATGAGGGTCTGTTCGTTGACTGTCCGCTTCAAACAGTAAACCTTAATCGTCAGCTCGAATATGCAATGACAGGCGATGATTTTGATGAAGATTTCCTTCCTTTCGCGGGTAAATCTCTTGGAGACGGAGTGACTCTTGGCGGGCAGGTTCATACCTTGTTGCCGTATATGTTCTATAATTCGGGAATCACCTCGCTGAAAATTCCTGCAACAGTTAGAGAGATCAAGGATAATGCTTTCTATAATTGTAAAACCCTTGCGTCTGTACGATTTGAGGCAAGTAGTGAACCTCTTACTATCGGATTCCAGCCAGGAACGGATGAGCGTGGTCCTTTCTTTCAGTCACCGTTGACTAATATTTATGTCAACCGTGAACTGGTTGCATCGGAATCTTATGCAGCAGCACGTGATCAATGGGATGAAGGTATTTTCTCAACTTCGTTTTATGGCGATGATGACCCTAAAGTAACAGTAACCCTTCAGGGAAATGTCAAGACCATTTCTGACTATATGTTCTCGGGTGTACAGATGGAGACTATCTGGATCCCTCGGGAAGTTGAAACAATCTGTAAGGGCGCTTTCTATTATTGTTCGAGACTCTATGGAATGACTTTGGCGCATTCCGGTACCTTCCCAACATTGATTGAAGAAGATTATATTTCTGATGGTGGAGGTGCCTTTAAGTGGACTTTATTGAATGATCCGGATGTGCAGATGCGTTGGATAGCGTTGGAGGATGGCTCTGATGAGAATGTCAGAAAGCTCAAGGGGTCATCTAACTGGTCATATTATGCATATATCATCAAGGCCCAGATAAAAAATAACCTCAAATAATTGGAGAGTGCCGGATGAAAATTCATTAAGAGACACTCTTGTCTTGGAATAAAGCCCGGTTCCGGGCTTTTTCCATTTATGTCCAATCTGAATCAATCATTTATATGGCAGCCGCTTTGGAGTGGCTGTCAAGCGGTTGCTGCAGATCCAGTTCCTCCAAAGGATGCATATGACTTTTTCTTGGAGTGGTGCCAGAAACATAAATGAAAAAGAGCAACTGAGGTTGCTCTTTTTTGTGTGGATATTTTTATACCTTTGCATCCCGATAGAAAACAGAAGATTATGGCTTATACCAAGATAGAACAATATGATCCGGAAACTACGCAGAAGCTTGCGGAACACTATTATGAGATATTGAAACTGTTGGGTGAGGATCCGCAGCGCGAGGGGCTTTTGAAGACTCCGGAGCGTGTGGCCAAGGCTATGCAGTTCCTTAACCAGGGATATGGTGCGGATCCGGTGGAGATCCTCAAGTCTGCGTTGTTCAAGGAGGATTATCATCAGATAGTGCTTGTGAAGGATATTGAGATATACTCGCTTTGCGAGCATCATATGCTGCCGTTCTATGGCAAGGCGCATGTGGCATATATTCCTAACGGCACCATTACCGGTCTGAGCAAGATTCCGCGTGTGGTGGATGCTTTTGCCCGCCGCCTTCAGGTGCAGGAGAGGCTTACCATCCAGATAAGGGACTGCATTCAGGAGACCTTGAACCCGTTGGGAGTGGCCGTAGTCATTGAGGCTGCCCATATGTGCATGCAGATGAGGGGTGTGCAGAAACAGAACTCGGTTACCACCACTTCTGCTTTTACCGGTGCATTCCTCAAGGATCTGAGAACCCGCGAGGAGTTCATGAGGCTGATAGGTGTAAGCTTGCACTAAGATTTATACAAAGATATTTTGGGGCTGCCGGCTGGTGGCCCTTTTTTTGTTGTGGATAAATGGGTATATTTGGAAAAATGGATTGTCATGAAAATTGTCGGGATAAAAACACTCTTCCTTATGGTGGCGTTTTTTATGTTGCTGGGGGTGGATTTGTATGGTTTCAAGGTTGTGAGGGATACAGTGCATCTGGATTTGAGGGGGCGGATGAGTCCTTTGTCTATTATACGTCTTAAGGGGGTGGATAAATTTGACGGGAGGTATCAAGTGGAGTTCCACTATAATGAGAGATATTCCAGAACAGGCTTTTATAGGGGAGTGACGGCTGAATTTCAAGGGGATAGTACTTGCTTTTCTTTTTATAAGTTGGGCCCGGATAAAGGCTTGAGGAATCTTTATGAGGATGCGCAGTGGAAAGTTGCGTGGATTGATCAGGGGGAGTGGGGGGAATATGTGTGGTTTATTGACAAGAATGACGGGAGGGAATATTTTTACCGTTTGCAGTTGCCGTTGGTTGATGTGGACAGGCTGGGTGACAGTTTTTATGTGGCTACAGTGTTTGGACTTGAGAAGATTGATCCCAGAACTGATATTCCGCAGTGTCCGGATGAATTCAAGTATGGGAAAGTGAGGGAGACGGAAACTCTGATAGAGGTGGATTATAAAGGTGAATTCCCTGTTTTGGAGAGGTGTGTGGAGTTTGAGCATGAAGTGGAGTTGGCTTACTTGTTGAAGGGAGATACCACTTTTGTTGGTGGATTTGAGTATGATGGCAGACTGTTTTATGTGGTGAATCTGAAGAGGGGGGCGTATTTGGGAGAACTGGTGGATGGCGGTCTGAAACATGTGATGTCTTTTGACGGGAGATGTATGATGGAAGGAAATACATTTGGCAAGGATGGGAAAGGATTGGTCCTTGGGTGTGTGTATGGCGAGAACAATTATGGCCTGATGGATATTGAGGGGGATACAGTGAAGATAATCAGGCTGGTTACCAATTTGGATCCGAAGCCAAAAATTGCGGGGACAGACAATATTGCCCGGCAGTTGAAATTCCTGATGGACAATTGGGGGGATTTGGATTTGAGTAAAGTGGATGAATTTAATGGGAGTCTCGGTTGGGTTACAGATGATATAAGAATTCCTGCATCCAGGATTATGCTGCATCCCGAGGATCATAGTGATAGAGAGAAGTATTATATTCGGGAGTGGTATGTGGAACCGGACAAGGATTGTCTGTTGACTGTTTCCTATAGGGTTGAAAGAGCTACCGGAAAAGTGAAGTCTGTATTCTGCAATTGGTGGTGGCATGGTAAAACTACAAAGAAGAATAAAAAGAACCAACTTTGCGGGATATTGGATAACTTTGCCGGTGGAAAAAGGGAACAGCATCCGGATGGCAAGGGCTTTTTGTGGAAGATGGGGGATTGCAGTGTAGAGATGACAAAATCATATGAGGATGAAATTGATATTTTGATTTATTGACATTAAATTGATATGGCAAAATTGTATTTGGTACCAACCCCTATAGGGAATATGGAGGATATTACCCTAAGGGCGTTGAGGGTGTTGAAGGAGGTTGATCTGATTCTGGCTGAGGATACCAGAACCAGTTCTGTGTTGCTCAAGAAGTATGAGATCTCCACACATATGGAGAGCCATCACAAGTTCAATGAGCACAAGACATCTGCAGGAGTATGCGAGAAGATACTTGCAGGTATGAATGTGGCGCTGATAAGTGACGCGGGCACGCCCGGCATATCCGATCCGGGTTTTCTTCTTGTGAGGACCTGTGTTGAGGCTGGGGTTGAGGTGGAGACCTTGCCCGGCGCAACCGCTTTTGTACCGGCGTTGGTCAATTCCGGTTTCCCTTGTGACAGGTTCTGTTTTGAGGGTTTCCTTCCTGTAAAGAAGGGGCGTCAGACCAAATTCAAGCAACTGGCCCTTGAGGAGAGGACCATGATAATTTATGAGTCTCCATACCGTCTTGTGAAGACTTTGGGACAGATGGTTGAGTTCTTTGGCCCTGGCCGTATGGCTGCGGTCTGCAGGGAGATAAGCAAGATGCATGAGGAGTGCCGCAGGGGTACTGTTGAGGAGCTGCATAAGTGGTACAGTGCACATGAGCCTAAAGGTGAAATAGTTATGATTGTAAGTGGAGCGGGATATGAGGCAGGAGAGCAATCACAGGATGAGTAACGGGGAGAGGGATTCCGTTAAAATATCAAACAGCAGAGCATTGGGGGTAATTGTCCTCATTGCGCTGCTGTTCTTGTTTCAGGTGGTTACATTTGTGGTGCAGAAGGTGCGGATGCGGCAGGTGGCGGAGAGGGTGCCGGTGGCAGAGAGTGATGGTGGCGCAGGAGGGGCTTCCGGGATTTCCGGGGCAGGGTCATCAGTCGCTGTCGGGAGTAAAACATTCCCTTTCAATCCCAATACCATCACTGAGGATTCCCTCCAGCTGCTGGGGTTATCTGAGCGCCAGGCGGCTAGTATCATAAAGTACCGCACCAAAGGGGGGAAGTTCCGCTACAAGGAGGATTTTGCCAAAATGTATGTGGTGGACAGTGCCCTCTATGTGGCTGTAGAGGAGTATATTACCCTCCCGCATAGAGGAGATGCTCTTCCCGATAAGGGTGTTTCTCCCAACAGGGGGAGGAATACTCCTTCGGGCACAAAAGGTGCTCAGAATGTGCCCACCGGCAGCGGAGGCTCCCCTGTCGGCAGCGGAGATACTCCCACCGATAGCACAAATACCCTGTCGGGAAGAATGTCAAATGCAGAATACGGCAAAAAGGTTGAGCGGAACAGGTATGTATGCAACCTCAACACCGCCGACAGTGCCGCCCTGGTGCAGCTTTATGGTATTGGAGGGTATTATGCCCGCAAGATCCTGCAGTACAGGGAAAGGCTTGGAGGATCGTTTGTTGATGCCAGACAGTTGCTGGAGATTGAGGGTTTTACACAAGAGAGATTTGACCGGATTGCAGGGAATGTGGTGGTGCTGGAGGAAGATGTGAAGGGTTTTTCACTGCTCGGGGCCAGCAAGGAGGAAATGGTGCGGCACCCCTATATAGGGCCGTATGCTGCAAGGGGAGTGGAGACCTATCTGAGGCTCAAGGGAAAAGAAAATTTCAGCTCTGATTTGCAATTGCTGGAAGCCCTTGTAAAAGAGCGGGTGATAAGCGCCCAAAATGCGGATAAACTAAAGGAATATTTACTACATTTGTGAGGATAAACACATTTGAGATGGAAATCATAACCTGCAAGGACATTACCAAGAAATTCGGTAATTATACGGCTCTCAACTCTGTGAGCCTGAGCATTCCCAAAGGGGAAATATTCGGTCTTCTGGGACCCAACGGTGCCGGAAAGACAACACTTATAAGAATCATCAACCAGATCTCCCTTCCCGACAGCGGCGAACTCCTTTTCGACGGCCGTCCTGTGAAACTTTCCGATGTGGAGCAGATTGGATACCTTCCGGAGGAGAGGGGACTCTACAAGAAAATGAAAGTGGGGGAACAGGCCATCTATCTGGCAAAACTGAAAGGTATGACCACAGCGCAGGCTACCAAAGAGCTTAAGGAGTGGTTTGTGAAGTTCGGTATCCAGGGGTGGTGGGACAAGAAAGTTGAGGAATTCTCTAAGGGTATGGCCCAGAAGATACAGTTCATCACTACTGTTATGCACAAGCCCAAACTGCTTATCCTTGATGAGCCTTTCAGCGGATTTGATCCGGTGAATGTGAACCTTATAAGGAAGGAGATTCTGGCTCTGAAGGAGGCAGGTACAACAATCATCCTCTCTACCCACAACATGGAGAGCGTTGAGGAACTTTGCGACAGCATTGCCCTTATCAACAAGTCCAACCTGGTGGTAACCGGAAAGGTGGATGATATAAGGAGACAGTACGGCAATAATCATGTTGAGGTAATTTATAGGGGACTTGAGCCTATAAGCCTGGCGTTGGCTCCTGTAGAACTGGTCTCTGACGGAGACTACAAGGGGAACAGACGTGCAGTACTTGATGTGAAGCCTGGAGCAACAAGCGCCCAGATTTTGGGAGAACTCATTAAAGGGAATGATATAGTGTCATACCAGGAACTTATTCCAAGGATGAATGACATCTTCATCAAACTGGTTACCAACAATTAAATCTTAGGAAAATGGGAAAAAGCAAGATATCTGTAATCATTGCAAGGGAGTTTGCAATAAGGGTAAAGAAGAAATCGTTTATTCTCACTACGCTTCTTACTCCAATACTGTTTGCTGCGCTTATGGTTGTACCTGGCTTGATTGCCGCCTATTCTGAGGAGGATGAGGCCCGCAAGATAGCGGTAGTTGACAACAGCGGCGTGGTTATGCCATATATGCAGAGCGATTCACAGGTGGAGTTCTGCCAAATTGTAGGGGCAACTGTAGAGGAACTTAAGGAGGGATTCAACAATCTTGATTATTTTGCGGTTGTGGGAATCTCTGCAATGGACTCGTCAAAGAATGTTTCAGTGGTAACATACTCAAAGAAACAGCTCAATATGGATATCAAGGGGCGCATTTCACGCAATGTGGAGGAGGCTGTAGAGCAGCACAAGCTGCAGGGATACGGCATTCCGCAACTTGAGGAGATTATGGAAGATATAGAGTCTGATGTGAAGTTGAGTACCTATACACTGGATGAGAGCGGAGAGGAGAAAGTGTCTAAAGTTGAGATATTTATGGTGATAGGATACATTGCCAGCTTCCTTATCTACATGTTTATCTTCATGTTTGGCAGCATGGTTATGAGGAGCGTGATAGAGGAGAAGACCACCAGAATCATTGAGGTGATAGTATCGTCGGTGAAGCCTTTCCAGATTATGATGGGCAAGATCATTGGTGTTGCATCAGTGGCCCTTACCCAGTTCCTCATCTGGATTGTGTTTACAATGCTGATTGTGACTGTTGCTGGCCAGGCTTTGGGGCTCAATGAGGCTGCGCAGACAATGTCGTCGGTATCTTCGGAGGTGCCGGTTGCCGAGATTACCTCTGCCATGCAGGATGACGGTGACAGCTTGCTTCAGGCACTCAAGGATGTGAACTATGTGCAGATTATAGGGTGTTTCATCATCTACTTTGTATTGGGATACCTACTTTATTCAAGCATGTTTGCCGCAGTGGGAGCAGCTGTAGACAATGAGGCCGACACCCAGCAGCTCATCCTCCCAATCACAATGCCCCTCATAGTTGGACTTTTCCTTATGCTGCATACTTTCCAGTATCCCGACAGTGCCCTCTCTTTCTGGGGGTCTGTAATACCTTTCACATCCCCAATGGTGATGATGGCCAGAATAGCTTATGGTGTGCCGGCGTGGGAGCTTGCCCTTTCCATTGGTGTGCTTGTACTTACATTTGTGGGTATGGCATATCTGTCGGGAAGAATATACAGGGTTGGAATACTTATGTACGGAAAAAAACCGGGCTGGAAAGAGATTTGGAAATGGCTTAAATATTAAGTAACTTTGAACGATTTTAGAGAAAATCAAATTATCCATTCATATATAAAAACAAAAAAGATGGCAGAAAAATTATTTGCTGAGTTTCCACCTGTTTCCACAGAGCAATGGGAAGAGGTGATTATCAAAGATTTGAAAGGTGCCGATTACGAGAAAAAACTCGTTTGGAAAACTGAGGAAGGTTTTTCAGTTCGCCCTTACTACCGTGCCGAGAACCTTGAGGGTGTAAAACACCTTGGCGGTGAGGCTGGTGCTTTCCCTTTTGTTAGGGGTACTAAAGACAACAACAACTGGTTGGTTCGCCAGGACTACTGCGCTTGCCAGTGCGGTTTTGAGGCTGCCAATGCACAGGCTGTTGACGGACTTAAGAAAGGTGTTGAGGCTGTAGGTTTCTGCATTGATGGCAAAAAGGCTATCTCAGAGGCTGAGATGAAGACCCTTCTTAACGGTATTGATCTTGCTAAGGTTGAGGTTAACTTCACAGGTTGCTGCTGTGCATCTGTAGAGATCATTAACTCATTCCTTGCTGTTGCAAAAGCTCAGGGCGTAGCTGCTGAGGACCTTAAAGCTTCATTTGATTTTGATCCGCTAAGAGGCCTTAACCAGACTGGCGCTTTCTGTTCAGACAAATCTATGGATACCCTTAAGGATGTTATTGAGGCAGTTAAGGATTATCCAAGAGTAAGAGTTATTGGTGTTGAGGCTTACGCTTTCAATGATGCAGGTTCAAACATCTCTCAGGAGCTTGGTTTCGGTCTTGCTATGGGTAGCGAGTACATCAACAAACTTGT
>JAGBTG010000008.1 GCA_017631435.1 Bacteroidales bacterium | reverse complement strand
CCCATCCCGAACAGAGAAGTTAAGCCCGTTAGCGCCGATGGTACTGCTATACCAAGTGGGAGAGTAGGTAGCCGCCAACCTTCAGAGGATAATCAGAAATGGTTATCCTCTTTTTTTTTGTAGCTACCTACTCTCCCGGCGTCATCAGACGCCCGGCGGAGGGCGTGTGTAACGGAAGCCCGGGAGCCGCACCCGGCGTGAGCCGTTGACAAAATAGGTAGCCGCCAACCTTCAGAGGATAATCAGAAATGGTTATCCTCTTTTTTTTTGCAGCTACCTACTCTCACGGCGTCATCAGACGCCCGGCGGAGGGCGTGTGTAACGGAAGCCCGGGAGCCGCACCCGGCGTGAGTCGTTGACAAAAGAGGTAGCCGCCAACCTTCAGAGGATAATCAGAAATGGTTATCCTCTTTTTTTTGTACTGCAGTGTGCTACCTGCTCTCCCAGGCAGTTGACGCGGTCTCTAGTGCCCTTTTTTGATTTCAAAGAAGGCCTCTTTGCCCAAGCCGCAGCCTGGACATACCCATGTTGGGCCCAATTCATCAAAAGGGATACCTGGAGGGATGCCTCCGTCGGGATCGCCGTATTCAGGGTCATATACCCATCCACATGCGTCGCATTCGTATTTTTTCATGGCACAAACAATTTTGTTTAACTTAAACTTTGAGAATCATTTCTGAATATGACTCTCTGCTTTAGTTAAACGCATATTGCTTTCCATTTGTTTAATTGCGTCAGGTGAAATGTGGGCGTGAGTAAATTTTTCAAAGATATATTTTACTGCAAGGGGAGAGGGGTGTACCATGTCCTCTGCATAGTAACGGTAATCCCTCAGCTCATCCATCATTATTTCGTATGAAGGGAAATAGCTACAATTGGCGCATGAACCGATAACTCCATTTACTGCAAGCAGTAATGTTGATTTGCTTATCTGGTTGCCGTGGGCTCCGTCCTTGAAGTGCCTGATAGGGCTTACGGTGAAAATTATTTTCTTGTGGGGGAGAAGATCTGCAATCTCCTGCAGGCAGTTCATGCATTCTTCTACAGTGAGAAGCTCCCTGTTGAATTCCTTTGCACTCCTTTTATGGCAATTTGAGACTATGATCTGCTTTTCAATATGTCTGAATATCCAAGCAGTGCCAAGTGTGATGATTACAGTATCTGCTTCCTGAAGATATCTATGTGCTTTGGCTAGGTGAGCATTGGCATTCTCCAGAAATTCCTCAGGGGTGAGGCGTGCAAAAGAGCTGTGGTGGTAAAAGCTTGCATATTTTCTTGCCACGCCCTTGTCTGACGGGTTGGTTTCAACAGTATCATCAAAGGTAAAACGGGTGTCTGATACCATTCTTCTTACAGATGACAGTATTGATGCAGGGTTATACAGGACTCCAAACGGGTTCACCATTACATCAAACCT
The DNA here is from genome assembly GCA_017631435.1 of Bacteroidales bacterium. GTDB lineage: Bacteria > Bacteroidota > Bacteroidia > Bacteroidales > UBA932 > Egerieousia. Next base: position 50,415 of record JAGBTG010000008.1, on the reverse strand, counting down.
GTAGTCCTGCATGATTTTGCCCACCTCGGTGGTGAAGCATGAGCCAAGCATCATAATCTTGCTCCCGTAGCCAAGTTCCAAATTGCTTCTCTTTATTTCTACCGGTGTGCTGAAAGCCAAATTCCCCATTGTTACTCCTTTTTGCCCCACTGAATGGAGGCTTTGATATTTTGCAGTCCACCTCTAAGCAGAGAGGTGTCTTTGAATCTTTTTTTGAATTCATTCTCCGGAATTCCCATCCACCACTCTTCATTTCTTCCCGACAGAAACTCTGCATTTTTATGGAACACCCCCCATCCTGTTTTGTTTGCACTGTTCCATGGGCAGGCATCCAGACATCTGTCGCAGCCGAAAATTGCCCCGGCAAAATGTGGTGCGGCTCCCGATGCAATATCCTCCTGCAGCTTCCTGTTCTCAATGGTATGGTATGATATGCATTTCCTCGCATCAGTACAGAAAGGTCTGCGCAGGGCTCCACTTGGACATGCGCTGAGACATCTGGTACATTCTCCACAGGAGGCTGTTGTCTGCAGGTGTTTGTCGGGAAGAATATCCAAAGTTGCAGGAATTTCCAGGTTGCTGATAATCACCCCAATGAGGTTTTTGATGCCACAGGTTCTGCTGATGAGGAAATTGTTCTTCCCTATCCATCCCAGCCCTGCACTGGTTGCCCAATATCTTTCCATTACAGGGGCGGAGTCTGTGAATGCCCTTCCCTGAAATTCGGGGAAATGTGCCAGGAGTTCCTTCATGATTGCAAAGAGCTTTTCCTTTATGGCTATGTGGTAATCCTCCCCAAGGGCAAACTGTGCGAACCCTTTTGGAGGATGAACGCCTTGTGGAAGTGAGTATGGTGCCAGGAAAACCATTACTGATCGGGCCCCTTCAACCAGAAGTTGCGGATTGAACCTTTTGTCGAGGTTTCTGCCAAGATACTCCATATTGGCAAAATGTCCGTTTGCAAGGGCTTCCATATAATGTTGCTGCATGCAATTGGGCAGTTCGCCGGCGTGAGCACAGCCAAAATCTGCAAAACCAAGCTCTTGGGCCCGGGTTTCAATAAGACGGTATATTTCTGCTCCGGATAATGACATGATACAAAATTAAAGTTTTTGGCAATAAACCGTTGAAAAAAATAAATTGTTATGGTAAAAGTATTACATTTGTATAGGTAATTGACTGATTAACCATATACATTCTATAGATGAAAAAGATTTTGGTACTTGGTGCAGGTGGTCAGATAGGTACGGAACTTGTTCCTCACTTGCAGAAGAATTATGGATACGACAATGTAATAGCAGCTGATTTGAGGCCTGAGATAGTGGCAAAATTGGGTCAGAACAGCAGAGCAGTGGTGATGAATGCCCTTGAGATGGAGGCGTATGCAAAATTTGTGAAGAGTGAGGGTATTGATACAATATACAATCTTGTGGCGTTGCTTTCTGCAACAGGAGAAAAGAACCCACAGCTTGCATGGAATATCAATATGGGAGCGTTGCTCAACTCGTTGAACATTGCCCAGGAGTACAAGTGCTCAATCTTTACTCCAAGTTCAATTGGTGCGTTTGGTGAGAATACCCCACATTACAAGACCCCGCAGGATACAGTAATGAGACCAAATACAATTTATGGTGTATGTAAGGTTACCGGAGAGATGTTGAGTGACTATTACCATTCACGTTTTGGCGTTGACTCAAGGAGCGTACGTTTCCCTGGCATCATCTCAAATGGAGCACTGCCAGGAGGCGGTACAACAGATTATGCAGTGGAAGTTTTCTATGAGGTTGCAAAACGTGGAAAATATACTTGTGAGGTTCCTCAGGACACTTATATGGATATGCTCTATATGCCGGATGCCCTTGAGGCAATGACCCAGCTTATGGAGGCTGATCCAAGCAAGTTGGTACACAGGAACAGTTTCAATGTAACATCAATGAGCTTTACCCCTGAGCAGCTGTTTACTGAGATAAAGAAACGTGTCCCTTCATTCACATGGGATTATGAGATAGATCCTGTAAAAGCCCAGATTTCGGCTTCATGGCCAGATTGTCTAGATGATACCTGTGCAAGGGAAGAGTGGGGCTGGAACCCTAAATGGGGCATGGATGCAGTGATTGACGATATGCTTGCTGCCTGCAGGAAAAAAGTTGAGAACGGAGAGTATTAGGAGATATATCCAAAAGGAAGAAAAGGAGACCCGCCGGTCTCCTTTTTTCATTGCATGAATATTTTTGTTACATGAACATTCCAATCATTGCCGCAGACATCAGTGCCACCAGAGAAGATGCCAGAAGTGCCCTGAATCCGTACTGTGTAAGGATGTGTTTCTTGTTTGGAGCAATTCCCCCTACAGCACCTATAAGGATACCTACAGAGGCAAAGTTTGCAAATCCGCACAACACATAGGCAGCCATTACTGCGGATTTTGCGCAGGAGAATGCCCCTTCATGGAGCATTTGGGCCATGCTCTGGTACCCTACAAACTCAGTAAGGATGAGCTTTTCGCCAAACAACCTCCCTACCAGGCCTATATCTTCAGCCGGAATTCCGGTGATCCATATTATTGGATAGAACAAAAATGCCAGAATAGCCTGCAGGGAAAGATCTGTATATTTTCCTCCCGACAGATCAGCAATCCAAGCATCAACAGCGGGGAAACTTATCCATCCCAGCACGGCATTTGCCCCGGCTATAAGGGCATAAAATACAAGAAGCATGGCTGCAACATTGGCTGCAAGCTTCAATCCGTCTGACGTACCGTTGGAGATGGCATCAAGAGGGTTCTTCCCAAGTTTTTCCTTTGAAATATGAAGGGAGTTGTCAACTTCTTCCCTTTGCGGCATTATTATCTTCGACAATGCAATTGCCCCCGGAGCTGCCATAACAGAGGCTGAAAGAAGATGTTTGGCAAATTCCATCTCCATTGCAGCGTCCCCACCGCCAAGCATCCCTATATATGCAGCCAATACTCCTCCAGACATGGTAGCCATTCCGGAGGTCATGATTAGCACCAGTTCGCTAGTAGTCATCTTTGGAATGTATTCCTTTACCATAAGAGGGGCTTCAGACATCCCAAGAAAGACATTTCCAGCACAGGTAAGAGATTCTGCTCCCGACAGTTTCATAATTTTGGTAAGGCACCATCCCATTGCCCAAACAATCTTCTGCATAATGCCAAGATAGAAGAAAAGGCTCATTAGGGCTGAGAAGAATATTATTGTAGGGAGAATCTGGAACATGAAAACATACCCGAACCTGGATGTGTCCATCAGACTCCCGAACAGGAAATTGGACCCGGCCTTGGTCCATGACAATATTGAAATGAACAGGCTCCCCAGCATTTCAAATATGGACTGTACCGCCGGGAACGCCAGTACAGAAATGGCTATAACAAACTGCAATACAAGAGCTTTCCCTACAGTGCTCCAGTTTATGTTTTTCTTGTCTGCACTGAAAAGCCAGCATATAAGCATGATGGCGGCTATCCCAAATATACCCTTCAGGATTGAAACGATGGAGAAATTGATTGTTTTTCCGGCAAGTATGCTGGCAATGGAGCCGTCCTGACCAAATGCGCAGCTGCAGATTGCCAGCAACAGGAGTGTAAAAACTGATCTTTTCATGTTCATCATTCTGGATTTTCTTTGTTCAACTCTTCAATTGCCCTGTTTATTTTTGCAGCTTTCTCGTAGTCTTCTGCTGCAACAGCATTGGCCAGTTCTTCTTTCAGTTTTTGCAGGTGTATCTCCTTTTTAACAATTTTCTCGGATACAATGTCTATAGCAGAGGCATATTTCTCCATCAATTCTTCGTTTGTGTATATAGGGCAAGCGAAGATTTTGGCCAGTATCACTCCATCTATGAATCCGGAGGTTCTCCTTACCTCCTTCTCTCCGTCAAACATCAGAAGTTCGCAGGCAAAGCAGTCGTGCTCATCGTCTCTTGTAACGGTAACTTCAAGCAGCTCAATCCTGAACTGCTGCAGGGTGGATACAAAGAGATTGTGGACAGTGGGTGTATGATGCGGTTCCTGCTGGTTGAAGTTGGAAAGTACTGCATGCATGTCGGGAGGAGAAAGCTGTACGGGCAGGCATTTGTCCATCCCCTCGCGGTACAAGAAAAACATGAAACTCCCTCCGTTTGCAGGCGAAGCGGTAAGGGCCCCTATATCCAGTCGTATCCTTTTCATATCATCTACATTTTATCCTATATACAAAAATACAAGTTATTTTTATTAATTTTGCCGTTTATAGGAGACGAAAACATGAATTTTGAGAGAATAGCACAAGACCCGCAATCATCTGCAAGATGTGGATTACTTTATACAGACCATGGAGTGATTGAGACGCCAATTTTTATGCCTGTAGGAACTGTAGGTTCTGTAAAGGGAGTATACCACAGGGATTTGAGGGATGATATCAATGCCCAGATTATTTTGGGAAATACCTATCACCTTTATCTCCGTCCGGGTCTCGACATAATAAACAAGGCCGGTGGTTTGCATAAATTCATTTCTTGGGACAAGCCTATGCTTACAGACAGCGGCGGATTCCAGGTCTTCTCTTTGGCTGCCAACAGAAAGCTTACAGAGGACGGTTGCACATTCCGCTCCCATATTGACGGCTCCAAACATACCTTCACCCCAGAAAACAACGTAGATACACAGAGGATAATTGGTGCTGATATAATCATGGCATTGGATGAGTGCACCCCAGGTGATGCTACCCATTCTTATGCCCTCAATTCATTGAAACTTACCCAGCGCTGGCTTGAGAGGTGCATAAAGAGATTTGACAGCACTGATCCGCTATATGGCTATAAGCAGTTCTTCTTCCCTATAGTACAGGGTTGTGTATACCCTGATTTGAGAAGGATGGCGGCTGAGCATGCCGTTTCGCTCGATAGGGACGGATATGCCATTGGTGGACTCTCTGTAGGAGAACCTACAGAGCAGATGTACCAGATGCTTGAAGTGCTTGACCCTATTCTCCCAAAAGAGAAACCGAGATACCTTATGGGTGTGGGAACCCCTGCAAACCTTCTTGAGGGGATTGCCAGAGGTGTGGACATGTTTGACTGTGTTATGCCTACCCGTAACGGACGTAACGGAATGCTGTTCACCTGGGAGGGTATGATAAACATAAGGAACAAAAAATGGGCAGATGATTTCTCACCGCTTGATCCTCAAGGCACGTCATTTGTAGACAAAGTGTATACAAAAGCATATTTGAGGCATCTTTTTGTTGCGGGAGAGATGCTTGCTGCGCAGATTGCGAGTGAGCATAACCTTGCATTCTACCTTGATGTGGTGCGTCAGGCCCGCATACATATAAAGGCCGGAGACTTTGCACAGTGGAAGGAAGCTGCAGTGAAAAAACTTGAGACAAAGATCTAAATGAGATATAATTTCAACATAACCAAGATAGACAGGTATATAATAAGGAAATTCATTGGAACCTATTTCTTTGCAATTCTCCTTATCATAGGCATTGTCATCATCTTTGATATAAGTGAGAAGATAGATGACTTTGTAGATAAGAGTGCCCCTCTTAATGAGATCATATTTGATTATTACGCCAATTTTGTGCCGTATTACATGAATATGTTCTCACCTATGTTTGTCTTTATTGCGGTTATTTTCTTTACATCAAAACTTGCCGCAAACTCGGAGATCATTGCAATACTGGCCGGAGGTATCAGTTTTAAGAGAATGATGTATCCGTATATGCTTTCCGCATTTGCAATCGCGGCGTTCAGTCTGGTACTCAACCTTTTTGTAATTCCTTCAGCCAACAAGGGGAGGATAGACTTTGAACAGAAATATATAAAGAAGAAGTTTGAGAACTCCAACAGGAACATGCACTACCAGATATCTCCGGGAACTTTCATGTATATGGAGTCTTTCAGTACCTGGAACAACACCGGATACAAATTTACCCTTGAGAGTCTTGACGGTCACAAGATCATTTCAAAACTTAGTGCCGAGAGTGCGCAGTGGGATTCTGTAAAGGGGTGCTGGTCATTGCGTAATTATCATTTGAGGGAGTATATGGGCAACAGTGAGGTAATCACAACCGGAAGGCGTCTTGATACCGCACTGGTAATTACTGTAGACGATTTTTACAGGAGAAAGAAGACTGTGGAAACGCTCAATTATCCACAATTGAACGAGCTGATTGCCACTCAGCAGATGAGAGGAGACCAGATGGTGAAATTTGCTCTTATAGAAAAGCACACAAGGGTAGCTCTCCCGTTTTCAGCATTTATTCTTACGGTTATTGGAGTATCACTCTCTTCCCAGAAAAGAAGGGGTGGAATTGGTCTCAATATTGGTATAGGTATTGCCTTGAGTTTCTCTTATATCCTGTTCATGAGGTTCAGCCAGATGTTTGTGCACACAGATACCCTGCCACCTTTTGTAGCCATTTGGCTTCCTAATATCCTGTTTGCTGTTGTTGCAGTTGTGCTTTACAGGATGGCTCCCAAATAGGGGCTAGTAAAGCATGAAAAGCAGTACAGGGGCGCTGTGGCTGAACTCAAGGGAAAAACTTTCCCCTGTGGCTTCGTTCAATGTGCCGCTCCACCAGAATTCAAATGTGGCATTGTCTGTAGGATAGCGCAAACCTGTAGACTTTATCCTTATTGTATTGTCAAATGAGATGATTGATATCTGCTGACCTGCCCTGCACCTCTTCTCAAAGGAGTTGAAATGTGGGGTGAAGATTCCGTTGTCGGTAACTATATCCACATTTATACCTTCGTGCATTATATTGTTGAATGGGGCAATGGCTTTTCCGGTGCTTTTTGTGTACTCCATAAGGAGTGAGATGTTGCCCAAGGTGTGGTCTTCCCTTCCTCCGGTTGTCCCCAGAATGTGTATGTCGGCTTCTGTACCCGGAGGTACAAGCCCCAAGGCAAAACTGAAGGCCTTGGTTTGGTCGTTGGTTTCCTGGCAGCTGCTTTTGTGTATTATATTCTTGTATTTTTCTGCATACTCTGCTCCAAGAGTATCCATGTCCCCCACAATATAATGTGGCTCAACCCCCTTGAGCTTGAGGACAGACGCATCGCAGCATATGATGCAGTCTGCCTTCTGCAAAAGTTCAAGCGGATATGGGGCAACGGGATAGTTCCCGTCTGCCAGAATGACTATGGATTTTTTCTCCCGGTTCATATGTATCAGATGAACTTGTATTGTCCGATGTTCCTGAATCCAAGCAGGAAGTCCTTTATCTGCATCCTTTTCTTGCCGGCCATCTGAATCTCATCCAGCGAGATTGCAGAGCCGTCTGCACAATATACATGCACATAGTTCTTGCCGTCACTCTTTATGGTTCCGGCATCAATGCCTGCCTCAGGGTTCCCTTTAACAATTGATGTTTCAAATACTTTGAACTCAAATGTCTTCTCTCCGTCTGTCATAGCAGTAATGGCTGCTGGATAAGGCGAGAGTCCCCTTACAAGCCTGTCTATAAGTTCTGCACTGGTTGAACCGGGCTGGTCATGATCGTTCATGTCCCACTTGATACGTGCAATCTCCTTGTTGAGTTTTGGGGCGCCGGTAATTTTGCCGCTCTGTGGCATAGGGGTGAGTTCCCCTTTCACAAGCCCGTCAACTGTCTCTACAACCAGGTTGGCTCCAATTCCCATAAGCCTGTCGTAGAGGGAACCTACATTCTCCCTCTCTCCAATGGGGCACTCCCTCTGCATAAGGATATTTCCTGTGTCAATCTCCTTGTCTATAAGGAATGTGGTTACACCGCTTGTTTTCTCGCCTTTGATAATGGCCCAGTTGATTGGAGCGGCGCCACGGTAAAGGGGCAGCAAGGATCCGTGAAGGTTGAATGTACCCATCTTTGGCATGGCCCATACAACTTCCGGTAGCATTCTGAATGCCACTACAATGAAGAGGTCTGCATCAAGTTCCCTAAGTTCTGCAAGGAACCCTTCGTCCTTTAGGGATACGGGCTGCATCAGTCTGGTACCGTTGGGAATCAGGTGCTCCTCGGCATAAAGTTTTACTGCGCTCTTGTTTACTTTAAGTCCGCGTCCGCTGGGTTTGTCGGGAACAGTAACAACGCCGGCAATGTTGTAGCCGCACTTTACAAGTTCCTGCAATGGGGCAACCGCAAACTCCGGTGTCCCCATGTATACTATTTTAGGCGAAATTTTGGTCATAGGTAAATTATTTGTTCAGGAACCTGGTCTTTATAAGCTTTCCGGCTGCACGCCATCTGGCTTTTGAGAAGAGGTTCTTGAAGAATGATACATATGCATCAGCATTGAACAATGCAGAGTCTTTTGTAGACTGCCATGTAAGGAATGCACCTATAGGCATCAGTACAAAAGTGGATATAAATGCACCCAGGAATGGGGTGATGGCTCCATCATTGGCCAGCTTTTTACCACTTATGTCAACTACCCAGTATACAACAAAGAACAGCATTGATACAATTACAGGAGTACCTAGTCCACCTTTTCTTATGATGGCACCCAGTGGGGCTCCAATGAAGAAAAAGATAAGGCATGCAATGGAAAGTGTGAATTTTCTGAAACTCTCCTGAATGGTCCTTCTCAAAGGATATGCAACCTGGTTGAGTTCTACCGGGAAATATTGTACCTGTGTAAGCTGTTGGTCGGCTTTCTCTGCTGCAGCCCTGTACACTTCGCATTCCTGCTCAAGATCTTTCCATGTGAACAGTGAATCTATGTTCAGATTGCCCTTGAATTTTGTAGAATCTGATTTTGCAGCAATGATCTGGCTCATGTTGGGCATATGTTCAGAGTATGTTGCCCTCTTTGTGAGCTGGTCAAGCTGCTTCTCTTTTTTCTGTTCAAGGGAATCCCTGTCAATCCTCAGCTGGGCAAGCCCTTTGGTCATCACCTCGTTGCTGAATTTTGAACCGTCTGATTTCTTGAAGGCATAATTTGATAGCGGAATTACAATCTCCTGCATTGTAAAGTCTACCTTCTGCAATGCCAGGGTTGTATCCCTCTTCTGTTTTGTATTGGTTTCCTCGTAGTTTGTGCCGTTGTAGAGGGTAAACGTAAGGCATGTCTTGTCGCTGCTCATGTTTATGATGCCGGAATCGGCAACGGTTACACTGATGTTTCCGTTGTTCTTGCTGTGGTCATAGACCATCACATTGTGCATCACATTGTTTTCATCCCTCTCCACAACCCTGAGGGTATAGCCGTCTATACCGTTGTAGAAGACACCGGTAGGAATCTTTATCTCCTCCCTGGTTTTGCCTATGTCATCCCTCAATGAGTAGATCTTTTCATATGCCACCGGAATGAGGTTGTTTGAGGCAAAGAATGCTGCAACACTGATTACTCCCGACAGTACAATAAGCGGTGCAAGTATCCTAAGCAGAGGAATACCTGCAGCCTTCATTGCAAGCAGCTCATTATTCTCTCCAAAGCTTCCCATTGTCATGATGGAAGCCAGGAGGGTGGCCAATGGGAGGGCAAGCGGGAACAGTGTTGCGCTGCCCCATCCCAGAAATTCCAGAATCACACCAAGCCCAAGGCCCTTTCCTACCAGCTCATCTATGTATAGCCACAGGAACTGCATCAACAGTACAAACAGTACAATGAGCAGTGTCATTATGAACGGTCCCAAAAAGGACTTGAGTACAAACAGGTCCAGTTTCTTCAAAGCGTGACAAATTATTTTGTAGCTATCTCAATCAGTTTGTTGTAAGCCTCGTCAAGGCCTGCGGTGTTCTTTCCGCCGGCAGTGGCAAGGCCAGGCTGTCCGCCGCCACCACCCATAATGAACTTGGCGGCCTCCCTGATATCCTTGCCTGCATTTGCACCTTTGGCAACGAGGTCATCTGTATACATAAGTGTAAGGGTAGGTTTTCCCTCATACTCAGTAGCGGCAACCATAACTGTGCCGGTGCACTCCTGTTTTGCAAGGAACGCTATATTCTTAACAAGATCTGCACCAAACGTGCCTTTCAAACCAAGAACATTTACCCCGTTTATCTGTTGTGCATTCTTGATAAGGGCATCTTTAAGGGAAATTGCCCTCTCTTTCATGAATGTCTCCACATCCTTCTTGAGCGAGTCGTTGTCGGCAATAAGTTTTTTGATGGAAGCTGCAACATTAGGTGTGTTGTTGAAATATGATTTAACCTGTCCAAGCAAATCCTCTACAGTGTATAGCAACTCTTCTGCGTGTACTCCTGTAGTTGCCTCTATTCTTCTGATACCGGCAGCCACAGCTCCCTCAGATACGATTTTGAAGAATCCTATCTGACCTGTAGCCTCCACGTGAGTACCTCCGCAAAGCTCAATGGAGTCTCCGTACTGGATTACACGTACTGTATCACCGTATTTCTCTCCAAACAATGCCATTGCACCTTTCTCTTTTGCCTCTTCAATAGGCATGTTTCTGAACTCGTTTCTTGGCCTGTTCTCGCGGATGTATTTGTTTACAAGTTTCTCAACTGTCCTTAGAGTTACCGGGTCTATCTTCTCAAAGTGGGAGAAGTCAAACCTGAAACCTGTAGCGGTTACAGATGAGCCTTTCTGCTCAATGTGAAGTCCCAAAGTCTCCCTCAACGCTTTGTGAAGAAGGTGGGTTGCTGTATGGTTGTTGGTTACAGCTTCCCTTCTTGCAGCATCAATCCTTGCTGTGAAGGTTGCCTGAGGGTTTGAAGGAATTGTAGTGGCAATGTGTACAGGAAGACCGTTCTCCTTTACGGTGTTTACAATCTCAATCTTTTCGCCTCCTTCATATTCAATCCAGCCGCAGTCTCCAACCTGTCCGCCGCTCTCTGCATAGAATGGGCTTCTGTCAAATACAAGCTGTACGCTCTCCTTGTTCTTAGATTTTACCTTTCTGTACTTGAGCAGTTTCACCCCCTCTTCCACAATGCTGTCATATCCTGTGAACTCGGTTGCAACATAAGGATTTACCTCTACCCAGTCACCCTCCTCAACGGCTGTAGCGTTGCGGCTACGCTCCTTCTGCTGCTGCAGCTCCGCCTCAAAGCCCTTAAGGTCTACTGTGTAGCCGTTCTCTTTGGCAATAAGTTCTGTAAGGTCTATCGGGAAGCCGAAAGTATCATAAAGGACAAATGCATCTTTGCCTGAAACCAACTTGGTCTCTGCGTTGTCCTTGATGATTCCCTCAATAAGCTTGATTCCTTTATCGAGTGTTCTGAGGAATGCCTCCTCCTCCTCTTTGATCACTTTCTCCACAATGGTCTGCTGTGCCTTGAGTTCAGGGAAGGCATCTCCCATCTGGGCAACCAGTGCAGGTACAAGCCTGCACATGAGCGGCTCGTCCATCTTGAGGAATGTATATGCGTATCTTACTGCTCTTCTGAGGATTCGTCTGATAACATATCCGGCCTTTACGTTTGAAGGGAGCTGGCCGTCTGCAATTGAGAAGCTGATGGCCCTGATGTGGTCTGCAATTACCCTCATGGCAACGCCGGTTTCACCCTCTGCCTTGTACTCTACTCCGCTGATGCGTGAAATCTCGGAGATCATGTTCTGGAACACGTCTGTATCGTAGTTGCTCTTCTTGCCCTGCAATGCCATGCAAAGTCTCTCAAGGCCCATTCCTGTATCCACATGCTTCTGTGGAAGCGGTTCAAGTGAGCCGTTTGCCTTTCTGTTGAACTGCATGAATACAAGGTTCCAGATCTCAATTACAAGGTGGTGGCTCTGGTTTACAAGCTCAACGCCTGGAACCTGTGCACGCTCCTCGTCGCTTCTGAGGTCTATGTGGATCTCGCTGCAAGGACCGCAAGGTCCGGTCTCTCCCATCTCCCAGAAGTTGTCTTTCTTGTTGCCAAGGATAATCCTCTCGGCAGGAAGGTGTTTTAGCCATGCCTCTTTTGCCTCATGGTCCATAGGGACACCGTCTGCCTCGTACCCTTCAAATACTGTAGCGTAAAGTCTCTCAGGATCCAGTTTGTATACATCTGTAAGGAGTTCCCAAGCCCAGTCTATAGCCTCGGTCTTGAAATAGTCGCCGAAACTCCAGTTGCCCAGCATTTCAAACATTGTATGGTGGTAGGTGTCGTGGCCTACCTCTTCAAGGTCGTTATGCTTTCCGCTTACACGGAGACATTTCTGCGAGTCTGCAACTCTTTTGTATTTTACCTCACTGTTGCCAAGGAACCAATCCTTGAACTGGTTCATTCCGGCATTTGTGAACATTAGTGTAGGGTCATTCTTTACTACCATTGGAGCCGACGGCACTATGGTATGTCCTTTGGAACGGAAGAATTCCAGGAACTTTTCTCTTATCTCGTTTGAAGTCATATCCGTATAATTAAATTAGATGCAAAAATAATCTTTTTAATTTTATTTTTTATATTTGCATCTGTTAAAATAGGGTTTTTATCTGATGTCCAGAAAGAAAAGATATGAGTTCAATGCCCGGACACTGGCATATGAGGAGTATAGGAGTCCGTTCAGAAGGCGATTGTCAAAAGGGTTGTTTCTTTTCGGACTTAGCCTGATTGCTTCAATAGGATATTACTGTTTCTACACCCAGGTCCTGGGTTATGACACACCAAAGACAGCTTACCTCAAACAGAAGCATGCGTCTGTAACCTCAAGGTTCAATTTGCTGGAAAGGCAGTTCCAGCAGAATGATATTGCATTGAGGGAACTCCAGATGCGTGACAACAACATCTATAGGCCTGTTTTTGGTATGGATGAGCTTTCCGAAGATGTGAGAAATGCAGGTTTTGGAGGTGTGAACAGGTATGCGCATCTTGAGGCAGTGTCCAATTCAACTGCGTTGTTGGATGCTGTAAAGAAAATGGATGTCATCTACAAGAAGGCTTTTGTGCAGTCCCGTTCATATGATGAGGTGTCGCTTCTGGCAAAAAGGACAGGAGAGATGGCTCAGTGTGTGCCGGCCATACCTCCCGTGGCATTGGAGAAGGTGAGGCTCTCCAGTCTTTTCGGCTATAGGACAGATCCTGTTTATGGTGGAAGGAGGATGCATCAGGGTATAGACCTGTCGGGAGATAAAGGGGAACCGATATATGCGCCGGGTGATGGAACTGTGGTTACCGTGAGGAGGAATTTTTTTGGATATGGCAGGGAAATTGTTGTGGATCATGGGTTCGGTTACAAGACAAGATATGCGCATCTGCAGACAATGCTGGTGAAAGTTGGAGATAAGGTTACCAGAGGCGAACAGATTGCCACAATGGGAAATACCGGAAAATCAAAGGGTGTGCACCTGCATTATGAGGTGATTTACAGGGAGCGGAGGGTAAATCCGCTGAATTATTACAATGAGGACGTGAGGGGAGAGGAGTATAAGGAGATGGTGAGGCCAAAATAATGGGAAAGTACAGGTTTGATAAGGATGATCTCAACTTTGTTGAAGACAGTAGAGGGCTTTGGGGATGGATATGGGTGGTGGTGAAGTATTTTTGTCTGAGCCTTGTGCTGGCTGTGCTGTATTATGCGGTGTTTTCACTTTTTATCAGCACGGAGCAGGAGAGGGAATTGGCGCGTGAGACTGAACTGATGGAGGTTGAGTATGGGAAGCTGCATGGCCGGCTGCAACAGCTCGACAATACCATAAAGAACCTGCAGCATAGGGATAGGGAGATTTACAGGAGCATATTCAATGCTGAGCCCCCGGTGTATTCCGCATATGGCGATTATGACATGTTTGCAGGTATTGATACCACAAGGATTGAGTCTGTTGTAGAAGATTCAAAGATGAGGCTTTCTGTTATGGAGAGGGGAATGGCCCGGGTGGAGACCACATTTGAGGGGATAAGGGGCGCTTTGGACTCTTTGGGCTCAGGGGTGACGGCTATCCCGAGCATTGTGCCAGTAAAGGATTTTTCCATAAGGCAGTCGGGGGCTTCTGTAGGGAAGAAGATCAATCCGTTCTACAAGACGGTTGCCATACATAACGGAATGGATTTGCTGGCTGCTTCCGGAACTCCGGTGCTGGCAGGCGCAGATGGCACGGTTGTAAAGGCTGTGAGGAACGGAAGAAGGGAGGGAAGCAGTGTAACCATAGATCATGGTAATGGTTATGTTACTGTATATAACCATCTTGGAAAAATAAGAGTAAGGAAAGGACAGAGGGTTAAGCAGGGAGAAGAGATTGCAGAAGTGGGGCTTACAGGAATGTCCTTTGCGCCGCATCTGCATTATGAGGTGTGGTACAAAGGGAAGGTAATGGATCCCATGGATTACTTCTTTTCGTCAATTACCCCACAGATGTACCGCGATATGGCTGTGGTTACAGCAAACACAGGCCAATCATTGGATTAGAAAATATTTTGGATATGCCATACAAGGATAAACCCGTAGAAAAACTCTATTATACTATAGGGGAAGTTTCGGAAGAACTGGATGTAAATGTGTCGCTTGTCCGTTTTTGGGCAGGCAAGTTCCCCGATTTCATAAAGCCGGCAAGGAACAAGAAGGGCAACAGGCTTTTTACGGCCAAGGATATGTCCAATTTCAAGGTTATATATTATCTGGTGAAGGAGCGGGGTATGACCCTTGAGGGTGCAGCCAGAAGGATGAAGGACAACATTACCGGAGATGACCGCAGGGTTGAGGTTATAAGCAGGCTCTCTGCCATTAAGGAGAAGCTTGTGGCAATATCAAAAGAGTTGGACAAGAAACATTTGAACGAAGATGAAGAAGGTGAAGGCATTTGAGCTGGTGGCTCCAATTGAGCAGTTTGCACCTCTGGCCCAGCAGGAGAAGTGGGACAATTGCGGTTTCTGTATAGGAGATCCCCAGCAGGAGGTGTCAAAGGCGCTCATTGCCCTGGATTGCACGGAGGAGGTGGTTGATGAGGCAATCGCCTGTGGCGCGGATATTATAATAACCCACCATCCGTTGATTTTTTCAGGGGTGAAGAAGATCTCTCCACAAAACTGGTTGGGTAGGGTGATCTGCAAGGCCATTTCAAACGGCATTGTAATCTATGCGGCCCATACCAATATGGATAAGGCTGCCGGCGGAGTGAGTGGCCTTATGGCGCAAAAACTTGGCCTGAAGGATTGTGAGGCCCTTCTTCCCGACAGTTTCGGAATTGTCGGGAATATGGAGGAGGAACTGGATGCTGCGGAGTTTGCTGCTAAGGTGAAAGAGGCTTTTGGGGTGGATGTGATAAGGTGTTCGGCTCCTGTAGAAGGAAAAATATCCAGAGTGGCAGTGTGTGGGGGAAGCGGAAGGTCCTTTATTCCGGAGGCGATGGCAAGCGGGGCCCAGGTGTATGTTACCGGAGATGTCACATATCATGAATTTTACACGGAAAAAGGGTTTATGGTGATGGATATTGGCCATTATTCCAGCGAATATGGAATAGTTGGGCTGTTTGCAAATATACTTTCCGAAAATTTTCCTACATTTGCAGTTTCAATTAGTAAAGAAAATAATAATCCTATATACTACTATTAAAGCTAAAGTATGGCTACAAGTAAGAAAACCAACACAGTTATCCCCCCAGTAGTTGAGGGCGAGACTTTTACTTCTTTGCAGATTGCCAAAGATTTGGGGTCTGATGTAAGCATGGAGACCAAACTTCGTCTATTGTACAGACTGCAGCAGACAGATACAAAAATTGACAAGATATATCTGTTGAGAGGAGAGCTTCCATTGGAGGTGCAGGATCTTGAGGATGAGATTGAAGGATTGAATACCAGAATTGCCCACCTTGAGAAGGACATTAAAGACGGAGAGGCATTCATTGCACAGAAAAAGATTGACATTGAGAGCAGTAAGGCTTTGATTGAGAAGTATGAGGCTCAGAGAAATAATGTAAAGAACAACAGGGAGTACGATTCATTGTCAAAGGAGATTGAGTTCCAGAGCCTTGAGATTGAGCTTGCTGAGAAGAAGATCAACGATACCGGCAAACAGCTTGTAGAGAAGAAGAATGCTTTGGTTGAGGCTACAGCTGTACTTGAGGGCAGAAGCGTGGATTTGGAAAACAAGAGAAAAGAGCTTGAGACCATCATTGAGGAGACTCAGAAAGAGGAGGAGATGCTTCTTAAACAGTCTGAGGAGCTTCAGGCACAGATTGAGCCAAGAATGTTGAACGCTTACAGGAAAGTGCGCTCAAATTTGAGGAACAAGATGGCAGTGGTAACTGTAAAGAGAGATGCTTGTGGCGGCTGTTTCAACAAGATTCCGCCTCAAAGACAGTTGGACATTGCGTTGAGCAAGAAGATCATCGTTTGTGAGTATTGCGGTAGAATACTTATAAGCCCTGAGTTTGAGAACGAGCAATAAGATTTTATAAATCAATATTATGTGATAGGCATCCTCTTTACCTTAAGAGAAAATATCTTGGGGCTGGAGGATGTTTTGTATTATCTGCAGCATGGCAAAGAGTTACGGAAACAAAAGACAACAGGAATCGAATCAGATAAAGAACCTTGAAATGATAGGACTTGAGAGCGGAAGGAAACCGCCACAGGCCCTAGATATTGAGGAGGCGGTATTGGGTGCGCTGCTGCTGGAGCCAAACTCCGTTGCAGACGTGTTGGATGTCCTAATGCCGGAGTGTTTCTACAAGGAAGCCAACAGGAAGATATTCAAGGCTATATCTGCTCTTGCGGGAAAACACCATCCAATTGATATTTATACAGTTGCGCAGGAACTGAACAAGACCGGCGATCTTGAGGAAGTTGGAGGTCCTGTCTACCTTAGCCAGCTGAGTTTGAGGATTGGTGCTGCCGCCCACCTGGATTTCCATACCAAGGTGCTGTTGCAGAAATATATACAGAGGGAGATGATATCCATCTCGTACGATGTGCAGAAGAAATCGTACGATGATACCATTACAGTGGATGACCTTCTGGATACTACCCAGCAGAAGCTTTTCAACCTGGCCGAGAAAAACATGAAGAAGGAGACCCAGTCTGTGAAGGATATCCTTAATGAGGCCATTGATGATTTGAGGTCTGTGCAGAACAGGCAGGACGGGTTGAGTGGTGTGCCGAGCGGTTATACTGGAATAGACAGGGTTACCTATGGATGGCAGGCGTCCGACCTTATCATCATTGCAGCGCGACCTGCAATGGGTAAGACCGCTTTTGTACTTACCATGGCAAGGAATATGACTGTCGACCACAATGTTCCGGTGGCGGTGTTCTCTCTGGAGATGTCGTCGGTGCAGCTGGTAAAGCGTCTTATGGTGAGTGAGACAGGACTCTCTGCCGAGAAAATACGAGGAGGAAAAAAACTGGAGGAGTATGAGTGGGCGCAGCTCGACAGCAAGCTGAACCAGCTTTCGGAGGCTCCGCTCTACATTGATGATACCCCTTCACTTTCAATTTTTGAGTTCCGTTCAAAGGCCCGCAGACTTGTTGCAAATGCAGGGGTGAAGCTTATTATCATTGACTACCTGCAGCTTATGACAGGACCACCTGAGCTGAAAGGTATGCGTGAACAGGAGGTTTCTTCAATTTCAAGATCGCTTAAGGCAATTGCCAAGGAGTTGAATATTCCTATCATTGCCCTTTCACAGCTTAGCCGTGCCGTGGAGACCCGTGGAGGTGCCAAGAGGCCCCAGCTGAGTGACTTGAGGGAGTCTGGAGCTATTGAGCAGGATGCGGATATTGTAATGTTCATCCACAGGCCTGATTATTATGGCATGACAGAGGATCCGTCGCAGGCTGGACTTACTGAGATTATCATAGCCAAGCACCGTAACGGTTCTGTATGTGATGTACAGATGAAGTTCCGTAATTCTGAGGTGAGATTTGTGGATATCACAGATCCGGCTATGGATATGCCGGCTCCTGCCGCGCATGCGGAGTATGGGTCAAGTATGAATGCTCCTGAGGATGATGGCCTTGGTGGAGGCGGATTCGGCGGCGGAAATGAGTTCGCCGGAAATGAGTTTGAAAATACGGATTTCTAGATTTGTCGGGATGAAGAAAGGTTTGAAAATTATATTGGCAGCTTTGGTGATGCTTGTCTCCCCATCTTTTGTGTTTGGGCAGAAGGTGGATCTTCCATATATTGATGGCGAGAGCCTTACCTATGAGGTGACATACAAATGGGCCGCCATAAATACAGATGTGGGGCAGGCTGTGACAAACCTCTCATATTCAGACGGTATGTTCCATAGTGTCATTACAGGCAAGACATATAAATTTTATGACATCATCTTTAAGGTGAGGGAACATTTTGAGAGCAAGTTTTATGAGGATCCAATAAGGCCGCATTATTTTTACAGGAATACCCTGGAGGGCAAATACAGGATAAAGAATACTTTTCATTTTGACAGGGATACAAACCTGATAAGGGCAACCATACAGAAATATGACCGTACTCCGGTTGATTCGTTGCTTACAGGAACCGGCAATACGATGGACATTCCTTCACTGTTTTATAAGGTGAGGACTTTTGATTTTGAGAGTATCCCTGTGGGGGAGAAGCAGCCCATTTCCTTTGCCATAGATGACGATGTGTATAATTTTTATTATGTATATTTGGGCAAGGAGGTAAAGAAGATAAAGGGATTGGGAACATTCAACACGCTGAAGTTTGCGGTGAGGCTTGTTGCCGGCAGTGTGTTTACAGGAAAGGAGGACATGACAGTGTGGGTTACTGATGACGTGAACAAGGTGCCGTTGCTGTTTGAGTCACCAATTATAGTTGGAAAAGTTCAGGGGAGACTGGTTTCGTACAGTAATTTGAAGGCCCCTCTTACAAGTAAAATGGAGAAATAAGGATGAGCGAGAAAAAGTCAGTTTCCCACAAGGGTACCATAGTGGAGATATCGGAGGGGAACATCAGAGTTGAGATAATAAACAAGTCAATGTGCGCCGCTTGCCATGCCAAGGGGTTCTGCAGTGCCGGTGATACCAAGGACAAGATAATTGATGTTGCATATTTCAATAATGGCGAATATCAGTTGGGAGATGAGGTTGAGGTTACAATGAAAAGGTCTATGGGATTCAAGGCCGTATGGATATCTTATGTGATTCCGTTGGCTATTCTATTGATTTTTTTACTAACTTTGCAAGGACTTGGGTTTGGCGAGCTCCATGCTGGGCTTGCTGCTGCAGTTGCTGTTTGCGTCTATTACCTTGTGGTTTACCTGTTTAGGGATAAGATTGCAGACAAATTTGTGTTTACAATAGCTAAAAACAATATATAAATGAGTACTACTATTATCTTTACCGTAGCCAGTTTGAGCGTTCTAGGTCTCTTGCTGGCTGTTGTGCTTTATTTTGTAGCACAAAAATTCAAGGTAGAAGAAGATCCTCGAATTGACATTGTAGAAGCTATCATGCCGGGTGCCAACTGTGGCGGTTGTGGCCAGGCAGGATGTAGGGCTTTTGCAGAGGCTTGTACCAAAGCCGACAATCTGGATTCTCTTTTCTGCCCAGTAGGCGGCAATGCAACAATGAAGAAGGTTGCAGATGCATTGGGCTTTGAGGTTGCCGAGAAGGCTCCGATGGTTGCCGTAGTAAGATGTAACGGAACTTGTGAGAACCGCCCTAAGACAAATGTTTACGACGGTGCTGTGAGTTGTGCTGTAAAAGCAGCCCTTTACTCAGGCGATACCGGTTGTAAATATGGCTGCGTAGGTTGTGGAGACTGCGTTAAAGCGTGTAATTTTGGCGCGCTTTCAATGGATCCTGCAACTGGTCTTCCTGTTGTTGACGAGGAGAAATGTGCAGCTTGTGGCGCATGTGTGAAGGCTTGTCCTAAGGCTGTGATTGAGCTTAGGAACAAAGGCCCTAAAGGAAGAAGGGTATTTGTTTCTTGCGTAAGCCAGGATAAAGGTGCTGTTGCAAGAAAAGCTTGTAAGGCAGCTTGTATCGGTTGCGGCAAATGTGCCAAAGTTTGTCCGTTTGAGGCAATCAAGGTTGAGAACAATGTTGCTTACATTGATTTCAACAAATGTAAACTTTGTACAAAATGTGTTGCAGAGTGTCCTACAGGTGCAATTCACAAAGTGAACTTCCCTGTGAAACCTGCGGCTCCAGCTGCTCCTGCCGCTCCTGCTGCAGAGAAACCGGCTGAGAATAATAATAACCAGGAAAAATAGAGAATCAGATATGAAGACGTTTTCAATAGGTGGAGTTCATCCACATGACAGTAAAATATCTGCAAATGCTGCAATTGAGAGCTTCCCTATACCTGAGGTTGCCTATATTTCCATGGGTCAACACCTTGGTGCTCCCGCTGAGCCTATTGTTGCTCCTGGAGACAAGGTAAAGGTAGGTCAGCTTATTGCAAATGCAAACGGTTTCATTTCTGCTCCAGTACACTCAAGTGTGTCTGGAACAGTTAAGGGAATTGAGATTATCAAGGATTTGGCAGGCAACCCATGCAAGGCTGTAGTGATTGAGGTAGAGGGTGACGAGTGGGTTGAGACAATCGACCGTTCTGAGGAGATTGCAAGGGAGATCAAACTTGATTCAAAAGAGATTATCGAGAAGATCAAAGAGTGTGGAGTAGTAGGTTTGGGTGGTGCAACATTCCCAACAAACGTAAAACTTTCTCCTCCTCCAGGCAAGAAGGCAGAGTTCCTTATCATCAACGGTGCAGAGTGTGAGCCTTATCTTACTTCAGATTACAGGGTACTTCTTGAGATGCCTGAGCAGGTTCTTATCGGTGCTGCAATCATGATGAAAGCCCTTAATGTTACACAGGGTTTTGTGGGCATTGAGGAGAACAAGCCTGAGGCTATCAGAATCATGACCGAGAAAGCAAAGGCTTACCCTCAGATAAAGATTGTATCACTTAAGAAGAAATATCCTCAGGGTGGTGAGAAACAGCTTATTGATGCTGTAGTAGGCAGAAAGGTTCCTTCAATGGGATTGCCTATTGATACAGGTGCTGTAGTGCAGAACGTTGGTACTGCATTGGCAGTATATGAGGCTGTCCAGAAGAACAAACCTCTGTTTGAGGGTATCATGACAATTACAGGTGAATGCTGTCCTCAGCAGAAGAACTACAAACATAGGGTAGGTACCCCTCTATCAAAGATGATTGAGTCTGTAGGAGGTGTTCCTGAGGCTGCAGCAAAAGCTATCAGCGGCGGTCCTATGATGGGTAAGGCAATTGCAAACCTTGATGCTCCAACACTTAAAGGTTCATCATCAGTTTTGTTCCTTACTGAGGAGCAGACAAAGAGACAGCCTGAGAGCAACTGTATCCGTTGCGGAAAATGTATTGAGGCTTGTCCTATGGGCTTGGAGCCATACTTGCTCAACAAGTTGGCTAAAGCGGGCAGAATGGATGACCTTGAGGCAGGCAAGATTTACGACTGTATTGAGTGCGGTTGCTGCTTGTACACCTGTCCTGCATACATTCCGCTTTTGGACAATATCAGATTGGCTAAAGCAAACGTGATGAAAATCATGCGTAGCCGTCCTAAAAAATAATTCAGACTTTAAAAACTAGGAAATAAAATGAAAAAACTGCTTGTATCACCTTCTCCTCATATCCATGGGAAGGATAATACCAAAAGCTTGATGAGGGACGTAGTGATTGCGCTGCTTCCTACTGTAGCGGTTTCTATATATTGCTTTGGTCTGTCTGCATTGAAATTGGCTTTGGTTGGTGTACTTGCCTGCGTTGCAGTTGAGTATGTCATTGCAAAGTTCATGCTTAAAACCAAAGTTACCATTTGTGACTACTCTGCAGTCATTACAGGTCTTCTTTTGGCACTTAACGTTCCAATCAACACTCCTTGGTGGGTAGTTGTAATTGGCTCAATTGTAGCAATCGGCGTTGCAAAAATGACTTTTGGAGGTCTTGGACAGAACTTGTTCAACCCTGCATTGGTAGGCCGTGTATTCCTTCTTATCTCATTCCCTGTAATCATGACAGACTGGAGCACTCCAGAGTCTACATTCGGGTTTGCTTTCGACGGCGTTTCAGGTGCAACTCCTCTAGGTATTGTTAAAGAGGGATTGGCACAGGGCATGACCCTAAGCCAGATCTATGCTGAGCACAATTTCTCATATGCACAGATGCTTTTCACCAGAATCGGTTCTGCAGGTGAGATCTCGGCAATCGCTCTTCTTCTTGGTTTCGTTTACCTTTTGGTTAGAAGAGTTATCCGTCCTCATATCACACTTTCAATCTGGGGTACAGTATTCGTATTCTCAGGTATCCTTTGGTTGTGCAACCCTGAGCAGTTCACAGATCCAATCTTCAACTTGCTTACAGGTGGTATGTTGCTAGGTTCAATTTTTATGGCAACAGACTATGTGACTTCTCCAATGGAGCCTAAGGGAATGGTTATCTTTGGTATTGGTATCGGTATCATCACAATCCTTATCCGTGAGTTCGGTGCTTATCCTGAGGGTATTTCATTTGCAATCCTTATCATGAATGCAACTGTTCCTCTAATCAACATGTTCTGTAAACCTAAAAGATTTGGTAAGGAGGCAAAATAATGGCTAGAGAATCTACACTAACAAATATGGTTGTAACCCTTTTTGCAGTATGTCTTGTATCTGCTGCATTGTTGGGTGGCCTTTATGCTCTTACAGCAGAGCCTATTGCAGCTGCACAGACTGCAAAAATCAATACCGCTATAGGCGGCGTGGTTCCTGCATTTGACAATGCCCCTTCTGCAGAGAAATTCACTGTAGAGGCCAACGGCAAAACCGCAACAGTTTACCCTGCAAAGAAGGGTGAGGAGATTGTAGGTTATGCAATTGAGGCATCTTCATCAGCAGGTTTCGGTGGAAACATCACACTTATGGTTGGTTTTACTCCCGACGGAGCAATCGTAAACACCTCTGTAATCTCACATGCTGAGACTCCAGGCCTTGGTGCAAAGATTTCCGACAGCGAGAGCCACTTCATTACACAGTTCCAGGGTACCAATCCTGGCGACCCTAACTTCAAGTTTGCTGTTAAGAAAGATGGCGGTAACTTTGATGCAATCACTGCTTCAACCATCACTTCAAGAGCATTCATTGATGTAATCAACAACGCATACAATGCTTTCCTTAACATAAACAAGAGTGAGGAGGCTCAACAGAACTAATATGAGTAAACTAGGTTTGATAACAAAAGGTTTCATTAAAGATAATCCAACCTTTTCTTTGGTCTTGGGTATGTGTCCTACTCTAGGAACCACTACCTCAGCAGTAAACGGTTTGGGTATGGGACTTGCTACAACATTTGTCCTTGTACTTTCAAACATGCTTATATCTGCAGTAGCTTCCCTTATCCCTTCAAAGGTTAAGATCCCTTGCTACATTGTGATCATTGCTTCATTGGTAACTGTACTTCAGTTTGTGATGCAGGCTTATGTACCGTCACTATATGAGACATTGGGATTGTTCATTCCGCTTATCGTAGTAAACTGTATCGTATTGGGTAGAGCAGAGGCATTTGCATGCAAGAACTCAGTAGTTGATTCAGCTTTCGACGGTATCGGTATCGGTTTGGGATTCTCACTTTCACTTACAGTTATCGGTTTTGTGAGAGAGTTGTTGGGCGGCCTTTCTGTATTCGGTACAAAACTTTGTGATGCAGACGGTATGTTGGCATTCGTCCTTGCTCCAGGTGCATTCCTTGTACTTGGTTACCTTATGATGTTGTTCAACAAAGCAAAAGCTAAATAATTAACCCTATAGAACAATAGATATGGAATATATATTGATTATCATTTCAGCTGTATTTGTCAACAATATCCTGTTGGCACAGTTCCTTGGAGTATGTCCTTTCTTGGGCGTATCAAACAAGGTTTCTACAGCAGTAGGTATGAGTGGTGCAGTTTGCTTTGTAATGGCAGTGGCAACTTTGGTTACCTACCTTGTACAGAACTACCTGTTGGTTCCGCTTGAGATCCAGTTCATGCAGACCATCACTTTCATCCTTGTAATTGCTGCCCTTGTGCAGATGGTGGAGATTATCCTTAAAAAGATCAGCCCTTCACTATACCAGGCATTGGGTATCTTCCTTCCACTTATCACCACTAACTGTGCTGTATTGGGAGTTGCAATTCTTGTAGTGTCAAAAGAGTTTACCTTTGGTGGTGACCCTCATATGCTTAACCTTGCACAGTCAGTTGTATATGCAATTGCAAGTGCACTTGGTTTCGGTTTGGCAATGACACTTTTTGCAGGTCTTAGAGAACAATTGGACTTGAACAATGTTCCTAAAGCAATGAAAGGAAACCCAATCGCTTTGATCACTGCAGGTATCCTTGCAATGGCATTCATGGGATTCTCTGGATTGGTATAGTTCAATAGAGAGAAATGGAGAAAAAGAAGGCAATATCACAGATCCTCACAACTCTTGAGATAGAGGCACTCCTTAGGGAGGGTAAGTTGGATGAGGCATATACACAGCTCAATACGCTTTTGGAGAATAACCCCAAAGATTCGTACGGCTGGTACTTGCTGGGTGGTATTTACCGCAGGCAGCAACTGTGGGGAGAAGCCATCAACGCCTACACCAAGGCCAAGATGATAGATCCGCAAGGTCCTGCGGCAGTGGCTATAGAAGCCATCTACGAAATTCTCAATTTCAGGAATATGGACATGATGAATCCATAAATATAAAAAGAGGCAGCCGGAAGGTTGCCTCTTTTGCTTTATGGGTACCGGTCAGCAATTTTACTGTCTCCCTATTTTCAGATTTTTGCAGAACTCCCAAAGGACAATTCCCAAAGAAACGGAAATGTTGAGAGAGTGTTTTGTGCCAAACTGAGGTATCTCAATCACAGCATCACTCATATCCACAACCTCCTGCTGTACTCCTTTTACCTCATTTCCAAAAACAAGGGCAAATTTTCTTCCCGATAAATTTTCTGAACTGCTGTCGGGAGAAAGATACTCTGCTATATCCTGAAGTTTGAGGGAATTCTCAGCCTGCTCTATGCTGATGATGGTGTATCCCTCAGCCTTAAGTGCGGCAACGGCATCTGTGGTCTCCTTTGTGTAAATCCAGTCTACAGAAAACTCCGCCCCCAGGGCAGATTTGTGGATTTCGGCAGTTGGAGGGGTTGCACAGCATCCGCAAAGGATAATCTTCTCAATTAGGAAAGAGTCTGATGTCCTGAATGCCGCCCCAATGTTGTGCTGGCTGCGGATATTGTCAAGAACCACTGTTACATTTATCTTTTCGGCCTGCTTGAACTGCTCCTCGGTAAGCCTTCCAAGCTCGTTGTTCTTCAATTTTCTGTGCATTGTATCTCCTGTTGAATAGTGTGCAAAGATGTGTATAAAATGCGGAATATAAAAATTTAACAAATGTAACCGAAAATGACTATATTTGTCTTTGATGCATGGTTGTGCAGTAAAATCAATTGCAGATTAAAACACTTTATTACAATATGAAACAAGATCTTCAAATTTTAGACCTTATTAAGAAAGAGGAGAGCAGACAGCTTAACGGTATTGAGCTTATCGCTTCAGAGAACTTTGTATCCAACCAGGTGCTTGAGGCTTTGGGTTCTGTTTGTACAAACAAATATGCAGAGGGATATCCCGGCGCAAGATATTATGGCGGTTGCGAGGTAGTAGACCAGATAGAGCAGCTTGCGATTGACCGTTTGAAAGAGATTTTTGAGGCTGAGTATGCAAACGTGCAGCCACACTCAGGTGCTCAGGCAAATATGGCTGTAATGACAGCTTGTATCAAACCTGGCGAGACATTTATGGGTTTGGACCTTTCTATGGGTGGCCACCTTACCCACGGTTCTCCTGTAAACATTTCAGGTATCCTTTACAATGCTGTTGCTTACGGCCTTAACGAGGAGACCGGTCTTGTTGATTACGATGATATGGAGAGAAAGGCACTTGAGCACAAACCAAAACTTATCATTGGCGGTGCATCGGCATACTCAAGAGAGTGGGATTGGGAGAGAATGAGTGCAATCGCAGACAAAGTTGGTGCTATCTTCTGGGTAGATATGGCCCATCCTGCAGGTCTTATTGCAGCAGGCCTTTTGAAGAACCCTGTAAAATATGCTCACATTGTAACTTCAACAACACATAAGACTCTAAGAGGCCCTCGTGGTGGTATCATCCTTATGGGTAAGGACTTTGAGAATCCATGGGGTTTGAAAACTCCAAAAGGTGCTGTGAAGATGATGTCGGCAGTGCTTAACTCAAGTGTGTTCCCAGGTATCCAGGGCGGTCCGCTTGAGCACTGTATTGCAGCTAAGGCAGTTTCATTCTTTGAGATGATGCAGCCTGAGTTCAAGGAGTATCAGGTTCAGGTTAAGAAAAACGCAGCTGCCATGGGCGAGGCTTTCATGGCAAAAGGATACAAAGTAGTATCTGGCGGTACAGATAACCACCTTCTTTTGATTGACCTCAGAACCAAGTTCCCTGAACTTACAGGTAAAGTTGCAGAGAAGGCTCTTGTAGCAGCAGACATTACAGTAAACAAGAACATGGTTCCATTCGACAGCCGTTCTCCATTCCAGACTTCAGGTATCCGCGTAGGTACCCCTGCAGTAACCTCAAGAGGTTTGGTAGAGAAAGATATGGCACTCATTGTGGAGCTTGTAGACAAAGTATTGAGCAACCCTGAGTGCGAGAAGACCAGAGAAGAGGTTAAGGCAGCAGCCCATCAGCTGATGGCCGGCAGACCATTGAATGCGTGGTAGGAATCTCTTCCTTGCAGATATTTTATAAGGCTGACCAAAAAGTCAAAGACTTTGAGGTTAGCCTTTTTTCCTTCCCGATAATTTCCCGTATCTTTATAGCAGACTACTTAGTAGCCGCATAAAGTCCTATCCCTCAAGCCCAAAACTTGAGACGTAGCAAGAATATGGAGGAGAATGGAATATAGTATTAATTTATACTAAATATGGAAAGAAAGTCGTTCATATCGTCATTTAATAAAATAATGATGAAAAACTATTTTAAAAAAAGAGGTAATAAATGGATAAATATCAAGGATGATATAACTAAAATCATCATGTTGCAGAAATCAAATTTTGGAAGTAATTATTATATCAATTATGGCTATAACATAAATAACCTAGAATTAGATTCTACAAATATGCATATTGAGGATAGACTTCACTTTGACGATGAGCTTCAAAGAGTTCATCTTTGGGATCTTCTTAATTTAGATAACGAAATTGATGATAATCAAAGAATTCAGGAAATAGAATTAATATTAAACAAATATATTTTCTCTGAAATGTCTAGAATTAACTCAGTTAATGATATTAAGATGTTTTTGGGATCATCTCTTCTTAAAAGAAATGATATACCAATAAAAGTTAAGCAATTTTTTTCAATGAACTAGAGCTTACATCTCTAGTTTGATTGGTAGCTAGCGTTGAGAGGGTGGGTTTACAACAGGAAGACAGTCTTGCGAATATTAAATGTATGGGTATAGAGGGATATCTGGGAGATGTTTTTTTCTGTTAATGAGTAGGTTGTGGAGAAAAAAATACTATCTTTGCCCGATTTTTGTCTGCAAACAAAACGTAGCCCGCTGCAGACAAAAGGCTGTAAACGTTTAATAATTCAACTCCCATAGGGGGAGGCGGGCTGCAACGATGTATAAACAATAATGAATGTAGTTAAAAAGACCATCCAGCTAAGCGATGGCAGAACAATTGAAATTGAGACAGGAAAATTGGCTAAACAGGCTGATGGTTCTGTTGTGGTTAAGATGGGCAAGACTATGCTTCTTGCTGCAGTAACCTGCGCTAAAGATGCAAAAGAGAATGTGGATTTCATGCCTTTGCAGGTAGATTACAAAGAGAAATTCGCAGCTGCAGGTAGATTCCCTGGCGGTTTTATGAAACGTGAGGGTAAGGCTTCAGATTCTGAGATTTTGGTAGCCCGTCTTATTGACCGTGCCCTTAGACCTCTTTTCCCAGACGATTTCCACGCAGAGGTTTTTGTTACAGTAAACCTTATCTCAGCTGAGAAGGATATACAGCCAGATGCAATTGCTGGTTTGGCAGCTTCTGCAGCACTTGCAGTAAGTGACATTCCTTTCAACGGCCCTATTTCAGAGGTGAGAGTTGCCAGAATCAATGGCGAGTACTGTATCAACCCTCCTTTCAGCCAGATGGCAAATGCAGATCTTGACATTATGGTAGCTGCAACCATGGATAACATCATGATGGTTGAGGGTGAGATGAAAGAGGTTAGCGAGGCTGTAATGTTGGGAGCTATCAAATATGCTCACGAGGAGATTAAGAAACAGTGCCAGGCTCAGCTTGAGCTTATGGAGGAGGTTGGCAAGACTCAGAAAAGGGAGTACTGCCACGAGACCAATGACGAGGCTCTTAGAGCAGCTTGCCACGAGTACTGCTATGGCAAATGCTACGAGATTGCAAAGAGCGGTACAAGCAAACACGAGAGAGGTGATGCATTTGAGGCTGTTCACCAGGAGTTCCTTGAGACTATCCCAGAGGAGGAGAGAGAGGAGAAGGCATTTATGGTAGCCCGCTATTTCCACGATGTTGAGAAAGAGGCTATGCGTAACATGATCCTTGATGAGGGTATCAGACTTGACGGCAGAACAACTACTCAGATCCGTCCTATCTGGTGCGAGGTAGACTACCTTCCATGCGCACACGGTTCTGCAATCTTCACCAGAGGTGAGACACAGTCCCTTACAACTGTAACCCTTGGTACCAAGATGGATATGAAAGAGATGGACGAGGTTCTTGTCCAGAGCACTGAGCCATTCGTACTTCACTATAACTTCCCTCCATTCTCAACAGGTGAGGCAAAAGCTTCGAGAGGTATCGGCCGTAGGGAGATCGGTCACGGTAACCTTGCTTTCAGAGCCCTTAAACCTATGGTTCCAGTAGGAGAGGAGAATCCATATGCAGTACGCGTAGTATCAGATATCCTTGAGTCTAACGGTTCATCTTCAATGGCAACTGTATGTGCAGGTACCCTAGCACTTATGGATGCCGGTATCAAGATTAAGAAACCTGTATCAGGTATTGCAATGGGTCTTATTTCAGACTCAAAAACCGGTAAATATGCAGTCCTTTCAGATATTCTAGGTGACGAGGATCACTTGGGTGATATGGACTTCAAAGTAACCGGTACTGTAGACGGTATCACTGCTACCCAGATGGATATCAAAGTTGACGGCCTTTCTTACGAGGTTCTTGAGAAAGCTCTTGAGCAGGCACGTCAGGGCCGTATGCACATTATGGGTGAGATGATGAAGACCATCAGCGAGCCAAGACCAGAGCTTAAACCTCATACTCCAAGAATCGTTCAGCTTAGAGTACCGGGTGAGTTCATTGGTGCTATCATCGGTAAAGGTGGTGAGGTTATCCAGAAAATCCAGAAAGAGACCGGTACAACCGTTACCATCACTGAGGTTAAAGAGGGCAACGCTTCATTCGGCGTAGTTGATATCTTTGGTGAGAACAAGGAGAGCATGGATGCTGCATTGGCATGGGTTAAAGGTATCGTTACCGTTCCTGAGGTAGGTACAATCTACAAAGGAAAAGTGGTTTCAATCCTTGAGTTCGGTGCATTTGTAGAGATCCTTCCTGGTAAAGAGGGCTTGCTTCACATCTCTGAGCTCGACTGGAAGAAAGTTGAGAAAACTGAGGATGTCCTTAACGTAGGTGACGAGGTTGAGGTAAAACTTCTTGAGATTGACAGCAAGACCGGCAAGATGAGACTTTCTCGCAAAGTGCTTCTAGAGAAGCCAGAGGGTTATGTTGAGCCTGTACGCCGTCCAAGACCGGAGGGTGACCGCAAAGAGGGCAACCGTGGTCCAAGAAAAGATTTCGGCAAAAAAGGTCCAAGAGAGAACCACGCACCAAAAGGTGAGTAATTCTCTTCCCGACAATAATAATGAGGAGACCGGTCATCTGATCCGGCCTCCTTTTTATTTATATTTGTATTCTTACCCATAAATAGTGCGTCAGCTGTATAGTTGTGTTTCATGTTTTTCTGGTTTCTACCAATGTTGCAAAAGTGAAAAAATATCCCTTACTTTGCTAAAGGCTATGCCTGAAAATCAAAGGCATTATAAACTTATAAAGATATAAAGTATGAAGAAAGTATTATTGACAGCTTTGATGCTGATAGTTATCTGCTTGTCTGCTTCTGCACAGGAAGAGGAGATTCACTGCTATGCTGATTCAAAGGGTACCCAATGGGCTATCCGCGATTTTATCAACCGTAAGGCCATGATTTACCGTTTTGATGGCGATAGTGAAGATGACTGTACCATGGAAATGAGGAACTACAAGAAGAACGGAAACACTGAAACCTTCGATATCTATGTGAAAGGTGGGTATGAAAAGGGAAAGAAAAGAGGTTCCATTACAATTACTACAGATCCGGATCTGGTTGTTGTTAAGGGTAAGGAAATTGACCTCTCCAAGCAAACAATCACCATTAAAGACAGCGGGTATACCAGGAAATTCCACTTTCTTACTGGGAAGCAATTTAATAAATACAGTGGGAGTAGTGGTGGAGAAATCAAAAATCCGATTGACATGGCCAAGGAAAAGGGCAAGAACTTGCTTGACAAGGGCAAGAACCTGTTGAAGAAGAAATAGAAAAAAAAGGTTGCAGAATCCTGCAACCTTTTTGTATTCCTTGGTAAGGCTTATTTTCTTAGGCCTAGTGCCTTGATAAGCTCTCTGTATCTCTCAATATCCTTAGCTTTTAGGTAATCTAGAAGCTGACGTCTCTTACCAACCAATCTTAGAAGTGATCTCTGAGTACCAAAGTCTTTGTGGTTCTCTTTCATGTGCTGTGTAAGATGAGCGATACGGTAGGAAAATAAAGCAACTTGACTCTCAACAGAACCAGTGTCTGTATTAGACTTTCCGTATTTGCCGAAAATCTCTGCTTTCTTGTCTGAAGTTAAATACTCAGCCATTGCAAATGATTTTTAAAGGTTTTGTCCCATTATTGGGACCGCAAAAGTAGAAATATTTCCATTACCCACCAAATCTTTTTTGAGATTTTAAACTATTTTCCCAATTTTGAGTCCAATTCTGAAATTAAAAACAACATACAAAATGAAAAAACTGTTTACAATAATTGCCGTGGCGCTTTCGGTGTCGGTTGCCAATGCTCAGAGTGGAGTACAATCCGTGCTCAATCAGCTACTTGGCTCAGGGGCCACTAACAATACTGTGACTTCAATCATAGAGAATGTAGTAGGAGGCGCAGTGTCCAAGCTCGATCTCTCAATTGACGGAACATGGAAATACAGTGCACCTGAGGTGCAGTTCAAAAGCGACAATCTTCTGGCACAGGCCGGTGGCGCAGCTGCAACAACCAAAATTGAGAATACGCTGTTGAAACTTTATGGAAAAATTGGCATAAACGAGTCGCTAAGCTATACATTCAATTCTGATTCTACTTTTACGCAGACAGTAAAGATAGGAAGCTCAGTGAAGAACTTAAAAGGAACCTACTCGTTAGATAAGGAGAATAAGATCATTACTCTTAAGTATGGCTCGCTTGGAAGAGTGAACTTGGGTACGGTCAACGCAATTTATGCAAATACCGGAACATCATTGGCCCTTTTGTTTGATGCAACCAAGCTAATGTCTTTTATGAAGAAGGTTGTTTCAGCTGCAAGCTCAGTTAGCGGTAAGGCAAGTTTGGCAACAATATCTACACTATTGGATAACTATGACGGTGCGCTTATAGGATATAAGATGAATAAGTAGAGTGCAACTGCTTATGGCATAAAAAGGGGGACTGTCCCCCTTTTATTTATTATAATCCTGTGTTATGGTGCGTATTTTGCCCCTTGGTATGTATTGCGTTGCTCAAGGCGCTTGTCAAGCATCTGCAGAAGTTCAACATTGCGCACTTTCCCCCAAGGACTTGAGTTTACAAAGCGTGGAGGAACTTCTCCTGCAAAACGTTCTATGTAAAGGTCCGGGCGGAGCAGCTCCAGGAAATCTATGAAGAAATCGAGGTATTCATCCAGTTTCCACTGTACAAAATCCTGGGGACAACGTGCAAACTCTGCCTCCATCTGTGTCCCTTTGATAATCTGCAGCTGATGGAACTTTACTGAATTCACAGGGAGTCTGTTTATGATGGAAGCCATGCCCATAATGTCCTGGATGGTTTCACCCGGAAGGCCGAAAATGAAATGGGCTCCCTGGTGCAGGCCTCTGGCTGCAGTAGCCTCCACTGCAGCAACGGCAGTGGCAAAGTCGTGTCCGCGGTTTATCCTCTGCAGGGTTTTGTCGTAGCAGGATTCTATTCCGTACTCAACAATCACAATTTTTTCTTTGGCAAGTTCTGCCAGGTAATCGAGTTTCTGCTCATCTATGCAGTCTGGTCTGGTGCCAATTACAATGCCCTTTACTTTGGGGTGGGCGAGGGCCTGCTCATACAGCCCTTTCAGGTGCTCCAGTGGAGCGTATGTGTTTGAGTATGACTGGAAATAAGCGAGGTAATCCTCCGTTTTGCGGTAACGGTTGAGGTGGAATTCAATCCCCTCCTCCAGCTGCTGGAAGATGGATTTGTCGGGAGTGGAGTAATTGGGGTGGAATGCATCATTGTTGCAGAATGTGCATCCCCCAATACCCTTGCTTCCGTCCCTGTTGGGACATGTGAAACCTGCGTCCACAACAATTTTCTGCAGACGGCATCCGTACTTCTGTTTGAAGTAGCCCACAAATGAGTTGTACCTCTTGTCCACCTGAAGTTAGTTCAGTCTGCTTCTATTGGTGCCTACATGAACCTTGAATACGGCTTTCTTGTAGTTGCCTGTACCCAAAAGTGGAGCGTGTGCATCGGCAGGGAATACCACAGCAATGTTGCCAACGCCAAGTACTACATAATTCTCAGGCTCATCCTCAAGGAATGCAATGTCGTCTGCCTCCTGGTATTTGGTGTTGTCGGTATTGCATTTGCAGCGGTCCTTTATCCCGATAGTCTCTGAACCGTCGAGAAGAACATGGATATCAATGTATGAATCGTGGATCTCCAGTTTGGCCTCCTCCACATCCCTGAGTTCGCCTTCTGAGATTGTGCAGTATACTCTTTTGCCGTCAATCTCATATTTGCCGCACTCCATAGAGTAAAGGTCGTTTTTCTTTATAAACTGGTACACTTTATCAAAACCCTCCTGAAGGGTCTGGTATTTTTCAAAGCTTTTTAGTGAATCTAGTATCATTTTTTACGGATTTTCGTGGTTTATCTTAATAAGTGTACAAATATATGATTATTTTTTGTTGTACTAAATTTTAGAAAGTAGTACATTTGCAAAACTTTTTTAAAAATTGGAGGATAATATGGCGCAAATCATAGAGAAGGTTTCCCGCACTTTTGGCGAGTATCTTTTGATACCTGGCCTTACAACCAAGGAGTGTACACCACAGAATGTTTCTCTGAAAACCCCTTTGGTAAAATTCAAAAAAGGCGAGGAGCCTGCAATTTCACTTAACATTCCATTTGTTTCTGCCATCATGCAGTCTGTTTCAGACCATGGCTTGGCTATAGCCCTTGCCCGTAATGGCGGTCTGTCATTCATTTTCGGTTCGCAGTCAATTGAGGACCAGGCAGAGATGGTGAGGAAAGTGAAGAAATTCAAGGCAGGTTTTGTGCCTAGCGATTCCAACGTGCGTCCCGATGCAACTCTTGCAGAGGTTGAGGCTATAGTTGAGGCAACTGGCCACACTACAATGGGCGTTACCCATGACGGTACTCCTAACGGCAAGTTGCTTGGTATGCTTACCAGCAGGGATTACAGGATTTCACATGATGGCAAGGATGCTCTTGTGAAAGACTATATGACACCGTTTGAGAAACTTACTGTAGGCAAGCTTGGTATCACACTTTCAGAGGCTAACCAGCTTATCTGGGACCACAAACTGAATGCCCTTCCAATCATTGACGATAACCAGAATCTTGTATACTTCGTATTCCGTAAAGACTATGAGTCACACCGTGAGAATCCTAACGAGCTTTTGGATCCTCAGACCAAAGAGCTTCTTGTTGGTGCCGGAATCAACTCAAGAGATTATAAAGAGCGTGTTCCTGCACTTGTAGAGGCCGGTGTTGATGTAGTTTGTCTTGATTCATCAGACGGATTTTCAGAGTGGCAGAAAGAATCAATTGCTTGGGTTAAAGAGACTTATAACGGTAAAGTGCTGATTGGTGCCGGTAACGTGGTTGACAAGGAGGGTTTTGATTATCTTGTTGAGGCCGGTGCAGACTTCATTAAAGTTGGTATTGGCGGAGGTTCTATCTGTATTACCCGTGAGCAGAAAGGTATTGGCCGTGGCCAGGCAACTGCAATCCTTGATGTTGCTGCAGCAAGGGATGAATATTTTGAGAAGACCGGAATCTACGTTCCAATCTGTAGTGACGGAGGTCTTGTTCATGATTACCATATGTCACTTGCTTTGGCGATGGGCGCAGACTTCCTTATGATGGGCCGTTACTTTGCCCGTTTTGACGAGTCTCCTACTAAAAAACTTTACATTAACGGCAACTATGTAAAAGAGTACTGGGGAGAGGGCTCCAGCCGTGCACGCAACTGGCAGCGCTATGATATGGGCGGCAAAGGTGGCGTAATGAAGTTTGAGGAGGGCGTAGACAGCTACGTTCCTTATGCAGGAAAGATGAAGGACAATCTTGATGTTACCCTTGGCAAGATCATTTCAACAATGTGCAGCTGCGGTTCAATCACCATTCCTGATTTCCAGAAGAACGCCAAGATTACACTTGTCTCATCAACCTCAATTGTTGAGGGTGGTGCACACGATGTGATCCTTAAAGACAAATAAGCCGTAACGCATTAATTTTATGGCAGAAGGAGAGCAAATCATGCTCTCCTTTTTTTGTTTTACAGCATTTTTTCTATATTTGTACGATATATTCATTAATAAGACTTATTAGACGCATGAAAAAACTTATTCTGTTGGCAACCCTTCCTGTTGTTGCCCTTTACGGATGCTGTGGCGGAGAGAAAGTTTCCAAAGAGGCTGCTGCATTTGAGACTATCTCAAAAGAGATGAAATCACAGTATGCTCCCGACGGGAGAAGCAAGACACTTGAGGTGAAACTTGTTGAGACCGAGAATGGTTACGCATTGAAAGGTGTTACCAATCAGCCTGAGGCAAAAGAGGCATACGTAAAAGCTTTTGCAGATAAGGGAATTACAGTTCTCGACAGTATCAGCATGCTTCCTGCTGCTGAGTTGGGAGAGAAGATATATGGCGTTTCAAACCAGTCGGTAATCAACTTCCGTACTGCAGGCAAATACAGTGCAGAGTCTGCTACCCAGGTTATGATGGGTACTCCACTTCAGGTGTTGGAGAAAAAAGGTGGCTGGACAAGGGCTATTACTCCTGAGGGTTATATTTCTTGGGTTTCGTCGGGAAGCATAACTTATATGGACAAGGCTGAGTTTGATGCTTATCAGGCAGCTAAAAAAGTGATTGTCACTACAAAATACACTACAATGTATGAGGGTCCTTCTGCAAGCAGCCAGATGGTAAGTGATGTTGTTTGGGGTAACATCCTTTTGGACAAAGGTGTTCAGGGCGCTTGGCAGAAAGTTGCCATCTCAGATGGTAGAGAGGGTTATATCCTCAAATCTTGCCTTACAGACTTTGACAAATGGCTTGACAGCCGCAATCCTACCGCTGAGAATATCATTGCCACTGCAAAACAGTTCATTGGTGTTCCTTATATGTGGGGCGGTACTTCAATCAAGGCTGTAGACTGCAGCGGTTTCTGCAAATCAACCTATTTCCTTAATGGTATAGTTCTTGCAAGAGACGCATCCCAGCAGTGTCTTACAGGTGATAACGTGGACATCTCAAAATATGTTGATGGCGGTGAGCATACAAGAGAGGCTTTGGCTAACCTTAAGAAAGGTGACTTAATCTTCTTTGGTACAAAAGCTACAGCTGAGAAAAAAGAGCGCATCACACACGTAGGTATCTACATTGAGGACGGTATCTTTATCCACTCAGCTACTAAAGTGAGAATCAACAGTTTGGTTCCTGGTGATGCAAACTATTATGACGGTTCAAAACGCCTTGTCCGTGCTCAGAGAATTTTGGGTAATGTAGATGCCGGCAAAGACATTTGGTCAATTCAGAAATTTTATAAATAATTGAAACACACACAATACGATATGAAAACAGACAGACGTTCGTTCTTGAAATCAGCAGGTCTTCTAACAGCTGCAGCTGCTGTACTTAACCCTGCAACACTTTTTGCACAGGCAGAGAGAGGAAAAAAGAAATCAGGTAGCAAGAAATTGGAGCTTACATGGCTTCCATACGATGCTCAGATGAGACATGTGTTTACAATTGCAAACTCATCAAGAACCACTACCCCTATTGTTCTTACCAAGATCACTTGGGACGGCTACGAGGGTTACGGTGAGGCTGCTATGCCACCTTACTTGGGTGAGACTCAGGCTTCTGTAATGGAGTTCCTTAAGAAAGTTGACCTAAGCAAATTTGCTTCTCCTTTCTTGATTGAGGATATCATGAAATATGTTGATTCAATTGCAATCAACAACTGCGCAGCCAAAGCTGCAATCGATATTGCTTTGCATGACTTGGTAGGTAAGATGATGGGACAGCCTTGGTGGAAGATCTGGGGTTGGGATCCTACAACTTGTCCTAATACTTCGTTTACAGTAGGTTTGGATACAGAGGAGGTTGTAAGGGAGAAAACCAGAGAAGCTTCTCCATACAAGGTTATCAAGGTTAAATTGGGTAGAACAGAGGCTGAGGACAAGATGATGATCAATACAATCCGTTCGGTAACAGATACAGTAATCTGCATTGATGCAAACCAGGGTTGGAAAGACAAATATTATGCATTGGATATGATCCACTGGTTGGCTGAGCGCAATGTAAACATGATTGAGCAGCCTATGAGTAAGTATGCTTTGGACCAGACAGCGTGGTTGACAGAGAGATCACCTCTTCCAATCATTGCAGACGAGGCATGCCAGAGACTTGTTGACGTTAAGAAACTTCATGGTGCATACCACGGTATCAATATCAAATTGATGAAGTGTACCGGTTTGAGAGAGGCAAGAGAGATGGTGAGCTTGGCTCAGACATTGGATATGAAACTTATGATCGGATGTATGACAGAGACTTCTTGCGCAATTACTGCAGGTGCTCAGATCGCTCCTAAGACAGAGTGGGCAGACCTTGACGGTAACCTTCTTATCTCAAATGACTGCTACAAAGGTATGACCATTGTTGACGGTAAGATCACTTTGCACGACAAACCAGGTTTGGGACTTGAGCCAGTAGGAAAACCTGTCCTATAATAAGCAGAACCAAAATTTAAATAAGATTAAGATACTATGGCAAATTTAAGAACATTTAAGAAGGATGTGATTTTCCTTGTAAATGAGGTAATTTCAGACTGTTGGGTATTTATGTATCTTAACAGGGACAAGAATGTGGAGGAGGCCAATAAAATCGTTGCTGATGCTGTTGAGCTTGGTGACAATCTTTTTGAGCAGATCAACCATTATCCTAAGGATGATGCCAAGAAACATTTCAAGGCATTGAACCAGAAATTGCTTGAGGGTGTTGACGCTTTGTTCGTAAGATTGAGCGGCCTTACAAAATAATCCCTACTTTTCTGGATGAACAGGATTGTTTGTATAATAATATCAGCTCTTTCAATTTGCTCATGCACCCTTTATGAGAATTTTACAAAGGGTGACAAGGTGGCGCAGATTGGAAGGGCTGTATTATACAAAACAGATCTTGAAAAGGTGATTCCCAAAGGGATATCATCGCAAGACAGCGCATCTTTGGCCCAACAATATATATATTCATGGGCAACAAAGCAGCTTATGCTGCAAAAGGCTGAAGAGCAATTGCCAAAGACAGACAAGGATGTGGCAGGATTATTGGAGGACTACCGCACACAGTTGCTGGTGTTCCGCTATGAGAACAAATTTGTGGAGGAGAGGCTGGATACAACTGTAACCGGCAGGGAGATAGAAGAGTATTATAATGCCCATCAGGGCAGTTTTGTGGGGAAGAATGGGGTGTTTAAGGGGAGACTTGTAAAAATGCAGAACAGTTCTCCCAATTTGCAGGTTATGAGGAGGCTGGCAAAGAGCAGGGAGATAGAAGATCTGGAGGCTCTAGAGCAGTTGGCTTTTAATTCTGCATACAAGTATAGCCATTACGAGGAAGCTTGGGTTGATTTGAATGTAGTGGCAAAGGAGTCTGGCGCAACCCTTGCACAGTTGCAGCAGCTGCTTGAAAAGGAGAGGCTTGCAATTGAATATAAGGACAGTGTATATACCAATGTTATTCAGGTGCTTGATTATGTGGAGCCTGGAGTGGTTACACCGCTGGAGTATAACGCAGAAAAAATACGGGAGATTATCATAAGCAGGAGAAAGCAGGAACTTATTTCAAACTTGCAGAGAGATATCCTCAATGATGCTCTCAATAATAATAAATTAAAAATTACAGAGGAAAATGAGAAGAATTCTCACTAGTGCAGTAGCAGCGTTCCTTTTGACAGTTCCATTGGCGCTGAATGCACAGAGATATGAAAACGGTTTGGCTGACAAGACAATAGTACTTATAGGAAACGAGGCCATTTTCTTGTCACAACTTGAGGGTGAAATACAGGTAATGGCAGCTGAGGGAAGAGGCGTTGACCGCAATACCAGGTGTCAGGTGCTTGAGAATATGATGGTGCATAAACTGTTTCTTAACCAGGCAAAACTGGATAGCCTTGTTGTAAGTGAAGACAATGTGGAGATGGAACTCCAAAATAGGGTGAGCAATGTCCTTACAGGTCTTGGTGGAGAAAAGGCGGTAGAGAAGAGGTTCGGAAAGCCCCTTTACAGACTTAAGGAGGAGTGGAGAACTGCTCTTAGAGACCAGAGCCTTATGCAGCAGATGCAGCAGAAAATAATGATGGCTGCAGGATCGTCTACCCCGGCTGAGGTTGAGCAATTCTACAAGGAGGTTGACGAGAGTGATCTTCCAATCATTTCTACCCAGTACAAGATCAGCCAGATAGCTCTGTATCCAGATCAGGAAGCTGCCAAAGTTGCTACCAAGGAGAGACTTCTTGCTTTTAGGGACAGAATTATGAAAGGCGAGAAATTCAGTACAATAGCAACACTTTACTCAGAGGACCCAGGTAGTGCAATCAGGGGCGGTGAGTTGGGTATGGCTTCAAAAAACCTTTTCTGGCCTCAATTTGGTGATGCTGCAATGGCTTTGAAGGAGGGGCAGATTTCACAGATAGTTGAGACTCCCGACGGTTTCCATATCATTCAGATGATAAAGAAGGATGGGGAGATGTTCAATGCAAGGCATATCCTGTTGAAACCAAAATATACTGCTGCAGACAGAAACAAGGCTTTCAATCAGCTTGACAGTATAGTTACTCTTGTAAAGGCAGACAGCATTACATTTGAGATTGCAGCCATGTCCAATTCCGAAGACTTAAAATCTGCAATAAGTGGAGGTGTTATGGTTGACCCTAATACTGGCTCAACATTCTTTGAGAAAGACCAGTTGAAACCGGCAGACTATGCAGTAATCAAGGGTATGAAGGAGGGGGAAATCTCAGCGCCTTTCGAGTCTTTGGATGATGAGGGCCGTAACGGCAACATAATTTACAAGGTAGTTAAGCTTGATAAGGTAATTCCTTCACATCCTGCAACATATAAGGATGATTATATGGTAATTCAGGGAATTGCCGACAGGAAGAGACAGACAGAGGCAATTGATAAGTTCGTAAAAGAGAAGCAGGCAGTCACATATATCAAACTTGATGACCTGTTTAAACAATGCAATTTTGAACGTGAGGGCTGGATTAAGTAAATTATATTTTCTGGTAATTATATTCATGCACTTTCAGTACCAGGGTATGGCCCAGGGTGCTGGAGGTGCTGATTCTTTGGTGCGCCTTGTTGAGGCTGAGTCTGCCCATCTGATTGAGGTTGACGGTGTTGCTTTGCGAAAAGTGATAGGCCCTGCCACATTCCTGCACAATAATACATATCTTAAGTGTGATACGGCGTTGTGGAATGTGAACACCAATATCATAGATGCAATAGGCAATGTGGAGATTCTTCAGGAGAACACATCCCTTACTAGCGACAGGATAGAGTATGTGGCCAACGACAACCTTGCAAAGTTCAGGGGTGCGTTGGTGCAGCTGTTCGACCGTGAAGGCAATGTTCTAAAGACCAACTACTTGGATTATAATACTAAAGACAGTATAGCCACATTCTTTAACGGGGCATCCCTAAAGAGTAGCGACAATAAAGTTATTGAGAGCATAAACGGAATGTATTACTCCAAGGAGAATCTGTTTACGTTTATGGATCAGGTGCAGATGTTTGCCGATTCGGTTTTCATATCCACAACAGAACTTGAATATTATACGCAGACTGATGTGGCTGTATTCAAGAAAATGACAACCGGTTGGAAAGACAGCAGCATGTTGTATGCCAATCAGGGAAGGTATCACCGTAGGCTTGAACTGTTTGAACTGGATAAGGATGCTTACATCATGGATCCAACTCACGAGTTGTGGGCCGACCGGTTGCTCTATTACAGAAATACCGGCGATGCAGACCTTTACAGCAATGTCCAGATTCTGGATACAGTGCAGAGTTCAATAGCTATGGCAGACAAAATCGTCTACAGGCCTTCATTAAAGAGAATTGAACTGACAGATTCTCCTGTTGCAGCGATGTATTCAGTGGAAAATGGGGTTGCAGATACTCTTTTCCTTGCTGCTGACTCAATCATATTCCATGTAAAAAGGATGTGTGATGTTGACAGTGCCCAGATTGCCCATGCAAAAGAGAGATTACAGTTGTCGGGAACAGATCCTATAGCAATACATGACAAGCAGAGGAGGGAGGCCAAGAAAAATAAGCATTCTCAAGGTGATAAGGCCCTTTCGGGTAAAGATGTCCGCGGGGAAGGATTGAAGAAGGATGATTCCAAAGAGGGGGCATTGGAGAGTGGTGCGAAA
This sequence comes from Bacteroidales bacterium, assembly GCA_017631435.1. Lineage (GTDB taxonomy): Bacteria > Bacteroidota > Bacteroidia > Bacteroidales > UBA932 > Egerieousia. Next base: position 9,502 of record JAGBTG010000008.1, on the reverse strand, counting down.
AAGGGAAAGCTGAACTCAGATGGAGAAATTGCCGGTCTTCCATTAGTGGCGCAGGATACAACAATGCCAGTTGCTGCAGACACATTGGCCGGGACTCTGTTGCGTGATACTTCCGATGTAAACTTCATAGATGCTTTTCATAACGTTAAGTTTTACAGGAGTGATGTGCAGGGCAAGTGTGACAGTCTGGTATTTACAGGAATTGATTCCATGGCACGGTTCTATTCAAACCCTGTGATGTGGCAGGATGGGAAGAACCAGTTCTCAGCAGACAGTATACAGGCGCTGATAAAAAGCAACAGCCTGAACAAGATAAACCTTATAACAAATGCTTTTATTATTGCGCAGGAGGATTCAGTGCATTTCAATCAGATAAAGAGCACTGAGATGGCTGCATATTTCAAGGATAATGAACTCTATAGATTTGATGCATTGGGAGGAGTTACAGCCTTGTTCTATATGATGGAGGATAGTGTGATAACCCTTATGGACAGGGAAGAGTGCAGGATGATGACGGTGAAACTGAAGAATAATGAGGTGCAGAGGGTGCGTTCTATAGAGGATCTCAAACAGAATGTATTTCCTGTCTATAATCTTCCCGACGGGGAGCAGAAACTGAAAGGATTCAACTGGAGGGGGGAGGAAAGGCCATTGACGAGAGAGGCAATAACCCAACGTCAGGTAAGGAAGAGCAGGAGAGAAGAGATGGGTGATGTCCTGATACCAGATTACAGTTTTACAAAGAAATATTTCCCGGAACTCGCAACGGAGATTCTGGAATTGCAGAAGAGGCTGGTCAAGTAGAATGACCGGCCTTCTTTTATTTTATAATAGATACAATTTTGCGGAAAATAGTGTAGTTTGGCTAAAATTATGTGTGTTTTTCTTGGAAATCTCTTGTTGTGTTGAGAAAAAGTACTATCTTCGTATAATAGTATGTTAAAATCCAACTAACACTTAAAAAATATTCTAATGAAAAAACTCATTCTATCGGTGCTAATGGCATTTTGTACTACAATGTTGTTAGCGCAGTCAATAACAGTAAAAGGTACTGTTGTTGGTTCAGAGGACGGATTACCAATCATTGGAGCGTATGTAATGGAAAAAGGTACCAAGAACGGTACTTATACAGACGTTGATGGTAATTTTACAATTACTCTTCCTAAACTAGCCACTTTGGCAGTTTCTTCAATCGGTTTCCACAACCACGAGGTTCCAGTTATGGGTAGAGAGAGAGTAACCATTACTCTTGCTCCTGAGACTGTAAACTTGGACGAGGTTATGGTTGTTGCTTACGGTACAGTTAAGAAAGGTACTTATACAGGTGCTGCTTCTGTAGTTAAGCAAGACGCTATTAAAGATGCTCCTGCAGTTTCATTCGAGCAGGCTATGAACGGTAAGGTTGCAGGTATGCAGATTACCCAGACTTCAGGTCAGGCTGGTTCTGGTTCTGCTATCCGTATCCGCGGTATCGGTTCAATGAACGCATCTAACGAGCCTTTGTACGTAATTGACGGTGTTCCAACAATTTCTGGTGGTACAGGTCAGATGGGTGACTACATCTACACTTCAAACAGTGTAATGAGTACTTTGAACCCTAACGACATTGAGTCAATCACTGTATTGAAAGATGCTGCTGCTTCTGCTCTTTACGGTTCACGTGCTGCTAACGGTGTTATCCTTATCACTACCAAATCAGGTAAATCAGGTAAACCAAAAGTAACTCTAAGAGCTTCTGTTGCATTCACTCCATCATGGGCTACTGACAACTACGAGGTTGCAAGCACTGAGGAGAATGCTCACATGCTTTATATGGTATTGCATGATTCAAGAACTGCTACAGGTAAAGATGAGGCTTCTGCAAGCGCATACTCACTTAACTCTTTGAACAGCAAGTTCAACAAACACGGTTACAAAATTACTTCTGAGAGCAACAGTGTATACTCAAAACTTAACATTACAACTGTTGAGCCTACCAACGATGTAGAGGCTAAAAACTTGGCTGAGCGTGCTAAACGTTATTTCGATTGGGAGGATGCATACTTCAGAACAGGTGTATACCAGACTTATGACCTAGCAGTTAGTGGTGGTAACGAGACTACTTCTTACTATACTTCATTGGCTTACACTAAAGATAAAGGCCGTGTATTTACCAATGAGTTTGAGCGTATTTCAGGTCGCGTAAACGTTAAACAGAAAGTTGGTGACTGGTTGGAGTTCATGACCAACGTTAACTTGTCACACACCGACAGAGTAGGTTTCAACGATACACGTAACACCAATACCAACTTCTTCATGCAGACAAGAAACTTGTTGTGGGGCTTCTACTGGCCAACTAACTACAAGAACAACGAGCCTTGGACTGACCGTTTTGGTAGCTACGCTTACAACCAGTTGTACTACAAAGACCAGTGGGATAACTACTCTAAGAACTTCAAGATGTCAGTTAGCGAGACTATCAACGTTAAACTTACTGATTGGGCTAATGTTAGAACAGTATTCTCATATGATGACACTCGCGTAAGAGACCATATCTACTACAGCAAAGACCACTTCAATGCAAAAAGTGATAACGGTACTGTAAGTGAGATGTTCACAAACTACTCAACTATCGTTTCTTCTACTACTGCAAACCTTAACCATACATTCGGTGAGAAACACAATGTAACATTCTTGGCAGGTTTCGAGGCAGAGAAAAACAATACTGACTTTATGCGTTCAACTGGTACAAACCTTCCAGTTTCTTCTCTACAGGTAGTTCAGACTGCCGGTACAACTGAGGCTAACGCATACTACTGGGGTAACTCAATCGTGTCTATCCTTTCACGTGCAGAGTACAACTACGACAACAAATACTACTTCTCGGCTTCATATCGTAGAGACGGTTCTTCAAAACTAGGTCCTGACAGCCGTTGGGGTAACTTCTGGTCAGTAGCTGGATCATGGAGAATCAACGATGAGGAGTTCATGAAAGATATTGATTGGATCAGCAACTTGAGACTAAGAGCATCTTACGGTGTTAACGGTACTCTTCCTTCAAGCAACAATGGCTGGAGATCTTTGGCAAGCTACTCATACCAGTATGGTGGAGAGCCAGGTGGTGCTCTAGCAAATGCAGCTGACGCTAACCTATCATGGGAGACTTCTTATACTTCAAACTTCGCATTGGAGTTCGGTTTCTTGGATGACAGAATCAAAGGTAGCGTTGAGTACTTCAACAGAGATTCTAAAGACCTTCTACAGGACGTTCCAATCTCATACATTACAGGTTTCAGCTCTACACTTAAGAACGTAGGTGAGATCAACAATAAAGGTATTGAGTTTGAGCTTTCTGGTGATATCATCACTAACAAAGACTTCAGATGGAGTGCAAGCATCAACGGTTCACATGTTAAATCTGAGGTAACCAAATTGTACGGTGGTCAGGATATCATTTGGGAAGACCCTACAGGTGGTGACGCAAGAGCAACTTACATCTACAGAGAAGGTGAGTCTACTTTGGCTCTATACGGTAGAGAGTGGGCAGGCGTTGACAAAGCAACCGGTAAGAATATCTGGTATTCAAACAATGAGAATGAGGATATGACCCTTAACGGAAGAAAAGTGGTTTATGACAAAAATGACGCTGACCAGATCGTTCTAGCTGACGTTCATCCTGCATTGTTCGGTGGTTTCAACACTGACTTTGAGTGGAAAGGTGTAACTCTAGGTTTGAACTTCACTTACAAACTTGGTGGTAAAGTATTCGACGGCGCTGAGAAAGACGTAGCTGATGACGGTTACTACTGGGAGCGTACAAGAGCAAAATACTACTATGACAATATGTGGACAGCTTCAAACCCTAACGGTACTCAGCCTCGTTTGAGCGGTGAGGACTGGACAGATGCAATGCAGCAGGGTAGCCGTCACATCTACAACGGTTCATTCTTGAGATTGAGCACCGTTTCTGTTGGTTACGTAATTCCTAAGGAGATTGTTAAGAAAGCCGGTCTATCAAGCGCACGCGTTTACTTCAACGGTAGCAACCTTCTTACTTTCTCTAAATACAAAAATGCCGACCCAGTTGTTAACCAGTACGGTACAAGAGGTTGGGAGACTCCAGTAGGAAAGACCTATACTTTTGGTGTTGAATTAAGCTTCTAATCCATTAAAAAGATAATACAATGAAAAGAATTAATATATTGCTAACAGCTTTGGCTTTGATCTTTGCCACTTCTTGTGAGAGCTTCCTAGATGTAAAGCCTAGCAACCAGGTAGATTCTGGATCTTCTATTCAGAATGTGTCTGATGCAAAGATCATGGTTCAGGGTTTGATGAACAAACTCACCAGTTCTAACTATTATGGAAGAAACTTCCTGATTTATGGTGATGCTAAAGGTGGTGACCTTACCATTTACTCAGCTGGTAACGGTGGTGATGCATGGTACTACTTTACACATGAGCAGAGCTCAAACTCTTATATTGGCTACTGGTCAACAATGTACAACTGCTTGCTACAGGCAAACAACATCATTAAAAATATCTATTCTCTTAAAGAGGGTGGTGCTACAGGTTTGGATGACTATCTAGGTCAGGCACTTACTATCCGCGCGCTTATTCACTTTGACTTGGTTCGCCTATATGGTAAGCCTTACAATATGGATAAGAATGCTTACGGTGTTCCAGTTGTAACTGAGCCTATCGATGCTTCTGCACAACTTCTTAGAAACACAGTTGAGGAGGTTTACACTCAGGTTGTTAAAGACTTGAAAGATGCTGCCCCTCTTCTAGGTAAAAAAGCTAACAACGGTTTCATCAACTACTATGCTAACCAGGCTATCCTTTCTAAAGTTTACATGTATATGGACAACTTCTCAGAGGCTCTAACAGTTGCTGAGGGTATCATCAACAGTGGTGTTTATACTCCTTATACCGCTTCTAACTGGACAGCTTCATGGGCTAGAACTTTCGGTTCAGAGTCTATCTTTGAGTTGAACGTTCTTGTAAACGAGGGTGACCTTGGAACAGGTTCTCCAGGATGTTACTACAGACGTCGTGCTCACGGTATCTCTGCAGGTGGTGTATTCCTAGCTAGCCAGTATTGGTTTGACATTATGGGTGCTAACGATGCACGTTGGGGTATCATGGATTCAGACCAGTCTGATGAGGAGGATGGTACTGGACGTAAAGGTTCTTGCTACAAATACAGCGGATCTACAACTCTTAGCGGTGACGGTAAAGAGAATGCTACTGCAGTTAACATTAAAGTTATCCGTTTGTCAGAGGTTCTTCTAAATGCTGCTGAGGCTGCAGTTAGAACAAACAACCAGGCTAAAGCTCTAGAGTACTTGTCTCCAGTTGCTTCAAGAAACCCAGACTGGGTTGCTCCAGCAACTATCACTCTTGAGGATATCATGACTGAGAGAAGAAGAGAGTTCTTGACAGAGGGTATCGTATTCTTTGAGCAGATGCGTATGGATATGACCGTTTACTATGAGGATGATGCATTCCAGAAAGGAACTAACCCTCCTGCAAGCGGTAGAGGTCAGTTGAGAACTACAGTTAACGGTGTAGAGCAGTGCCCTGTTACCAGAAACTTCTTCAAGACTATCCTTCCTATCGGTCAGGATGAGATCAATGCTAACCCTGGTATTGAGGCTCAGCAGAACCCTGGTTATTAATAGATAATATTATAACTGAATATGAGGTTGCCGCACATGCGGCAACCTTTTTTTTGCTTAATACAAAACTATTCTTAACTTTGCGGTCCGTTCATTGGCTCAGGTGGTGGAATAGGTAGACACGCGGGACTTAAAATCCCGTGGGCAGAAATGCCCGTACGGGTTCGATTCCCGTCCCGAGCACCAATGAAATGAACAATGCGGAAATAGCTCAGTTGGTAGAGCACAACCTTGCCAAGGTTGGGGTCGCGAGTTCGAGCCTCGTTTTCCGCTCAAAAAAAATCCTCAGAATTGCTCTGAGGATTTTTTTTTCATATAGCAGAAGGCTATTCTTTTACGCAAGCATCATAGATGGCGTTTGTAAGTGTTTTAAGGAAACTCTTGCCTTCTACAGATTTGTAACCGTTTGTCATTGCAACTATTCCCCATCCGTCAGCAGGGCTCCAGATCATTATGCTGTTAAGTCCGTATGCGCCTCCTGTATGTCCAATAGGATAGTTGCCGGGTGTATTGTAGTCTGCCAAATAATCGGGAAACTCAGTAAGGCAAAGACCATAATTGTTTATACCTCCCTCTTTGGTTATTGCAACAGGTGTCTGCATCGCTTTTGAACTCTCCTGTGAAATGATGCGTGTGCCATCAAGTTCTCCATAGTTCATATGCATCATCATATATTTTGCCAGATCCTGGGCTGAAATCTTAACACCACCTGTAGGAGAGAAAATAGGAGAGGAGTATCCGAAAACATAACCTGGCATATCTGCAGCCCTGCTTCTGTAAGCACCCTCTGACTTAACGAACTCTCCATCCTCAACAGAGTATATATAAGCAAATTTTGATGCATCCAAAGAATCAATGTTATGGCCTCCGTACAGTCCCAGTTTCCATATTACATTTTCCCTTACATAGTCATCAAACCTTACTCCCGACAGCTTTTCCAGAATTGTACCTGCAAGGTTCAATCCCATATTTGAGTAGTTGTAGTCCTCACCAGGTTTGTAGGTGTAGTATGATTCAATGCAATCTCCGTAAACAGCAGGGTTAAGATGGTCCAATGTGAAATAATCCTCTTTGTCCTTGATACTTGCAGTGTGTGAAAGCACCATCCTTAAGTTAATTGGAATATCGGGATGATGAGGATTTCTGATTTTGAAACCAATAAGGTCACTCACATCAGCATCCAATGAAACAATACCTTTATCAACAAGCTGCATCAATGAGGTTGCGGTAAATGATTTTGAAATTGAGGCAATTCTCATTACGTTGTCATTGGCAAGAGGGGTCTTGTTCTCAAGATCTTTATACCCAAATGACTTGTTGTAAACCACCTGTCCGTCCTTTACAACAGTTGCGGCAATGCCAACAGCCTGGAATTCATTCATTACAGCATTGATAGCCTCATCTGTTTTTTGCTCAGTGGATGGTGAGCAGGCTGCAAACACCATAACAGATGCTGCAACAGCCATAAAAAATTTAGAAATGCGCATAGTGAAAAGTTTTGAAGTTTTATTTGCTGTACAAATTTAGGGTAAATTTCTATCTTTGTTATAATATTAACAAGATTGAATTATGAAAAAAATCCTATGTTTATTTTGTTTGCTGGCATTGGTTTATAACTCATTTGCCTGTACAAATCTGCTGGTTTCCAAAGGGGCCAGCAAAGACGGTTCGGTGATGGTAAGCTATGCGGCAGATTCGCATACCCGTTTTGGTACCTTGGTTTATATGCCACGCGGTTCCCACAAGCCCGGTGAGATGATTGAGGTAAGAGAATGGGGTAAGGAGCGTTTCTTGGGGTATATTCCTCAGGTGCCGTATACATATAATGTTATCGGGAATATGAATGAGCACCAGGTGCTTATTGGAGAGTCCACTTGGGGAGGAAGAGAGGAATTCCGTGATACCACTGCCATATTGGATTATGGTTCTTTGATTTACATTACCCTGCAGAGGGCAAAAACTGCGCGTGAGGCCATAGAAATTTACACTTCATTGGCAGATGAGTACGGATATGCATCAAGCGGTGAGTCAATCTCCTTTGCGGACAAGAATGAGGTGTGGTTTATGGACATAATTGCCCGCAAACCTAAATATGAGAATGGCAAGAACCTTAACAAGGGTGCAGTATGGGTTGCAATCCGTATTCCCGACGGTTATATCTCGGCTCACGCCAATTGTGCACGTATAGCAACATTCCCTAAAGATGACCCTCAGAACTGCCTTTATGCAAAAGATGTGGTAGATCACGCACGTGAGTGTGGCCTTTATGAGGGTGACGGCAGCGATTTCAGTTTTGCAGACACATACGGACCGCTTGATTTCTCCGGTATGAGAGCTTGTGAGGCACGTGTATGGAGCTTCTTCAACAAACACGGTGATGAGGATATGTCCAAATATCTTGATTTTGCACGCGGAGACAATCCAAAAAACCGTATGCCGTTATATGTTAAGGCTAAAGAGAAGCTTTCAGTAAAGGATGTTGCCGATATGATGCGCGACCACTATGAGGGAACAGAGTTTGATATGACAAAGGGTATTGCTGCTGGAGGCAATGAGTTGCCTTACCGTTGGAGACCATCTTCTTTTGAGATAGATGGCAAGAAAGGGTTGAACGAGCGTGCAATTGCCACACAGCAGACCGGATTCTGGTTTGTAGGCCAATGCCGCGGCTGGTTGCCTGATGAGATTGGCGGTTTGTTCTGGTTTGCAGTTGATGATGCCGGTACATCTCCACTTTCTCCTTTCTATACAAGTATCAATGCAATTTCCGAGCACTATGCTTTGGGTAACGGCAGTATGTTGGAGTACTCTCCAACTGCAATGTTCTGGTTGCAGAACCGTATTGCACAATTTGCATATTTGCGTTACAACCATATTGGTAAGGAGGTGCGTGAGAATGTTGATGCGCACGAGCTTGCAATGATGGAGGCGGTTGCAGTTACAGATGAGGCTGCCCTTAAACTCAAACCTGGCAAGGCTGTGCAGAAATATCTTACAGATTTCTCTGTAAACGAGGCGGCAAAATTGTTTGCAAAATGGAAAGCTTTGGATGAGTACCTTTTGGTAAAATTCATTGACGGCAATACCAAACGCCAGAATGAAGACGGTTCATTCAAGAACAACGGACACTCGGACAGAGTTCCGCCACAACCGCTGTTCCCAGGTTACTCGGATACATACAAGAGGGCAGTTGCCAAGTAATAAAAAAGGGAGAATTGCTTCTCCCTTTTTTATTGTCATTTAGTAAGTAACCAGGCCGGCTTCTTTAAGCATTTCAATGTATTTTGTAATGGTCTCAAGTGAGTCTGTGCTTGGGAATTGGGCATCAAGCATTTTCTTTATGTCAAGAATGCTGTTGGTGCCGGTAGTGGTAAGTTTGGCAATCTCTCCGCCGTTTTTGACAGCACCACGCTGTGCAAAACCGTATTTTGCCATCAGATCCCTTGGAACGGTATTCAATACTCCGTAACCGAACTCCTTAACTTTAGCAGTGCTCTTAGGGAACACTTTGGCAGCAGCTTTCTCCTGTGCGGTAAGGACAATAGCCTTAATAGGGGCAACACCAAGAGCAGAAGCCTTGGCTTTCATAGCTGCATCAATACTTTTTCCGTTTGCATTCCATACCCCTTTCACACTCTCAGTCATAGCTGCAACAAACGATTTCAGTGCAGCAGAAGCAGGTGCAAGCTCAAGAACTGTATTTAAAGTTGCAACCTCATTGTTAAGCATTGCATCCTGGTGGAATTTGGCATCTTTGTACAATGCGGCAAAATTGTCTGCAGTAGCACCGTTAAGTGCGGCCATATCCTGTTTCATCTTCACCGACATCCTTTTCGCAGCAT
>JAGBTG010000050.1 GCA_017631435.1 Bacteroidales bacterium | reverse complement strand
CAATCGGTACTTCTCACGGTGCTTACAAATTTACTCCTGAGCAGTGTACTATTGACCCTCAGACTGGCCTAATGGTTCCTCCTATGCTTGCTTTTGACGTTCTTAAAGCAGTTGAGGAGAAACTTCCTGGTTTCCCTATCGTTCTTCACGGTTCTTCTTCAGTTCCACAGGAGGAGGTTGCTACCATCAACAAATTCGGTGGTGCTTTGAAAGCTGCTATCGGTATTCCTGAGGAGTGGTTGAGAGAGTCTGCTAAATCTGCAGTATGTAAGATCAACATCGACTCTGACTCACGTCTTGCAATGACTGCTGCTATCCGCCAGACATTTGCTGAGAAACCAGCTGAGTTCGATCCACGTAAATACCTAGGTCCTGCTAGAGACAACATGGAGAAAATGTACAAACACAAGATCATCAACGTTCTTGGTTCAGACGGCAAACTTGATTGCTAATCATTTTCACTTATGATATTGGAGGAAGGTGTCACTTGTGTGGCACCTTCCTTTTTTTATTATATCTTTGTAACGTCGTCTTTTTGTATATCTTCCTGATAATCAGGAGGATAAATTTTTTAAAATTTTGATTATCAAATTTTAAAAAATACAATCATCTTAGAATCAGATGATTGTACAAAAGGACGACGTAAAAAAAGTGTGCAAATATGCGAGACAAGATTAAAGCAATTTTTTTTGATATAGACGGTACGCTGGTGAGCTTCCAGACACATCAGGTGCCGCAGGAGACTAAGGATGCCATCAGGAGGTTGAGGGAGAATGGAATAAAGGTGTTTGTGGCTACCGGAAGGATGCTAAAGATGGTGGATGTGCTCAATGATATTGAGTTTGACGGCTACATTACCTACAACGGTTCATGTTGTGTGGATTCTACAAAGGAGAATGTGATTTTCAAGAGTACTGTGCCGCAGGATGAGCTTGAGGCATTGGCGCAGAGACTTAAAACAGATCCTTTTCCGGTATCTTTCATGTGTAAGGATGAGATGTACGTGAACTATATGGATCCGCTGGTTACAGAGGTTGCCAAGGTGGTGGAGGTGCTTCCTCCGGTGGTAAGGCCTGTGGAGGAGATTATAAAGGAGGATGTGTTCCAGTTGTGCATTTATGTGGATGAGCCAAGGCTTCAGCAGATACTCAAAGAAACCCTTCCTGGATGTGTTGGCATGCGCTGGATTGAACTCTTTGCAGATGTGAATGTGAAGGGGATGAATAAGCAGTTTGGCATTGACAAGGTGCTTGAGCACTTCAATATTCCTTTGGAGTGTGCAATGGCATTCGGAGACGGTGGAAATGATATCCCTATGCTTGAGCATGTCCCTTACAGCGTGGCTATGGGAAATGCGGGAGACCATGTTAAGGCGGCTGCAAAGTATGTTACGGAACACGTGGACGAAGGCGGTCTGGCAAAGGCCCTTGAGAGGTTCGGGCTGCTGTAAGTGAGCGGTTCACCCGCCAATCATTGCCATTTTGGCGGAGAGTCCCTTTTGGCAGATTATTTGCCTACCCAAAGGGTAGATTTTGAGAATAAGTAAAAAGAAAAAATATACAATCATGTTTAAGTCTAAGAAAGAGGAAGAGATAAAGAAAGAAGAGACAGTTGATACTGCGGCTCAATCGGCTGGTGCTCAGGAGAATGTGGAGAAGAGTGCTGAGCAGGGTGCACAGGAGGGAGCAGAGCAGGCGGAGTCTGCAGGCGAGCAGGAAACAAAAGAGCAGGAGGCGGCACAGCCTTCAGTTGAGGAGCAGCTTACAGCAAAATTGGCAGAGGCCAATGACAAATATATAAGATTGGCAGCAGAGTTTGACAACTACCGCCGCAGGGTGGCAAAGGAGAAGCTCGACCTTATTTCAACTGCAGGTGAGGATGTGATAAAAGGTTTGCTTCCAGTTCTTGATGACTGCGAGCGTGCCCTTCAGGTGCTTGAGTCTTCTACAGATTCAGAGGCTGCAAAAGCTGCAAAAGAGGGTACTGAACTTATCTACAACAAACTTATGGGCTACCTCAAATCAAAGGGATTGGCACCAATAGAGGCTGTAGGCAAGGAACTTGATACAGATTTCCACGAGGCAGTTGCACAGTTCCCTGTACAGGAGGCTGAGAAGAAAAACAAGATTTTTGATGTTACCCAGCAGGGATATACACTTAACGGCAAGGTTATCCGCTTTGCAAAAGTTGTGGTAGGAATTTAATTATGGCAAAAAGAGATTACTATGAGGTGCTTGGCGTAAGCAAGGATGCCTCTGCAGACGAAATAAAGAAGGCCTACAGGAAAATGGCCATCAAGTATCATCCCGACAAAAACCCGGGAGATGCTGAAGCTGAGGAGAAGTTCAAGGAGGCTGCCGAGGCTTATGATGTGCTCAGCAATGCCGACAAGAAGAGCCGTTATGACCGTTTCGGACACGCAGGTGTAGACGGAGCAGCCGGAGGTGGCGGATTTGGCGGCGGCGGATTCTCTATGGAGGATATCTTCAGTCAGTTCGGTGATATTTTTGGAGGTCACTTTGGTGGCGGATTCGGTGGATTTGGCGGATTTGGCGGCGGCGGACGCGGCCATAGGGTACAGAGGGGTAGTGATATCAGAATCCGTGTAAAACTTTCCCTCAAGGAGGTGATGCATGGCGTTGAGAAGAAGGTTAAGATAAACAAGAGTGTAGTTTGCCCGGATTGTAAAGGTAAAGGCGCGGTTTCTGAAGCAGATATAAAGACTTGCGACCATTGCCACGGAACAGGAACAGTTACCCAGGTGATGAACACCATGTTCGGCCAGATGCAGACCCAGGCAGCCTGCCCTGTATGTAAAGGAGAGGGTAAGGTTATTGCAAAGGCTTGCGGCAAGTGTCACGGAAGCGGATTGGTGAAGGACTCCGAGGAGATCTCATTCAAGATTCCGGCAGGTGTGGCCCATGGAATGCAGCTTACCGTTCAGGGAAAAGGTAATGCGGCAAAAGCTGGCGGCATAAACGGAGACTTGCTTGTTGTAATTGAGGAGGAGCAGGACAAGGAGCTTCAGAGAGACGGCAACGACTTGATCTACTCATTGTTCATCAGTGTTCCTGATGCAATTATGGGTACAAGTGCTGAGATCCCGGCAGTTGACGGCAAGTTGAGGATAAAGATTGAGCCGGGTACACAGAGCGGAAAGGTGTTGAGGCTAAGAGGCAAGGGTGTTCCGGATGTGAACGGCTATGGTGCAGGAGACCTGCTTGTATACATTCAGGTATGGATTCCAAAGAACATCACAGCCGACGAGAAGAAGATGATGGAGAAACTTAAGGATTCAAGTTCGTTCTCTCCAAAACCTTCTAGCGAGGAGAAGAATTTCTTTGACAGAATAAAGAGAATGTTCAGCTAATATTCATATCTTTGCGGCTCTTAAAAATAGCCGGATATTACATGAACATTATACTAAGTTTTAAAAGGGTGGCAATGCTGGCGTGTGTTGCTGCCCTTTCTGTTTTCAAATTGTCTGCACAAGGCTCCCAGGACTCCCAGCAGGTGAAGTTCAGGTACCCGTTGGACGTTACAATGAGCCTGTCGGGAAACTATGGAGAGCTCCGCAGCAACCATTTCCATGGGGGAATTGATTTCCGTGTAGGGGGTGTGGTGGGAGCACCAATCTATGCCACAGAGAGGGGATACATCTCAAGAATCACCGTTGGCCCCAGCGGCTACGGCAATGCCATTTATATCACCCATCCAAACGGATATGTTTCGGTTTACGGCCATATGCACTGCTTTGCAGACCATATTGCAAAGTATGTGAGGGAGAAGCAGTATGAGAAGGAGAGTTTCAGGCAGGACCTTTCATTCACCCCTGAGCAGTTCCCTGTAAAGAAGGGGGAGTGCATAGGCAAGGCAGGCAACAGCGGATCGTCGGGAGGACCACACCTCCATTTTGAGATAAGGGATGAGAACAATGTGAATACCAATGCTTTTGCAAGGGGGTATCTTACTATTCCCGACAATCTCCCTCCGGTTTTCCGCAATGTGGTGTTCTATGGCATCCACACCAGGGGAGGGGTACATGAGAGCTTTTATGTAGGTATCCCCAAGGAGGGATTCATCACCCTGCCGGAGCACTCTTATATATGTATAGATGCGGTTGACAAGCAGCAGGGGACAAATGCAAAGTTGGCTGTGAGCGAGTACAAGGTGTGGGTTGACAATGACCTTATCTACCATTTTACCCTTGGCGAGGTTCCTGGCAACATGGGCAGAGATATAAATTCCCTCATTGAGTTCAAACAGAAGGTAGTGAGGGGAAAAACCTATGTGAAAAGTTACGTGGAGCCGGGCAACCTGCTCAGGGACAGGATTAAAGAATCCAATAGTGGCGTGATTTCCTTGAGGGACACCCTTAAGCACAAGGTTAAGGTGGAGGTTAGGGACATTGCCGGCAACAAGGCTACCAGAACTTATACTGTAAAGAGGAAAGATGCGCAGTTTGCAGCAGCACAGTCAGATACAACTGCAGTGAATTATGCCGGATGGTTCCTCAACAACTTCTATATAAATGAAGGAATCAAACTTTATATCCCGCAGGGAACCCTGTACAGTTCAATTGACCTTAAGGTTGATACCCTTCCAACAAGGATCACTCCTTTTGCACCGGTGTGGAATGTGGCATCAGACCGCATTGCAATGAGAAGGAGCGCCTCAATAACCCTTGGTTGCAATCTTCCCGACAGCCTTATTTCCAAGGCCTTCGTAGCACATGTGTACGGAGAAGGGCATCTTGGGTATGCAGGTGGAAAATATGATACATTGAAGAGGGAAATTACGGCAAATGTGCTATCTTTGGGAAAGTTCACTGTTGGAGTTGACCTTCAGGCACCCCAGATTACTGCAACTTTGGCCAACAATGCGGTTGTAAAGGGCAGCAGCATTGTGTTCAGGTTGAGGGACAATCTGTCGGGAATAAAAAACTACAGGGTGGAGATAGATGGACATTGGGTGCTGGCGGAGCATGATGCAAAGACCAGAAGGATCATCATCCCGCTGCAGCATGCAAGGATAAAGAGGGGAGGAAAGCACAAACTGGTTTTTGTGGCTGAGGACAACTGCGGCAATGTGAGCAGGTTGGAAAGAGTATTTACTTGGTAAAAGATATTTATATGGCAACAACATCTACAGGTCTGCACTACAGCGCAGAGGAAGGAGTAAGGGTTATAGGACTTATGAGCGGCACTTCATTGGACGGATTGGATATCTGTTATGTGGAGTTCAGAAAAGTCAACGGCAAATGGGAGTACAATATCCTCATTGCCGAGGATGAAGGATACTCGGATGACCTTAAGCACAAACTTGCTACAGCCCAGAACATGAGTGCGCTGGATTATGCACTTCTTAACTCCGATTACGGCATCTATTTGGGCGAGAGGGTGAAGGCGTTCATAGACAAACACGGCATTGAGCCCCATTTTGTGGCTTCGCACGGCTCTACCGTATTCCACCAGCCTGCGTTGAGGTTTACTACCCAGATAGGTTCGGGTGCAGGTATTGCCGCCGAGACCGGTGTTGACTGCATATGCGATTTCAGGACTACAGACGTTGCACTTCACGGACAGGGTGCTCCGCTTGTTCCAATTGGAGACAGGAACCTGTTTGGAGACTTTGACTATTGCCTTAACATGGGAGGTTTCTCAAACATCTCTTCTGAGAGTTTTGTTGAGGGCCCTGCAGGTGAAAAGATTCCAGCCCGCATAGCATACGATATCTCTCCTGTGAACTATGTGATGAACTACTACATGAGGCAGATTGGCCAGGAGTACGATAAGGACGGTGAGCTTGCCCGCAGCGGTAAGGTGTGCGTGGAGTTGCTTGACGCCTTGAACAACCTTCCATTCTATACTCAGGAGGGACCAAAATCCCTAGCCCGCGAGTGGGTGGAGAAAGAGGTGTTCCCGCTTATTGATTCATTTGGCCTCTCTCGTGCAGACATGTTGTGTACCTTCTGCGAGCATGTAGCCCAGCAGATTGGCCGTAATATTAAAGGTGGCAAAGTGCTTCTTACCGGCGGCGGTGCGTTGAACAAATACCTTGTGGAGAGGATGCAGGCAAATGCCCCACAGTGTGAGTATTTTGTTCCCGACAAACTTACAATCAACTTTAAGGAGGCCCTTATCTTTGCATTCCTGGGTGCGTTGTACGCTGTAGATGAGCCAAACTGCATGAGTTCTGTTACCGGAGCACGCTATAACTGCATTGGTGGAGCCCTTTACAAAGCGGGTGGAGTGAAAAATTTGTAAATTTTTGGGAAAAAGTTTGCAGAATTGAAAATAATGTCTACCTTTGCACCCACTAAAAACAAAGCAACCTCTTACAAGCACCTGCAATACGGTTTTTTAAGGTGTAATGTTGCACTTAAAAAATTTAAATAGAGATGGATCTAATTAAAATTGCAGAGCAGGCATTTGCCGGTGAGAAAAAAGAGTATCCAGAGTTCAGAGCAGGTGATACACTTACAGTTACCTACAAAATTAAAGAGGGTGACAAAGAGAGACTTCAGAAATTCCGTGGCGTAGTTATTCAAAGAAGAGGCGCTGGTTCAACTGAGACTTTCACTATCAGAAAAGTTTCAAACGGCGTAGGAGTAGAGAGAATTTTCCCATTCGCTTCTCCATTCATTGAGTCAATCGTTCTAGAGAAACGCGGTAAAGTAAGAAGAGCGAGAATTTTCTACCTAAGAAACCTAACTGGTAAGAAAGCTCGTATCAAAGAGAGAACTTACAGTGCACCTAAAGCTGAGTAGTCAGCTTTAACATAACGGCTCCGTAGCTCAACTGAATAGAGCATCTGACTACGGATCAGAAGGTTACAGGTTTGAATCCTGTCGGAGTCACAAAAAAGCATCCAATTTTGGATGCTTTTTTTGTTTTATTTTATAACTTTATAAGTTTTTTTGATGTTATTAACATCAAAAATTATGAATAATAAGAATCAGGACATAGCATACTTTATATCATTCTGTATTGAGCAATACAAGAAAGCTAAAGGGTTGTCGGGAGCAGAGGTCCTGGATATATTTGTAAAATTTGGTGTTCTGGATTATCTGAAAGATCATTTTGATATTCTACATACGCAAAGTTATCAGTGGTTGCTGGAAGATATAGATGAATTTATTGAGAAGAGGAGGT
>JAGBTG010000049.1 GCA_017631435.1 Bacteroidales bacterium | reverse complement strand
TACCTTCAGCAAAGGTGGCAAATTTGGTTTTCTACACTCTACTTTTGATGCCTTTGAGACCTTCCTTTTTGTTCCAAACACTGTAACAAAAAGCGGTTCACACATCAGGGACTGTGTAGACCTTAAAAGAGTAATGACCGTTGTAATCATTGCCCTTATGCCAGCTTTGGCATTCGGTATCTGGAATGTTGGAGAGCAGCATTCAATTGCATTCGGTCTTGATATGAGCTTCATAGAGAAAGTATGGTTCGGTCTTTTGAAAGTACTTCCTCTAATTATTGTTTCTTACGTTGTAGGTTTGGGAATTGAGTTCATCTCTGCCCAGCTTCGCGGCCATGAGGTTAATGAGGGTTACCTTGTTTCAGGTATGATCATTCCTCTAATCATGCCAGTAGACGTTCCTCTATGGATTCTTGCACTTGCTGTTGCATTTGCAGTAATCATTGGTAAAGAGGTATTCGGCGGCACCGGTATGAACATCTGGAACCCCGCACTTGTTGCACGCGCATTTGTGTTCTTCGCTTACCCTTCACAGATCTCAGGTGACACCATCTGGGTAGAGGGCTTGAACGCAGCCAAAGCAAATGCAATGCAGGTAGTGGACGGTTTCTCTGGTGCAACCCCTCTTGGACAGGCTGCAAACGGTGTAGTAGACTTCACCACTACAACTGGTGAGCCTCTTACAGCATTGCAGGCTTTCATTGGTACAATGCCAGGTTCAATTGGTGAGACTTCAACAATCGCTATCCTTATTGGTGCTGTAATCCTTATCTGGACAGGCGTTGCAAGCTGGAAAATCATGGTTTCTTGCGTTGCAGGTGCACTAGGTGTAGGTTTGCTTATCAACGGTTTTGCAGAGCCAGGCACTTTTGCTGCAGTTCCTGCTTACTGGCACCTTATCCTTGGCGGTTTTGCATTTGGAGCAGTGTTCATGGCTACAGACCCTGTAACCTCGGCACAGACAGAGAAAGGTAAATGGATTTACGGTTTCCTTGTAGGTGCCCTTGCAGTTATCATCCGTCTGTTCAACCCAGGTTACCCTGAGGGAATGATGCTTGCCATCCTTCTTATGAACACATTTGCACCGCTGATCGACTACTATGTAGTTGAGGGCAACATCAAGAAGAGAATCAAAAGATCAACAATTAAATAAGCAACACAGAAATGGATACAAATAAAAATTCATATACCATCATCTACTCAATCGTAATGGTTGTATTGGTTGCTGCAGTTCTTGCTTTTGTTTCTCTTAGCCTAAAAGACAAACAGAACGAGAATATAAGCAACGAGAAAAAGCAGTACCTGCTTGCCAGCGTTGGTCTTGGCGCAGATGCCAATTTCGATCAGGTAATCACCGAGGCAATTGTAGTTGACGGCAACGGTAAAGTAGTAAACACTGCAACCTCAAACATTGCTGCAAGCGAGGCATTCAACATCAGCACCTCCGAGCAGGCTTCCCTAATCAAGGACGGCGCTCCAAAAGAGGAGTTGAGACTTCCAGTATTTGTAGCATCTCTTCCCGACGGTTCACAGGCATACATCTTCTCCGCATACGGAGCAGGTCTATGGGGACCTATCTGGGGGTGGGTTTCATTGAAGACCGATTTGAATACAATATCGGGAGTAAAATTTGACCACTCAGGTGAGACTCCAGGTTTGGGTGCTGAGATTGCAACTCCTGCTTTTGCAGGCCAGTTCACCGGCAAGGAGATCTTCGTAGGCGGTGAGTTTGCTTCAGTTGCCATTGTTAAAGGTGGCGCCAAAGAGGGCAGCACAAACGAGGTTGACGCTATCTCAGGCGGTACTATTACAAGTAAGGCTTTGGATTCTTCAATCAAGACATGGTTGGAGGCTTACCTTCCTTACATCAAGTCACTTCAGGCTCTTGCAGCTACCCCTATGCCAATTGAGGGCGAGGTTGTTGCAACCCAGGAGAATGTTGAGAACAACTAAACACAACAGTAATGGATAAGAATTTGATTACAAACCCAATTTTAAAGAACAACCCTGTAACCGTATTGGTATTGGGTATCTGTTCTGCGTTGGCAGTAACTGTAAAGTTGGAGCCGGCGTGTGTAATGGCTATATCTGTTACTGCTGTAACAGGTTTTTCCAGCCTTATCGCATCACTGCTGCGTAATACCATTCCAAACCGAATCCGTATTATCGTACAGTTGGTGATTGTGGCACTTCTTGTAATTCTAGTTGACCAGATCCTTAAGGCATACGCTTACGAGGTGAGCAAACAGCTTTCTGTTTACGTTGGTCTTATTATTACAAACTGTATCATCATGGGTAGAATTGAGGCATTTGCACTTGGAAACAAACCACTTCCTTCATTGGTTGACGGTTTGGCAAACGGTGCAGGTTACGGCCTTATTCTAATTGCCATCGCATTCATTAGAGAGCTTTTTGGTTCAGGCACTTTGTTTGGAGCACAAATTATCCCTGCAAGCTGGTATGTAGCTGAGGGTGGCTGGTACTTGAACAACGGCTTGTTCATCATGCCTCCAATGGCCCTAATCATTACAGGATGCTTTATCTGGTTGCAGAGAAGCTTCCAGAAAGAAGAGAATAAGAAATAATAAACACATTCTATTATGCAAGATTTAATCAGTTTGTTTGTAAAGTCCATTTTTGTGGACAACATGATATTTGCCTATTTCTTGGGAATGTGTTCATTCTTGGCAGTATCTAAAAATGTAAAGACCGCAGTAGGTTTGGGTGCGGCAGTAATCTTCGTATTGGGAGTTACTGTTCCCCTTAACTACCTTTTGAACGAGTACGTTCTTAAAGCAGGTGCTTTGGCATGGATGGGTGAGGAGTACGCTACAATTGACTTGAGCTTCCTTAGCTTCATCATCTTCATTGCCGTTATTGCAGCGTTCGTACAGCTTGTAGAGATGGTTGTGGAGAAATTTGCTCCAGCACTTTACTCACAGCTAGGTATCTTCCTTCCTCTAATTGCAGTAAACTGCGCAATCATGGGTGGTTCACTTTTCATGCAGCAGAGAGGTTATGAGACCTTGGCAGAGGCTACAACTTTCGGTCTTGGTTCAGGTATCGGTTGGTTCCTTGCAATTGTTGCACTTGCAGCCATCAGAGAGAAACTGGCATACTCAAATGTGCCTGCCCCTCTAAAAGGCTTGGGAATCACATTTATTATTGTAGGCCTTATGGGTATCGCATTCATGGGCTTCATGGGTATTCAGCTATAATCACTAAAAAGGTAAAAAAGATATGACACAAATTATTGTAATTTCAGTAGTAGCCTTTTTGGTGGTAACCCTATTGCTTGTAGGGCTGTTGCTATTCGCAAAGGCTAAACTTACCCCTAGCGGTACAGTAAAAATTGATATCAACAATGGTTCTAAAGTATTGGAGGTTGCTCCAGGCGGATCATTGCTTGGTACACTTGGAAACGAGAAAATCTTCCTTCCATCAGCTTGTGGTGGTAAAGGTAGCTGCGGCCAGTGCAAATGCCGCGTAATGGAGGGTGGCGGAACCATCCTTCCTACCGAGGTTGGTTTCTTCAACAGAAAACAGATCCTCAACAACTGGAGACTTGGTTGCCAGGTTAAGGTTAAGGAGGATATGAAGATTGAGGTACCTGAGAGCGCATTGAGCGTTAAGAAATGGGAGTGCGAGGTTATTTCAAACAATAACGTTGCAACCTTCATCAAGGAGTTCTGCGTTAAGATTCCAGATGGAGAGACCCTTAACTACCGTTCAGGCGGTTACATTCAGGTAGACGTACCTGCAATCACCGTAGACTACAAAGACATTGACGTAGACCCTCAGTTCCGTGAGGATTGGGAGAAGATGGGCGTTTACAACCTTAAGATGGTTAACCCTACCCCTACCCTAAGGGCTTACTCAATGGCTACATACCCTGCAGAGGGCAATATTATCAAGTTGAACGTACGTATTGCTACCCCTCCATTCGACAGAGTGAAAGGCGGCTTTGCAGACGTTAACCCTGGTATCTGCTCATCTTACATCTACTCATTGAAACCTGGCGATAAAGTAACCATCTCAGGTCCTTACGGCGAGTTCTTCGTTCCAGACAACTGTCCGGACGACCAGGAGTTCGTATTCATTGGTGGTGGTGCAGGTATGGCCCCTATGCGTTCTCACATTATGCACTTGTTCAAGACTGAGAAAACCAATAGAAAAGTCAACTTCTTCTACGGTGCCCGCAGCTTGAAAGAGGCATTCTACCTTGAGGACTACGCACAGATTGAGAAAGAGTTCCCTAACTTCAAGTTCCACTTGGCACTTGACAGACCGGATCCAGAGGCCGACAAAGCCGGCGTTCCATACGTAGCAGGCTTCGTTCACAACGTTCTTTACGAGACATACTTGAAGAACCACGAGGCTCCGGAGGATATCCTTTACCTAATGTGCGGACCTCCAATGATGGCCCAGTCAGTAGTAAACCTATTGGACAGCCTTGGAGTTCCTTCAGAGAACATCCTGTTCGACAACTTCGGCGGTTAATTCACTTCTGCCGTTCAAATAAAAAACGCCTTCCCTTTGTTGGGATGGCGTTTTTTTTGCATCTGTGCTCCCTCTGCGCCCTGTGGCCACGGTTTCACCCGGTTTTGGGGTGCTTCCCGGGACATTCTTCCTCTGCGGCTGTGGTTTCTCCTGGTTTGGGGGGTGTTTTCCGGGACATTCTCCCTCTGCGGCGTCGGTTTCTCCCGGTTTGGGGGTGCTTCTCGGGACATTTTCCCTCTGCAGCGTCGGTTTCTCCCGGTTTTGGGGTGTTTTCCGGGACATTTCCCCTCTGGAAAAGTATTTCCTCCTTAAAGATACTCCGTTTCCGGGAGGTCCGGGAGGAAATGTCAACACAGCAATGTCATTCCCCCACAGAAAGAATACTTTCCCCCAGCACCGACTCAATAAATGCAACAGTACGCAAAGAAAAATTATACTGCCCACACATCCACTTCCTGACAACATCCTTTCTCTTCCCCGCGGCCCTTGCAAAATCCGCCTGCGACCAGCCTTTACGCTCCAGGATATAACCTATTTTACATGCTATACCTGCAGAAAGATCAGATTCACGTCTCTCCTCAACTGGAATTTTCTCCAGCATCTCTTTAAAAATGGGATTGACATACTTGAATTTAGACCAATCTGTGATCATATTCAAAAGCTATATTAGATACACTTACTATTTTACAGAGCACTTATGCTCTGTTTTTTTTAAGGAAATATAATCTTCACCCTCATCATTCAATAATCCTGGAGCATACGCCGAATGATTTCTACTGCCATACATGCTTTTTGATGCATCAACTGTCCTTGGACTTCTATACTGCTTCACTGAAATAATCCCTTCATCCAATACAGACTCAATAAATGCAATTGTACCAATGGTAAAATTATGATGTCCGCTCATCCATTTACTGATCTCCGCTTCCTTCTTTCCTGCAGCCTTTGCAAAATCTGCTTGAGACCACCCCTTCCTCTTCAAAACATCGTAAATTCTCTTGGCAATATCAAATGACAAGTCAACCTTCCTGCCAATATGCTTTGGAACAAAATCCAGCATCTCCTGGAATTCTGGATTTATATAAGTGATTTTACTCATATCAATCAATATTCAACTCAATATTTATAATCTCTTTATGGATATCAACTCCATCTCCTTCCAACAGCCTCAACCTCTCGTCTATTACCTGAAGAAACCTAACTTTCTCAAACAACTCATTATCCTCCTGATAAGTTTTAGTTTTCTTATGACCTCCCCCGCCAAGAATAAGCAACTTATCAGAAATCCTTATACAATAAAGACGCAAAGCCCCCTTCTTCTTATTTCTCCATGCAATATCCACAGGAATAGCACAAACTCTATCGTTCATCTTCCCTTCATTCCTGAAATAAGCTTCCAAAACACCTTCGTGTGCCATCTTCTCAATTGACTTAACAATTTCAGCCAAATCTGCCTTCAACACATCATCTTCTGAATCTTTATACCTGATAAAAAACTTCCTATATTCAGAATAAAGATCACCTTTAATCTTTATCGTATATATCTCCACACTCTCTGAAAACATATACGGCTCAAACTCCACCTTCCTCATATCAATAATTATTTACACAAAGGTAGATATATTTACATAAATAACAAGCATTTATAGTAATTAATCCTTAACTTTTAGATTAAGTTT
The DNA here is from genome assembly GCA_017631435.1 of Bacteroidales bacterium. GTDB lineage: Bacteria > Bacteroidota > Bacteroidia > Bacteroidales > UBA932 > Egerieousia. The sequence goes on along the minus strand of JAGBTG010000049.1, from coordinate 18,364 downwards.
CGCAAATTAAAAAATTTAGCACCCGCAATTGCAATTCTCTAACCATTTTCGTAAATTCGCACTCACTGCTGAGCAATCCGCAGTATTGCTACAAGCAAATAAATTAAAGTTTTAAATAAAAAAGAGTTTTCTTTTACCGTAAGGTCAAATCTGGACAATTTGAATACAGTACGGGTAAGAGAAGACCGCGTCGTTTTGGCGCGGGTCTTCTTGTCGTACTGTGGGCTGTCCAGAGCCTGACCTGCAACAAGTTGACTTGCGCCATTTTTTTGCGCACAAAAGACTTGTATTGGAAAACTCGCCAACCTTAACGGCAATGATCACAGGCGAGATTAAAAGCAGAATAGACTCAATTTGGGACGCCTTCTGGACAGGCGGAATCACCAATCCAATGAACGTCCTAGAGCAAATGACTTATTTGTTCTTCATGAAAATGTTGGACGACGCCCAACTTAAGAAAGAAGAAACCGCCTCCATCTTTGGCTCAACCATAACCGACCCTGTATTCAAAGAAGGCAACTGGCTCAACCCAGATACTGGGAAAGAGATTCCATATAGCTCACTGAGATGGCACATCTTCAAAAACACAGATGCCACCTCCATGTTCAACACTGTAAGGAACGATGTATTCCCATTCATCAAGAACCTTGGCAGTGGCAGACAAAGTGCCTACAGCAGGTTCATGGGAAATGCCATTTTCCTAATCCCCACAGAACGCACACTATCCAAAATCGTAGACGGCATTGACTCGCTTGACATGAACAACCGAGACACAATGGGTGACGTTTACGAATACATCCTTGGCAAGATGGCTGCCAGCGGAAACAACGGCCAGTTCCGTACCCCAAGACACATCATCCGTATGATGGTAGAACTAATGAAGCCAACATTGGAAGACACCATTTGTGATCCGGCAATGGGATCTGCGGGCTTTATCGTTGAAAGTGCAAAATACCTAGACGAACTATACCGTAGCGAACTCCACAAAAAGGAGAACCAGGAGCACTACAAAAACACCATGTTCCATGGCTTTGACACAGACCAGACAATGCTCAGAATTGGTGCAATGAACCTTATGCTCCACGGTGTAGACAACCCCAATGTAGCATACAAAGACAGTCTTTCATCAGAAAATGAAGACGAAAATAGATATACCCTTTGTCTGGCAAACCCACCATTTGCCGGCACATTGGACAAAGAGGTGGTAAGCAAGTCACTCCTTGCAATTACCTCAACCAAAAAAACCGAACTCCTCTTCGTATCCCTTTTCATAAGGATGCTAAAACTCGGAGGCCGATGCGCCAGCATTATTCCCGACGGAGTATTGTTCGGCAACTCCACTGCCCACAAGGCTCTCAGAAAAGAGTTGATTGAAAAACAGAGGCTGCAGGCGGTAATCTCTATGCCGTCGGGAGTATTCCAACCTTACTCCGGCGTATCCACTGCAATCCTCATCTTCACCAAAACCAACGCAGGCGGCACCGACAAAGTCTGGTTCTACGACATGAAAGCCGACGGCTATTCTCTAGACCAGAAACGTACCGAAGTGGAGGCCAATGATATTCCCGACATCATCTCCAGATTCAACAACCTGGAAAATGAAGATTCCCGTACCCGCAAAGACCAGTCTTTCCTTGTACCCGTAGATGAAATCCGCCAAAAAGACTACGACCTCTCAATCAACAAATACAAAGAAATTGAACACGAAGTGGTAGTTTACGAAAAGCCGGAGGTAATTCTGGGCAGAATTGAGGAGTTGGAGAAGGAGATTGCAAGTGCAATGAGTGATTTTCGTAAAAAATTCATATAGATATTATGGATAAGATTGGCACATTATCATCAGTAATTGCAGCTTTTGCTGCAGTTATCACTTTGATTTTCACTATTAGAAATAGTAAAGGAAACATCAGAAGACGTATTGAGAGAAAGCAGCGTAAAATTAGAGAACTTGACGTTCAATTGGTAAATCTATATGGTTTGAATAGAGGCAAATGCCATCCTATAACTCCTTTAGATATAAGAATAGAAAAGCTTCAAGTTGAGATAGAAGAATTGCAAAAAGAATTATAAACGCAATGACACAGAACTGGGAAAGGAAGAAAATAAAAGACATCTGCGATAAAGGATCATCTAACATTGCTCAAAATAAAATTACAGGATGTACAGGTGACTACCCTGTATTTGGAGCTAGTGGAATGATTCAAAACATAAACTTTTACCATAAGGACACACCATATATAGGGGTTGTAAAGGATGGCTCAGGCGTTGGCAGAGTTAATATATATCCAGCATATTCTTCTTTATTGGGGACTTTGCAATATATAACTCCTAAAGAAGGTTATTCCTTACAATATGTAGCTTATGCTCTTAAAAGTTTGAACCTTGCCCAATTCGCTTCAGGTGCAGCTATTCCTCACATATACTTTAAAGAATGGGGAGAATCAGAAATTCATGTACCAGCATTAAATGTACAAAATGAAATAGTAGACGAACTTGACTGCCTATCTAATATCATAAATAACAAGAAAAAACAACTGGAAGAACTGGACAAACTTGCTCAATCAATTTTCTATGATATGTTTGGCGACCCTATTGCTAACGAAAAGGGATGGGATATGAAAAAAGTACAAGAAGCATGTAGTATTTTGGGCAGAATAGGTTTTAGAGGGTATACTACCAAAGACTTAGTTTCATCACCAAGAGAAGGCGCAATTTCACTCAGTCCTACAAATATAACTAACGGAGAATTAAATTATTCTAAATGTACATATATAAGTTGGTATAAATATGAAGAATCCCCCGAAATTATGATAAATGAAGGAGATATACTATTAGTTAAAACAGGTTCTTCATATGGGAAATGCGCACTCGTAAGAGCGCTGCCACATAAGGCAACAATAAATCCACAGTTTGTTGTCTTAAAAAATTGTAATATTAACAATATATACTTGACATGTTTATTACAGAATACATCAGCAAAAAGAGAGTTTGACACTTTTACAATAGGTGCTGCAATTCCAACTTTCTCACAAAAAAACTTAGGTAATATGAATATTGCCGTACCCCCTATGTCTCTTCAACACCATTTCGCCGAAAAAATCGAAGCAATTGAGAAGCAGAAGAAGCTGATCAAGAAATCATTGGAAGAAGTTGAGACTTTGTTTAACAGCAGAATGGACTATTATTTTTATTGAAGATAGGAGATGAAAGGCGGCAATATGAGTTTTTTGATTTCGCTGGTGATACTGGCGTTGGTTATATGGGGTATTGTAGGATTGATTAAAGCTATCATTAACGGGGCCCGCAATTCTCCAACATGGAAAGGCATTATTATTAGCGCCATATTCGGATTGCTGCCATTTTATCTGATTATGTGCTTTTTTGGATGGGCTGGAGAATCCAGGGTGAATGAAGATGAGGAAGAGGATGATGATCCTTTTGCAGACAGATGGCAGAATGACAAATAAGACACACTATGAGAAACTTTGATTACCTGAAGAGCGATGAGCACTTGAAACCTCTTTACAATTTCTGTAATGAGGCTGAGGTGAACCAGATATGCGATCCGGAGAAGTCGGCACTCAACGGAAGAAAAGCGTTGGAGTGGCTTACCCGCGCTATCTATGCTTTGAAGAATATCCAAATTGAGGAGAGGACATCATTGTATACTCTGATGTGTGGTGAGCCTTTCACTTCATTCATAAACGACAGTCAGTTAATGAGGGAGGTCCACTTTGTACGCATTGCCGGAAATAATGCGGCCCACATGGGCTCTGTTAAGAGAAGGGAATCTTTCTTCTCATTACTCAATCTGTACAATTTTGTAGGCTCCGTGCTGGTGAAACTTCAGGTAATTGACAGTTATGCTCCATTCAATAAAGAACTTATACCTCACCATGCCCCTATCCGAAAGGTTGAAAAATGCTCAACAATTCCATCAGAAGAATTTGTCGGGAAGATAAAAATTGAAAATATTCCCGATAGTCCGGTACAAACTCATAAACTTGACATAAGTGAGGCGGAGACCAGGAAGCTTTTCATTGACATGATGCTTAAAGAGACTGGATGGGACGTACTGGAGACAGAAGGTGCCATTCAGGGATTGAAGGCTTGCATTGAGGTGGAGGTTGAGGGGGTGCCGAACAATGCCGGTGTGGGTTATGCTGATTATGTTCTATTTGGTGCGAATGGAAAGCCTTTGGCTGTAATTGAAGCCAAACGTACCAGTGTGGATATTTCTGTGGGAAGGAATCAAGCCAAGCTGTACGCAGATTGTCTGGAGAAGAAGTATGGGGTAAGGCCAGTTATTTATTGCAGCAACGGCTACAAGACAGAGGTTGTGGATGGATTGGGGTATCCTGCAAGAAATGTGCTTGGATTCCATAATGCTGCAGATCTGGCACTTATTATCCAGCGTAGAGGCAGGGACAGGATTACAGACCTTAAGATAGACAACAATATAACCAACAGGGAGTACCAGAAAAGGGCCGTAAGACAAGTGTGCGACAGATTCAATCTCAATCATAGACGCTCGCTGCTTGTAATGGCTACCGGAACTGGAAAGACAAGAGTTTCAATTTCAATTGCCGATGTACTGATGCGCAACAGGTGGGCGAAGAACATCCTGTTTTTGGCGGACAGGACTGCCCTTGTAAAGCAGGCTGCAAGAAATTATGCGAAGCTACTCCCTTCTGCTACAACTTGCATACTTAATGAGGATGATGCGCCGGACATGAATGCCCGCATCATGTTCAGTACGTATCAGACAATGATAAAGAAGATAGACAGCGAATCAAAGGATTTCTCTATTGGAAGATTTGATCTGATATTCATTGATGAGGCACACCGTTCAGTTTACGGAAAATACACTGCAATATTTGATTATTTCGACAGCCTTATTGTAGGACTTACAGCTACGCCACGAGATCAGGTAGACAAGAATACTTTTGACCTGTTCAATATGGACCCTCAGGATACTTTTGCCTATGAACTACGAGAAGCTGTTGATGATAAATTTCTTGTGGAACCTAAAGTATTCAATAGAGGTACGCTAATCTTGAGGGAAGGTATCAGATACGATAACCTCAGTCTTGAGGAGAAGGAGCAGATGGAGGTGATCTGGGAGTACGAGAAAGCTAAAAAGGCACTGGTTGATGATTTCCACAGGGATATTGAATCTGCAGAGCTGTTCAAGTATATCTTCAATATAAACACCATAGACAAAGTTCTGCAGGATCTGATGGAGAAAGGTCTGAAAGTGGATGGTGGAGAGAAAATTGGCAAGTCTATAATATTTGCTTTCAACCATGCCCATGCAGATCTTATTGTAAAGAGGTTTGGAGAACTGTATCCACAATATGGACCTGATTTCTGCGTATTGATTGACAACTATGTGAAGTACGCACAGAATCTTATAGACAATTTTGAGGTAAGGGACAACCTGCCGCAGATAGCAGTTTCTGTAGATATGCTTGATACAGGAATTGATGTTCCCGACATCCTTAACCTTGTTTTCTTCAAAAGGGTAAAATCAAAAATAAAGTTCTTCCAGATGATTGGCAGAGGCACCAGATTGTCGGAGAACATATTTGGCTCAGGCAAGCATAAGGAACTGTTCTACATATTTGACTGGTGCAAGAACTTTGAGTACTTCAACCAGAATTCAAAAGGTGATGAAGCACAGACCGTTCAGTCCATTTCTGAAAGGCTGTTCTGTCTGAGAACAGATATTGCCGTAGAACTGCAGCACGCCAAATATCGGGAAGATGAATTTACAAAAGGACTGCATGATGAGCTGAAGCTGATATTGCAGAAACAGGTGCTACAACTGCAGGATAACATAATTTCTGTAAGACAACATTGGGATATTGTAGACAAATTCCGCAATCCGGAGAAATGGCAATACCTTACCCCTACTGATGCTACAGAACTTAAGAACACTATTGCTCCTCTGGTTGTAAAATCATTGGGCAATCCATATGCTCTGCGGTTTGATATCCTCATACTGGGTACAATGTTTGATCTGATTACCGGCAACGGAGACATTTCAAAACCTTTGGGCAGAGTAAAACTTATTGCCCAGCAGCTGCAGTCAAGAGCTTCCATTCCACAGATTGCTGAGAAAATGGATACGATAATGGCTGTTTGTGCTCCAGATTTCATTGAGACAATTACCATTGAAAAACTTGAAAAAATCCGACTGGACTTAAGAGATCTTGTCCAGTTCCTGATTGGTGAAGGCAACAAGACGTTTACTGTAAACATTGATGATATTTTTGAGGATGGCGGTGAGATTGAGCTCACTTCCACTTTATCATACAAGCAGAAGGTACTTGACTACCTTGCAGCCAATAAAGATTTGCCAGTATTAAAGAAGATTGTAAATCTTGAGCAGCTTTCTAAAAATGACATAGTGGAGCTTGAGCATATCCTATGGAAGGAACTTGGCACAAAAGAAGATTATGACAAATATATTGCCCGCGGACGTATGCTTTGTGGCGGCAGTGTTGCTGCATTCATCCGTGCGCAGATTGGTGTTGACAGGAAGGTTGCCATAGACAAATTCTCACAATTCCTGCAAGGCAACATCCTCAATACTTCTCAGGAAGAATACCTGAAATCTATTATCACATACGTTTGCGAAAATGGTGACATCACAACCGAAACTATTGTAAACGAGGCGCCGTTCGACAGTTTTGAATGGAAAAGAGTATTTGGTGACAACCTGATAAAGGTTGGCCAGTATGTGCGGGAACTGCATAATTGTATTGTGGCGTAAAACTTATCAACTATGGAAACCAGAGAAAAACTATTTTTAGAGTTAGCCAATGACCTAGTGGAAAGATATGAGCTATCCACTAAGTTCATAAACAAAATGATAGATGCTTATCACTTGAATGATTGTGAACAGATTCTTGGAGGACTCGATAAAGTTAGCAAGCTAATGCTTATTCTTAATTGTGCAGGATTCAATATTTTCTCTGGCAGCGGAGATCTAGTAAAAGATCTTCGTAAACATATAATAGACAAATGGGATATAAATGTCATTAACCATCACTTTGAAAAAAGAGGGAAAGAACAAGGCAAGTCAAAAGTTCATAGAGTAAGAGTTCTGGCTGAACAAAAATGGAGTAATGGCAAGTACTGGGCAAATACTTTTGTAAAAGAGTCAGGATTCAATGCGTTATTTGCAGGAGTAAAGAGGGATAGAAACACCCAACTTAATGCCTACGAGGATATTGATCCTTTTATCAAGGCCCCTGATCTGAAAGATTTTCAAGTATATATTAAGGATAAAATCATTGATAATCTTAACAATTTGGGAGATAATGCCAAATGTATGATATCTCTTCCAACTGGTGGCGGTAAAACCAGAACTGCAGTAGAGGCCTATACAGAATGGCTAAGACCCAGATTCAGTGAAGGTAAATATCTTATTTGGATTGCACAAAGTGAAGAGTTGTGTGAACAGGCTATTGCATCTATAAAACAAATTTGGTCTTCCAAAGAATTTTCAGAATCATTGAGAGTCTACAGACTATTTGGAAAACACAACTTAGATTCAGACTCAATGATAGGTGGTGTTATTGTTGCAGGTATAAATAAATTATATAACCTTGTGGGCAGCAATGATGCTGAACTTATTGAGGAAATTTTTGCGAACTGTGGTGCCATGATTATTGATGAAGCCCATAGGAGCACAACAATGATGTATGAAACAGTATTGGCTAAAGCCAAAGATATCAGAGGAGAAAATATCTTCCCCGTATGCGGTCTAACAGCAACACCTGGAAGGACTTCAAATACTGATGAGTTAAGCCTGCTGTTCAAGTTAAAGCTTATCACGCCTGATTTGGGTGAAGAATTCAAATCATCTCCTCTTAAATACTTTAGAAAAAATGGTTTCTTGGCAAAACCAATACCCCATATAATAAGAACTGATATAGAGATTGACATTAAAGAGTTCTCACACAATTCAGATTTATCAGACATAAAAGACAAGTTGGAAGATATCTTTAAAAACAAGTATAATAAAGAACTTGCCAAAAACGCTCAAAGGAACAGATTGATAATAAGTAAATTACTTCAGGTTCCCAGGGGAAGCCAGGCTCTAGTATATGCGTGTACTGTTGACCATGCCAAGCTTTTATCATCTATTATATCATACTACGGAAGAACTTCTGTGGTAATATCTTCAGACACCCCTAATCACTTGAGGTACATTTACATTGACAAATTCAAAAAAGGTGAAATTGATTTCATCTTCAATCATAGTGTTCTTACAACAGGCTTCGATGCTCCTAAAACACAACACATATTTTTATGTAGACCCATCTTCAGTGATGTGCTATATGAACAAATTGTAGGAAGAGGCCTCAGGGGGCCAAAATTTGGCGGCACCCCTACTTGTGATATATATGATTTCAGTGATACAGTTCTACGTTTTGGAGACCAGCAATCTTATTATCGTTATAAATCATTTTGGGAGGGTGAGGAATGATAACAAAATTAGTCTGCAGAGTTTTTAAACTCGTTTCTTTAAAAGAATTCTCTCTTATAAAAGAACAATATGAAAAAATTATATTAGGGCTGAAAGAAGATATCCGCAAACGTGATTCTGAAATAGATGAGCTTAAAGCTACTTTAAGCTCCCTAAAGTCCGAACTATCTCATTTTGAAGAAGAAAAAGGATATATAGGAACCACTGATGTAACAAAAGACGAACCTGTTACTCATCAGGCAGTGACAAAAACTAGAACCAAACGTAAAAGAATTACAATCGGCTCTAAAGACATAATTCATGATACGGCACCTAAGCAGAATGAAACTAGGAACTTGACATTGACCGAAAGCTTTGATATTGCATCAATCAGCAAAAAATCCAATTCTTATACCGAGGTTATCAATCATCACTATACTCCAGACCCACAAATAATTAGCATTATTAAAAAACTCTCTAAGATTAAATTGAAAGTTACTTACAAAAACGGCGGATTCTATTATCTCAGAAAGGGGCAAGAAGAAGAGGAAAGATTACCGTTTATCCAGTTTGAGGAGTACAATAATAAAATCCTGCTTCTATTCGATGGGAAATATTATTGCGGATATGATATGGGAAACGGACAAAGAGCATCTGAAAGGAATAAGGATAGAATTATAACATTGTCCCAATTGGACACTTACTATGAAAAACAATACATTAAATAGTCTTTTACTTTGTCAGATTCTTACAACATAGAGGTAGATATTTATTAACTTGCAACAGACTTAATTATCACTTCTCTAATACAAAGTCATGATGAAAGCAAAGTCATTTAAAGAAAGGCTAAAAGGCCTACAAATAGAACTTATTGCAAATAAGAGCAAAGTATTTTACGGAGCTTGTGGTGGTGGAATATACAAATCTAATGCTTACCCCCACATTCTTGACGACAGCTCAAATGAATGCAACCTTTTCCATGAGATTAGAGAAAATGTGAAATTTTATTTTAGAGAAAACAACATTTCATTCTGGAACGGTAAAGGAATTCCATCAAACACGCTGTCTTCTCAAATATGCTGCCTTAATCATCTGTTTGCCGTAAGAGTGGATGAAGAAGCTGCAAGAAGAATTATGCAGTCATTTGTAGGAGACAAGCTCAAAATAAAGAATCTGGAAGAAACAGAAGGAGGATATATATCCTTTGAAATGGTTGCAAAGCATGACAGAATGAAAGAAGGCAAACTGACCAGAGGGAAAAACTGCACATCAATAGATGCCTTTGCTGTTGCTTGTGACTATAATGGCAAGAAGCATATTCTTGTTATAGAATGGAAACTGGTAGAAGATGACTTTGGCAACAAAGCCCCTACAAACGAAACTTCAAAAAACACTGAAGAAATAAGTAGCGGTAAAACTCGTGTATCAAGATATAAATCCCTAATTGATTCCAGCAAATATCTTATTCCTCAAAACAACTATTACAACAGCAGCCTTTTCCATCTCCCATTTTACGAACTTATGCGACAGACCCTTTGGGCAGAATTGAACAAGGAGGACTTTGGTGCCAGTGATTACTTGCATATCCATGTAATGCCTGAAGAAAACGCAATGAGAACTAAAACGTACAAATGCATAGGCAGTATAAAAGGAGTTGAAAAAAGCTGGCGTTCTCATCTCACAAAAGAGGGGAATGAAAGATATATAGTTTCTAATCCATATCTTGTAGTTGAAACACTTGAACAAACCGGGAATGCGGACAAATACAAGAAACTTATCAAATATCTCAAAACCAGATATTACTGAATTTCCCCAAAAATTCCCTAAATTTGTCTCAAGCAAACCAATAAATCAACAGTTATGCTCAAGACAAAGGAAGGTATTATAATTTACGGGCTGGTGCTTCAGGTGCTGATGGTGCTGGTGCTTTGCAATGCTATGGAATCTGTACATTTCGGATTCATGTTCTATGCGGCTGCGGCAATGTATGCATTGGAGTATGCATTGGAGTTTGCCCTGTTTGCAAGCTTGCACAGCCACCTTTCAGAGTACGGACTAGAGAAGCTCAGGAACTCTTCCAAGAGCTACAAGATAGAGACTGAGACAATCAGATACAAGACAGATTCACAATATCAGACTGCAGGACTGCTGGCTGGTATAGTTTCGTTGGTTCCGGTGGCACCCACCGCTGCGGCTATGTACTGTAACCAGAATGAAATCTGCCAGATAAAATGGTACTGGCATATTGCCATATTCTTCTTTGGAATTTCACTGATGTTTGCAACCTCATTGATTTATGATTGCATTGGTGAAGCCAAGATAGCTGAAAAGAAACCAGAACCGGCAAAGAAGTCAGATTCACAATACAGCAGTTTCTCCACTTATGACCCGGCATGGAGTGAAGCTATTCAAAAAATGCCTGTAGTAACATTGAGTGAAGAAACATTGAGAGGACTTGAGGATTTGGAAAAAACACAGAATCAGACCAGGGTAATAACCCAAAACATGACCAGACCTAAAGACTCGGAGATTAAGGAGGCAGAAGAAATCATTCTGCAAGCTTTTAAAGAACTCGTTGGTGGTGAAATGAAGATTTTACCCAAGCATTCGCTCGTTCACGACCTTAACATGGATGAACTTGATGCAAGTGATCTGAATAACATGTTGCCATACCTCTTTGAAGATGAATTTGATCTGTTCTTCGATTTTTTTGATGAAGACAGGAATGGCAAAACCATAATGTACAAAACCACTATTGATTACTATGATTTTTATTGTAGTGAAGACAGTCCCCGCAAATTGCTTACTATACTTCCTACCGTAGAGACTTGGATTAATCTTGCAGCAGAAATAATACACTACGGCAGAATTGAAAAAGACAGACAAGAAAACAAATACTAAACATATGAAACTGAACCATCTATTCACAACCCTACTTCTATGCGGCGCTGCAGCAACTGCAACTGCACAGAATCTTGGCGAGCAGGAACTTGCCCAGCTTAAGGGGAGCTTTGTAAAGGATGCGCACACTACTGCCGTGCAGAATATCCTTTTGGGCGACAACAACATCAAGAACAAGACAAAGGATCTTTCAAAAATCAATGAGGTAGACCATTTCTTCAAATACCGTGCGGATGTAAAGGGGATTACCAACCAGCTTCAGTCCGGACGCTGCTGGATGTTCACATCCATGAATGCCATCAGGCCTGCAGCGCAGAAGAAATATGACTACAACAAGTTTGATTTCTCGCACAACTACAACTATTTCTGGGATATCCTTGAGAAATCAAACCTTTATCTTGAGAATATTATCAGAACTGCCGGCAAGGAGATTACAGACCAGGAGGTTGTATGGTACTTGCAGAGCCCTGTTGGTGACGGCGGCGTATGGAACCTTTTCCACAACATTGGAGAGAAATACGGTGTGGTTCCTAAAGAGGTAATGCCTGAGACAGTACACTCAAACAATACCGGCCAGATGACAGGTGTAATCAACCGCAGACTGAAGAAAGCAGGTTGGGACATCAGACAGGTATACGTAGAGAAGACTGCAAACATGAAGAAGAACAACAAGAAAGCCCAGGAGGAACTTGCTGCTGCACTTAAAGCTGCAAAGATGGAGGCTCTTGAGGATGTTTACCGCATTCTTGTACTTTGCCTTGGCGAGCCACCTGTAGAGTTCACCTGGAAATACAAGAACAACAAAGGTGAGGTTGTATCGGTAACCTCTACCCCACAGGAGTTCTACAAAGGTCTTATTCCCGACAACTACAACACCCAGACCTACATCATGATCATGAACGACCCTACCCGCGAGTACTACAAGGTTTATGACATTGCAAACTACCGCAACACTATTGAGGGTGTAAACTGGGTTTACCTTAACCTTCCAAACGAGGAGATCAAGGAGGCTGCCCTAAAATCAATCAAGGCAAACGAGCCTTTGTATGCATCTTGTGATGTTGGCAAGGAGAGCGACACCAAAGCAGGTGTATGCAACCCTGGCATGTACGATTATGAGTCGCTTCTTGGCATTGACTTGAGCATGGACAAGAAAGCAAGGATCCTTACCCGTTACAGCGGCTCGTCACACGCTATGCTTCTAATGGCTTGTGATACCGACGAGAACGACAAACCGGTAAAATGGCAGTTTGAGAACAGCTGGGGTGCAGGTTCGGGCCACAACGGTTACCTTACCTTCACCGACAAATGGTTTGACGAGTTTATGTTCCGTATAGTAATCAATAAAAAATACTTGAGCGAGAAGGCTGTTGAGGCTGCACAGCAGACTCCTGTAACCCTTCCTGCTTGGGACTACATGTGGTAATTATGAGTTTCTGGAGAGTTATTTTATCAATCATTTTTCCGCCCCTTGCCGTTATTGACAAGGGTTGCGGATCAATCCTCATCACATTCCTTCTAACCCTATGCGGTTGGGTTCCGGGAGTGATTGCTGCACTTGTTATACTGAACAAGCAGCAGTAGAAAAAAAATAGAAAGCAAATAATAAAAGGCACCTGCTCGAAGTCTCCTCTGATACGTCATTGCTCCGCAATAACTATCAACCGTCGAATTATGCAGGCGCCTTTTATTATTTGCTTTCTCTATAATCCTATTCTGTTTATGTGCTAGTATATATTCATCCTTATCCTCCTGGCCATAGGCAACAGATTGTTGCTCCTGTTCCCCAGGTTCTTCACAAAACCCAGCGGAAGCCCACAATAAACAAGCAACAAATACCCCATAGGAGCATCAGGGAACAAAAGAGGCTCCTTGGCCAAAAACTTCAAGGCATCCTCCCTTCCAACCTCAACAGCAGAGATACCGGCAGGCAACGACAAAGAAGCCATCATTGAAGCCACAACTTCAGTAAGGGCTAAATCTGCATGAGGAATATAATCTTTCCCTTTTTTCTCCGCTATTGCTATTCCCGACAGCACCGTTCTCAAGTTCTCCTCCACAAACCTTATCCTCTCATACAGGTCTTCCCTGTAACCTTTTACAAGGTCTCCCTGAAGAACTTTTATATAATTGTCGGGAAGATAATTGCATCCTTTCTCAAACTGCACCTGGTTCTTTCCTTTGGCATCCTTGCCACCTTTATGCTTCTTTCCACCCTTGGCATGGCCAACAGCCGAAGCAAATGCCCCGGACTCCCACTCGCCGTTCTTGCGTACAAGGGCCATGTACTGTCCCTCACCTTTCACACGGCTGGGGACAAACTGGAATCCGCCCGCAGGGGTTTCAATGATTCCGGAGCCCTCCGGAGCCTGAAGTTTCACAACGGAGCCACCCAACTCATCACAAAGGAACTTGAGGTTGCCGTCGTTCTCAAATTTGTTGTATGTACAGGTTGAATAAACCAGGTAGCCACCCGGAGCCAGTGCCGGCCAGATGTCTGCCAGAATGCGCTGCTGCCTCTGGGCGCAAAGATTCACGTTTGCAGGGCTCCACTCCCCAACCGCCTGCGGGTCCTTTCTGAAGAGGCCCTCGCCAGAGCATGGTGCATCTACCACCACAAGGTCAAAAAGCTCTTCAAACGCCCCAAAATCGGCCGGATCGTTATTGGTAACCACCACATTCTCCCTGCCCCATTTGGCTATGTTGTCTGCAAGGATTACAGCCCTGCTTTTTATAACCTCGTTGGATACCAGCAAAGAGTCTGATCCCAAGAGCGAAGCCAGATGGGTAGATTTGCCGCCAGGTGCCGCACACAAGTCAAGCGCTGCCAGTTTCTGCGCAAAGAAACCGCCTTCCTGGGCATCGTCTCTGCTGCCATAATCCTTTTCTATGGCATCCTTTACAAGTTCCATATACATGCTGCTGGCCTCCTGTACATAGTATCCCCCCGCATGGAACAGGGGATCCAACGTAAAGACCGGCCTGCTTGAAAGGTAATGGCCAAGCGCGCTCCACTGAACAGGTTCATCCCCCCCAAGAGATCCCCCCTTGAACGGGTTGATCCTCACTGAAGTGAGTTCTTCGTGGCTCTCTATATTTGCACACAGTTCCCCGGCAATCTCATCTCCGAGTGCCGCTGCCGCATATTCCCTAAATTCCAATGGCAATTCCATAAACGTAAAATTTAATCACCGTCTTCTGCAGTACGTGCCACCTTAACTTCAGGGCCACGCAAATCTGCAGATTCAAAAATATATCTGCAAGGCTCCTCCACACCCCAAAGGGCATAGCGGGCAAACTGCACAGGCATCCCCTCAAGGAACCTGTCATAATCCTTAAGATCCTCACGAGTCCAATATACCTCAGAAATGGCTGACAGACGTGGGAAAATGGCATATTCAACAGCCTGGGGAGTTGGGAAATACTCTGTCCACAAACATCCCTGGCCTCCAATTACATTCTCCAGCACCGCAGCAGAAAGGGTATCGGGAGTAGGATCAAATTTATACACTGTATCAAGTGCCACAAGTCTGAACATGTGTGCCAGACGTTTCTCATCGGGTCTCTGCTTGTAGTTGAGATAACTTTTTGCGTTAGGGGTCATGATTATCTTGTGCCCCGCCTGTGCTGCAGGAACCCAGCGGTTGCCACCGCGCCATACGGTAAGGGCTACCCCCTCCTCAAGGCCGTTGTCTACCATCTCGTCCCAGCCTACAGCAACCCTCCCGCGGGCCCTCACCATAGCTGAAACCCTCTGGGCAAAATACTTCTGCAACCCCTTCTCATCACCCAACCCATGCTCCTTAATGAATGCCTGCGTCTTTGGAGATTCCTTCCACCACCTGTGACAGCACTCATCCATACCAATATGGATATACTCTCCGGGGAAAATGTCCATAAGCTCCCCAAATACATCCTCAAGGAATGCAAATGCCTCCTCACTTGGAGCCAGCACATTGTTCAACTTGTTGTAGATGCCCCAGGTAATTGCCGGTTTTACATCTGCATTGGACTCCGTTCCCAAATGGGGATAAGTTGCCAGTGCCGCCATACAATGCCCCGGAAGATCAATCTCCGGAACAATGGTAATGTACCGCTGGGAAGCATAATCCACAATCTCCTTCATCTGCTCCACAGTGTAGTATCCACCGTATCTGGTTGAATCCACCCCGGTACCAGGATAAAGGCCAATGATGGTTCCGTCCCTGTATGAACCCACCTCATTCAGGCGGGGATGCTTGGGGCTCTCAATCCTCCACCCCTGGTCATCTGTAAGGTGCCAGTGGAAATAGTTGAGTTTATGCAGCGCAAGATAGTCTATATACTTTTTCACAAACTCCACCGGCATGAAATGTCTTGCCACATCAAGATGCATACCCCTGTAGCTAAACGCCGGAGCATCCTCAATCTTCACAGAAGGTACAAGCATCATCCCTGCAGTATCCTCCACAGGCAGCAACTGTATCAATGTCTGTACTCCATAGAAAAGTCCGGCAGGGTTCTTGCCGGTAATCTTTATTTTATCGGGAAGAACCTCCAACGAATATGCCCCTTCCACTGCAGAGGTATCCTGGGCAACCTTAAGGAGTATCTTCCTGCGTCCCCAGGTGCGCAACGACAAACCATAATGCTTCTGGAGGTACTCCTGCAGGAATGCGGCGGAATTCTCCGCCCCTTCACCCTCATAAACAACAGCGGCACTCCTGTCCAACAGGAATGCCCCATTATCCATAATTTCCACACTTGCAGGGTGAGGTACTATTGCGTTTACCTTAACTGCCGCAAATTCCTTTTTGCCGCAACCGGCAGCGCCCGCACAAAGTACAACAAGTGCAAAGAACCAGTTCCTAATATTCATCAATTTAACTGTAACGTTTCTTCATCTCCTCGGCAAAGGCCTCAGGATCAATTTTTGAAGGGTCAATCTTGCCGCTGAGCACCATACCCAACTGCTCGGTCATCTGGTCAATTCCAGCCTGCAGTTTGCTGCCGAGCATCATCTTCACCATCATTGGAAGATCTGCATTCAGCTCAAGATGAAAAGCTGTCCTGTATGAGTCAATCGCATCAAAAAATACAGTAATTGCAAACTCAAATGGTGCCTGACCAAAGCTCTGGAACATAAGCGACGAGAACGGAGTCTTGTGGGAAATCTTCAATCCCATCTTAAACCCCTGTACCTCTCCCTCAATGGTATCCTCGGTTGCAACCACACTCTCTTTTTTGTCGGGAGGAAGGGCAGCAACAAAGTTCCTCATATCTGAAAAGGCTGTATATAATACATAGGAAGGTTGCTCCACTGTAACAACCTTCCCTTTAACTTGTGTGAATCCCATTACTATTTACCCCAGATTTCAGGATTGATTCTCCACTCTTTCAAAACATTAAGATCCTCTGCCTTGATGTAGTTCTCCTCAACTGCCTTCTCCAAAAGTGCCTCATAATGGCTCAAAGTATGCAACTCTACATTTGCATTCTCAAACGCTCTTCTAGATTTGATGAAGTTGTAAGAGAAGATGGCAACCATACCAAGCACATTTGCATCTGCCTTATGCAAAGCATCAACTGCCGCAAGGCTGCTTCCGCCGGTAGAGATAAGGTCCTCTACAACTACAACTCTTGCTTTAGGAGGAAGGTCACCCTCAACCTGTGCACCTGTACCATGATCCTTCGGTTTTGGTCTTACATAAACAAACGGAAGGCCAAGAACCTCTGCCACCATCATACCGTAAGCAATTGCACCTGTAGCAACACCGGCAATCACCTCAACATCCTTGAAGTTTTTCTTTATAATCTCCACAAATGCCTCGTAAACAACTTTACGTGCTGCAGGGTAAGACAAAACTTTTCTGTTATCACAATAGATTGGAGACTTCCATCCGGAAGCCCATGTAAAAGGATTTTCAGGATTCAATTTAACAGCCTTGATATCCAACAGCTGTTTAGCAACAATTTTTTCTATAGATTCCATAATTCATCTGTATCTTTGTATGCAAAGATAAAAAATTCATTTGACTTTTTATGTACAGCATCTACTTTAACAATAGAATTTTACGTATTTGTAACATTTCAGAAACAATATCATGCAATCCCAATGCCACAGTACTGCACCATGCAGATACTAAAACACTTGAGGAGCTTCCAGGTTTATTTGAAAAGGCAGAAAACCTGAAAATGCTGTACATTCCTGTTCCCGACAGCGAACTGCAAAACACCCTCAATGCCCTATGTACCAACCTCACCCACATCAACGCCGGCGGGGGCCTTGTACAGAACAGTGCCGGAGAGTATCTTCTCATCCACCGCAACGGACTGTGGGACCTTCCAAAAGGGAAACAGGAAGAGGGGGAGGATATTGCCCTTACCGCATTGCGCGAAGTTGAGGAAGAGTGCGGCATAAGCAACCTTGAGCAAGGAGAGCTGCTGTGCATCACCCACCACACCTACCGCATGCACGGGCTGCACATGCTCAAACACACCTACTGGTACAATATGAAATACTCCGGAGACTGCTCCGTTGTTGTGCCACAGGTTGAAGAGGGAATCCAGCAGTGCAGATGGGTACCGGCCACAGAACTTCCAGAACTGCTGAAAGAGACCTACCCTTCAATCAGGCAGGTATTTGAGGAGGCAGGACTTTTATAATCCCAACCGAATCACACAAAACGCCATTCTAGATAGCTAGGATGGCGTTTTTGTTTTACTTGTTAAACATTTGTTAAACCGCTATTCAGAACAAGCCGTAATCAAGCGACTTACCCAGTCGGCGAATCGCGGACATTTGGCAAGCATTTCATTGATTCCGACTTCTAGTGCAATCACGTTTCCTTCCAGGACTTTATCGTATTTCTGATTGATTGCCAGCAATCTTTTTGACGGAGCAGTCTCAGGAGCGGAATTTATATCTTCAGGATTTTCGAATGAATCGACAATATTTTTTGTCTTTGATGACATATCATCTTCCCAGAGATATTCAAAACCATT
>JAGBTG010000048.1 GCA_017631435.1 Bacteroidales bacterium | reverse complement strand
TAAACTTCTAAATTTTAAAAATTAAGCAATTGATTCAATTTGGATTTGTGTCAAACACTGGCGGTGACCGTTCATTTTCTGATAGCCTTTACGACGTTTCTTTTTGAACACTAGCACCTTGTTGCCTTTTACGTGGTCAAGAACAGTTGCTTTAACAACTGCGCCATCAACGTAAGGAGCGCCAACTTTAACAACACCCTCGTTGTCGGTTAACAATAC
Source organism: Bacteroidales bacterium (assembly GCA_017631435.1). GTDB lineage: Bacteria > Bacteroidota > Bacteroidia > Bacteroidales > UBA932 > Egerieousia. The sequence goes on along the minus strand of JAGBTG010000048.1, from coordinate 5,811 downwards.
TTTTTCGAAAGAGATTGAGGCACCTACCTCATCCTGTAGGCGGTGTACATAAATTTTTTTACCAGCCTCAACTTTAAACTGTTGTCCTGCAATGTCTACGATTGCGTACATTTTAATTTGTTTTTTTGGGTTATGACAGTAAGCGGTTAATCATTAATTAACTCTTATTCAGTAGCTTAGCTATCTTTTAATATTTTACGGACCACAAAAGTAACACTTTTTATCCATTACACAAAAAAACTTTTGAAAATCATGCAATTTATCACCAGATGATTGTCCGTAATTATCTTGGTCTGAAAAAGTCAACAGCACCTTTATAGCGGCCATTTACCGTATTGCCGTCGTAATCAACAGCTCCTGTGAACTCTATCTCATAGATATTGCCATTGATATGTTTTACGTCAATTACAAGTTTGCTCTTCTGTACATAATTTTGTCCCATATCAATCCAGCGGCCAGGCGTTCCCCATTTATCGTAAAACATATAGTCCGAGTCTCCGGAGTGTCTGAATCCTTCATACTCTTTGCCAAATGTGTATTTTCCATCCGGCAATTCGTCCAAAGATGAGCCATTGGCATACAAATAATGCAGATTTACCTCAAATCCATTGGCAAATGTATTGGCAGACGATGACCAGTCTCCATTTTTGTTCCATACCAAAGTGTTTGTAAAGAACAGATTATATTTGTTTATGCCCTGAATTTCATATGAAAAGCAGCACGCAGCTCCAATGGTATAGGTTTTGCCACCTATCTCCAGAGTATTGGGCAAATCGCCATCTTTATCTTTTTCACATGCCGTAAAGTTTGCCATTACAATAGCAGCAACTATAAATATCAAAAACTTCTTCATGTCCTTATGCTTTTAAATTACACCTCAATACTTAATACTCCAGCACCGTAACAATTCCATCCATAGTGCTTACAAGCAGTCTGTTGCCGGCAAGCGGCTGGATATAGTTGATAAGAGCAAAGGATACTTTGTGTTTCCATGCAATTGATCCGTCCGCATGGTTCAACGCCACTATATTGCCTTTGTCTGTAGGGATAAATACAAGACCTTTATTCTCTTTTCCACCCTGCGGTACAGAGGTGATTGGGGTTGGAGCTATCTCGTAGCCGAACTCAGCGTTTGCTCCCCATACTTTTACAGGTTTATCTGCTCCCGGTGCAAGGGAGGTTGCAAACATGAAGACAGAGTCTTTCATTACCTTTACATAATAGTTCTTGCTGTCGGGAGAAAGGCCAACAGATTCCCTTCCGCCGTAAACTCTCCACAACTGCTTTCCTGTTCTTGCATCCAAACCATAGGTTACCCTCTCTGGAGTTGCAAAAATGATGTTGCTGTTTGCCTTGATTGGCCATACAGCTGCAGGGGAAAGCATTCTGCTCCCCTTCTTCTCCCATTTCCACTGGAGCTTGCCATTGGCAGGGTTGAATGAGTATAGGGTGTTTGCCCAGTCTCCAATTACCACCTGCTGCTTGTCCACAAAAGGTTTGGCCTCAATGAATCCTTTAATCTCCCTGTTCTCCCATACAAGTTTTCCGGTCTTTGCATTGAGTGCCCTGAAGGTGTTGTCTGAAGCGCCAATGTAAACCTTGCCGCCGTAGATTGTTGGAGAACCAAGTACAGATTTGCCGCACTCATATTTCCAGTTAACCTTTCCGCTCCTTATGTCCAATGAGTAGATATTTTTGTCGCAAGAACCAATGATCACAGAAGCGGCGTCCCCTTTGCCATAAACAGCAGGGGTTGAGAAAATCTTTCCCCCTGTAGCATATTTCCACAACTCCTTGCCTGTTGCAGCATCCAATGCGTATACTGTTCCCGACGTATTTGCGTAAACCACATATTTGCCGCTCTGAACCGCAGCAGCACCGATATCTGTATTGTCTGCCCTGCGCCAAACCTCCTTCACATTAGGATATGCCCTGTTGGAAGAGAAATCCTGACGTGGATATTTTATATTGCTTGGTGCAGGCATACCGTTGCTCATCCTTAGGGTGAACCAAGGCTTGTCTGTAATCTGAGGCTCGGCAACCCTCTCCCTGAAGGTTATTGTTGAGCCTTTAACAGTTACAATATTGTAACCGGGACCTCTCTTGCCAACTTTTTGGGTTGAGCGTCCGATCATGCCGGGTATCCCCTCAAAGTCCATAGCCCTGTCCTGGTGCCAGTGGCCGCACATCATGAGCTGGGTGTTCATCTTTTTAAGGCAGTCAAGTACCTGTGTATAGTTGAGTACAGATGTATCCATTGGATAGTGGTTGATGAAAATCAACGGCTGCGCAGGGTCAATTACAGTTGAAAGTGAATCGAGCCATACTATTGTCTCCCTTGGAACAAGGGCCGGAGCCATTCTCATGTTGGGGCCGCTGTTGCATCCGATGAAACGGATACCCTCCTTCTCAAAATCGAACATCTCATAGCCGAACACCTCAAGGAAGGTATTGCAACCGCTCTCAGACCATTTGGCATCATGATTGCCGGCAACTATATAGTAAGGTATTGTAAGCTCATCAAAGATCTCTTTGGCAAGCCTTATCTCCTCATCAGAACCGAACTCTGTAATGTCACCTGCAAAAATTGCAAACGAAAGCCCTTTCTGCCTGTTGATGTCTGCCATACATTTCCTGGCATCCTCCACTGTCTGCCCTCCTACAGATATATGCACATCTGTCATATATGCAAACGAGAAATCCTGCGCAAACAAAGTTGCAGAAAACAACAACGCTGCAACAAATGCGGCACAATTTTTAGTAATCTTTCCCATATTGAATGTAAATTTGAATTATGCTTCAAATTTAGTGTTTTTTTCTAACTTTTGGACACGCAGAGAGCGGCATACAGACCTTCCGCGGCGGAAACGGATCATGGGACAACTACAATGTAGAGGATGTAGCCTCCATAGACGGATGGCAGTTCCGCCCACACATCGTATGGTTTGGGGACGCAGTGCCTGAACTGAGCCGTGGCGCCAGGGCAGTTGAATCAGAACTTGAATCCCAAAGCCAAGGTAATAACCTCCGGCCTCATGGCATCCTTGTTAATATTGAACCTGTCAGAGACATATTTGCCGTAGCTGAAATTGAGCGACAATGCGCCATAGTTTATACCCACGCCCCCTTTAAGGATAAGGTACCCAGGGTCATAAACTGCCACGCCAAAATCCTTGTCAACTTCAAGAAAATCATAATCTCCTGCGCCTTGGCTTTTTATTGCATACCTGTAATCCGGTGCCACAAACATATCTATACTCCATTTATTGTAGATCCTGAAATTGTACCCTATATGCAAAGATGCGCCTATGCCTTGCTCTACCAAATCTGAAATCAGTGCAGCACTATATTCCCTAGATCCCTCATAATCAGGGTTGACACTAATATCATACTCATGGCAATACTCCATATAATAATAGGACAACTGAGGTTCTACATAAATTCCCCTATATATCGGCTGCTTATACAGAATTGATGCCCTATGACAGTTAAAATCCTTTATATAAATATACTTATTTGTGTTTACATAATGATGAGAGTGTTTCAAATCACTAACTCCAGGGTCTATCATTTCAAATCCATATTCAAATCCAAACCGGCTCTCCCTTTTCTCCTGTGCGGGAACTTGTAATGAGAACAGGCAACATAACACCACTGCAAGTACAATCTTTCTCATATTTCTGAACTTTTTAATTCAACTTGTTCTCAAAGTTATAAAAAATTTTCTGAACATCGCCTGTTTTTCCAATAGGAGTGTCCCAGAATGTGGCATTTATATGATCACTGGATGGTATGATTCCAGCCTCATCGCGTCCTCCCTGGTTATAACTTCTCGACATATAAAACCTGCTGTCGTAACTGGGATTCGCATATCCCCAATTCATACCCCAATAGGTATACACTATTCTTGATTGCACAAATTCTTTCTCCTTGTCACCGCTTGCGGTTTCTATAAAACGTTCCGGATCATGAGAATAGTATTCCTCTTCACTTACAACATAATCGGGGTCCCACCAGCAGTTTATGGCATAATATGTTTCTTCCTTACGGTATCTGTCAATTATATACACGTGCTTGTTGGTATTTGGCTCAATCTTCATTTTTGTATATACACACACCGGAGACCCTTCAAGCAAACTATAATGGATAGCATCCCAATCATATCCATTATATTCATCGTAATCCAATTGCCCCCAGACAAATGCATCTTCTACACCTCCAACAGATATCCCCGTTGATCCAATTCCGTAGACAACATCCATTATCTCCTGCCCTAAATATCCCAACATCAAGGCTGTCTGGTCATAATTTTCATCCATCATACTCAAAGCCATAGTAGACCATCTCAATGCATTCATATTATCTTCAGCATAAAATGAACTACCATTACCTGCTTCCGCATAAACTGGAAATACAACTCCCATTGCATTATTTTTCCTAAAATGATGAATAATCTGTCCTGCAGCAACAACCGAACACCCTACTGATGACTTTTGCTCGTTGATATTCGGAGTAAACATATTCCATGGCGAACTTTGGGACCAGAACGCCTGTATAATGTGCGGTATTTGCGTAACTTCATCTACCAGTACTGTATCAATGGCCCTCCACATACCTACAGTAAAAGACTCCGGAGAGCCTCCAGCTCTTGTTATTGGTGTTGTACTATCACTGCCCTTTTCATTGGATAAAAATCCCCAAGTAGATATCACCTCTCCAGTATTGCTGTGTTTGATATCCTTAATGTAATCAAGAAGCCCTTGTATGTCATAATCATGAATATTGCAGATGCCACTATCGGATGTAATCATCACCGGAGCACACCTTTTATCACCAGAAATGATATCCCAACCATCTTCATACTGAATGCAATAAGCCAAAGTATCCCCATCCTCAACCAATGGTATAACACTGTGCTGTCGCATACTCTTCCCCGACAATCTAAGATATTTCGCCAGGAGTCTGGAATCAACATTGTAGTCACCATCATCCTGCAAAGAGTCAGAAGCTCGTGTAAGTGGAACACTCTGCTGTTCCATTACCTCATTAATTTCTTCCTCATAGTGGGATGTACAAGAAACAAACATTAGAATCGAAACTAATGTAAAAAGCAAAACAGTTTTTTTCATTGCGTTAATCTTTAGAGGTTAAAATAGACCATTGTATAAGAAAGGACATATGCAAGTGTTGGCAGCTATACCTGAATACTATTAATTTGGAAGTTAACTAATTGTTATTTTTATAAATTCAGAAAACTCTACAACAACTTTCATATGTCCTTATTGAGAAATCAATAAAGTTCAAGATTACCTGTATAAACCTTATTGCCAATTGTTATACAGATGATATAATTGCCAAGCCCCATCTCCCTAATATCAATTGCTGCATCCTTATCCCCAGGCTGCAGATACTCCGTTTTAATCATTCCCTTATTTACATTCATTATCTGAATGGAAGAAATCCCCTCAGGAGAATCTGTTTCAACATTTATTGTTTTACAACAATAGTAAGCATCTATTTGAAGTGTCAAACTTCTATGAGGATTAGTGGGCGTTTCTGCACTCACATTGATAGGTTTATAATTATCAGGCATTTCTTTTTCATCTGCCAATGACAAAATTGGAAGTATAGTACAAACTATCGTAAATACTGTTGTTTTAAAATATTTGGTTATCATAGCATAAATGTTTTACGTTTACGCAAAATTACAGTATCATTGTTTTAAGCCAACATAAAACATTATTGATTTATCTAACTATTTGAAAGCATATCATCTTACATTTCAGACAATTAAATAAGGTGTTAGACATT
>JAGBTG010000047.1 GCA_017631435.1 Bacteroidales bacterium | reverse complement strand
CCCGCGACGAAGTCGTGGGAGGGATGAAGTCGGAACTCGTTCCGACGGAACCAAGCCAAACTTACCCTACTGCCACTGTCGTCATATCCATATAAACACGAAAGGAGGTGACTAAATCACTTATTAGTCACCTCCTTCTTTACTCATCTATTCTATCTCCATTGGTATGGAACCATTCCGCCTGCAAAAGGGTATATTCAGTATTTTCTCTTACCTTAATGCTGCAGCCGTATTTTCTGCACCATCTTCTTCTTATACTGGTAAACCATCCTTTTGTAAGGTAGGCTCCCAAAATTGGATTTACCTGTAAGATAAAGGAGTTGATATTTCTCTCTTTAACGTAGTAGGCCAATTGTCTCTCCAGTGTTTCATCAATCAGAATGCTTGATGCAATTTCACCGGTTCCCTTACACATCGGGCACTTCTCGTTAACGTTAATTTCAGTAGCGGGTCTTACTCTCTGCCTTGTTATCTGCATAAGGCCAAACTTAGTAAGAGGGAGCACATTGTGTTTTGCCCTGTCGGTTGAAAGCAGCTCCTGCATGTATTTGTGGAGTTTCTGCTTGTTCTCATTGCTCTCCATATCAATGAAGTCAACAATGATTATTCCTCCCATATCCCTCAGGCGCAACTGCCTTGCAATCTCCTCTGCCGCATGAAGGTTAACCTCCAACGTATTCTGTTCCTGGTCTACACCCTGCTTGGCTCTGATTCCGCTGTTCACGTCTACAACATGGAGTGCTTCTGTATGCTCAATTACAATATACGCACCCTGTTTGAGCGGAACAACCCTGCCAAAGGCCCCTTTAATCTGTCTGGTTACATCAAACTGGTCAAAAATGGGTGTGTCACCTTTATAAAGTTTCACTATTTTCTCCTGCTCAGGTGAGATTGTAGAGATATAATCCTTCACCTCTTCATAAACCCCCTCGTCGTTTACATAGATATTGGAGAAAGAATCGTTCAGCAGATCCCTCAGGATTGTTGTGGTTCTGCTGTTCTCCGTAAACAACAGTTGTGGAGGCTTGCAGTTAATGAGTTTTGTCCAGCACTCTTCCCATTTTCTGATCAGCATCTTTATCTCGGCATCCAGAACGGCCGCTTTCTTGCCCTCGGCAGCGGTTCTTATGATAATGCCGTAATTTCTTGGCAAAATGCTGTATACCAGACGCTCCAGTCTACGCTTTTCCTCCTTGGAGGAAATCTTCTGCGATACACTTACCTTATCTGCAAAAGGGAGCAAAACTACGTTTCTCCCCGCTATGGATATTTCTGCAGTTAGCCTTGAGCCCTTTGTAGAGATAGGTTCTTTAACTATCTGAACAATGATTGGCTGTCCGGGCTGTAGAACATCCCCTATCTTACCCTCTTTCTCGAGGATACTTCCAATTTTAATGTTGGAGTAGAAGGTTCTCAAATCCCTGTTGGGATTAATCTGTTTGGTAAAACAGTCAAAGGCTCTGAAATTGAATCCAAGATCCAGATAATGGATGAACGCATCCTTGTCATCACCTATGTCTACAAATGCGGCGTTGAGGGCAGGCATTATTTTTTTCACCTTGCCCAAATACACATCGCCCACAGAATAGGATCCGTTGTTCTGTTCCTTGTTCAGTTCCACCAACCTGTGATTGTCCAGAAGAGCAATTGATATCTCCGCCGGACTGACATCAATAATTAGATCCTTCTCCATCACTTCATTAAAAAATTAGGAGAGTGACTATGGCCACTCTCCCAGTTAATCTCCAGACCAAATGCCTACAAACTATTTACGCTTCTTATGTCTGTTCTTACGAAGACGTTTTTTACGTTTGTGAGTAGCCATCTTATGTCTCTTTCTTTTCTTTCCGCTTGGCATAATCGTATTGTTTAAAAATATTTGTTAATTAATTTGTCCTTGCAACAACCATATTATTTTGATGAACCCTTAACCTTGTTCATGAAAACCTTTGCAGGTTTGAATGAAGGGATATTGTGCTCAGGGATGATCAAAGTAGTATTCTTAGAAATATTTCTTGCTGTTTTTTTAGCACGTTTCTTTACAATAAAGCTACCAAAACCACGCAAATACACATTATTGTCCTGTGCCAATGAATCTTTAACGCTCTCCATAAAAGACTCAATTACGTTCTGCACTGCTATCTTCTCAATACCTGTTGCTTTAGCAACCTCGTTAACGATATCTGCTTTAGTCATAATATTTTATAATATTTTAATGTTAGTTATTTTTTGGGACAACAAAAGTAGGGTATTTTTTCTGATTTGCAATGACAAATGTCATTTTTTTTCAGTTTGGAGGGCATTTTTGCGGTTATCTGAAGTTTGGCATATATATTGACCATATATAAGACTCCCTTAATTGTACAAATTAGGGGGATTGAAAACTGACATTTTGACATATTTACAATATACACAACATGAAGATTCCAAAATTTTCAATAAATCAGATGGATAGCGGAGAGATCAATATCATTCCCGTACTTGATATCAACGGGAATGCCAATATGGATGACGTTGATATGCCAAACACACTGCCAATCCTGGCACTGAGGGATGCCGTGCTGTTTCCTGGAGCAATCCTTCCTATAACAGTGGGAAGGGAAAAATCCTTGAGACTTGTAAAGGCACTGCACAAATCTTCAAACATAATAGGTACAGTAACCCAGAAAGATGCTGTGGTTGAGGAGCCTGTAAAGGATGACCTTTTCCATATAGGAACCTGTGCGAGGATTGTAAGGGTACTGGAAATGCCCGACGGAGCCTACACTGTAATCCTGCAGGGAATAAAGAGATTCTCGCTCGACAGCATTATAGCCGAGGAGCCTTATCTCATTGGTACAGTTACATATAGGGAAGATTTGCTGAATGACACACAGAATGTTGTGGAGCCCCTTATGAGTTCAATCAAGGACGCTGCACTGTATGTCATAAAGATGACCCCACACATGCCGCAGGAGACTGCAATGGCAATAAAGGGGATTGGCGACATCAAGTTCCTTGTGAACATGATTTCCACAAATCTCGACAATGACCTTACTCCCGACAAACTTGACATCTTGCAGGCAGATGATATAATCACCAGAGGCTACAAACTCCTTGGAGCACTGAACAAGCAGGTGGAGATTCTCAAAATCAAGGATGACATCCAGCAGAAGGTAAAAACTGAGATAGACCAGCAGCAGAGGGAATACTACCTCAACAACCAGTTGAAAACCATCCAGGAGGAGCTTGGCATGGACGGCAACGGCAAGGATGCTGCCGAGATGCGCCAGAAGGCTAAGAAGAAAGAGTGGCCTGAGTGGGTTGCAAAGACATTTGAGAAAGAACTTGCACGCCTTGAGAGGACCAATACCACTTCTCCTGAGTACAATGTACAGCTCAACTACCTTGAGTTTATCCTGGATCTTCCATGGAACCATGTGACCCAGGATAACCTGGATATGAAACATGCGCAGAAAGTGCTTGACAAAGACCACTTTGGACTTGAGAGCGTGAAGGAAAGGATTATTGAGTACCTTGCTGTACTGAAGCTGAAAGGAGACATGAAGTCCCCTATCCTTTGCCTGTACGGCCCTCCGGGTGTAGGAAAAACCTCATTGGGCAAATCAATTGCAAAGGCCCTTGGAAGGAAATACGGCAGGATTGCCCTTGGCGGTCTTCACGACGAGGCAGAAATCAGGGGTCACCGCAAGACATACATTGGGGCAATGGCAGGAAGGATAATGCAGACCATTGCAAAGACAGGTTCATCAAACCCTGTAATTGTACTGGACGAGATTGACAAGATAAGTTCAGATTATAAGGGGGACCCTGCTTCTGCATTGCTTGAGGCACTGGATCCGGAGCAGAACACCACCTTCCACGACAACTACCTTGATATGGACTACGACCTTTCAAAGGTACTGTTCATAACAACTGCAAACAACATAAGCACCATCCACCCTGCACTGAAAGACAGGATGGAGATGATACCAGTAAGCGGATACCTTGCAGAGGAGAAATACCACATTGCCAAGGATTACCTTATCCCTAAACAGCGTGAGGCTCATGGTCTTAAGGCTGCGCAACTGAAAATAAACAAAGGCGGCATTGAAACCATCATTGACAAATATACAAGGGAATCGGGCGTAAGGAGCCTCGACAAGCAGATTGCCAAAATTGCCAGAAACGTTGCCAAGAGGATTGCCCTTGAAGAGGAACTTCCTGCAAGCATTGATGCAAAACTTGTACAGGAGATCCTTGGCCTCCCTACCAACAGCCATGATATGCAAAAAGGGAACGAGGGGGCAGGTGTGGTTACCGGCCTTGCATGGACCGAGATGGGCGGCGAGATTCTGTTTGTTGAGACAAGTTTGAGCGAAGGTAAAGGGGTGCTTACCACCACCGGTAACCTTGGAGACGTTATGAAGGAGTCTGCCATGATTGCATACCAGTATATAAAGGCACATCCGCAACTGCTTGGACTTAAAGCGGAGGATATCCAGAACAAAGATGTACATATCCACGTTCCGGAGGGTGCAATTCCAAAAGATGGCCCTTCTGCCGGCATTACAATGGTGAGCTCAATGGCTTCTGCCTTTAAGGGACAACCTGTAAAACAGGCAATTGCAATGACAGGAGAGATGACCTTGAGAGGCAAGGTGCTTCCTGTAGGGGGAATTAAGGAGAAAATTCTGGCTGCCAAGAGAGCCGGTATCAATACAATCATCCTTTCACAGGAGAATGAGAAGGACATTAAAGACATAAAGGAGATTTATGTGAATGGCCTTGAATTCCACTATGTGAAAACAATGGAAGATGTTATAAAATTCATTTTCTAGAGATGGACGTAAAGATTCAGCAGGAATGGAAAGAGAAGCTGCAGGGAGAGTTCGGCAAGGAGTATTTCAGAAACCTTGCCGCCTTCCTTCATGCAGAAAAGGGTGCAGGAAAGACAATTTACCCTCCAGGCAGCCTCATCTTCAACGCATTTGAACTCACACCGCTGAGCAAGGTGAAAGTTGTAATACTTGGCCAGGACCCTTATCACGGCCCCAACCAGGCCCACGGACTCTCCTTCTCTGTTCCCGACGGGATACCTGCACCGCCATCGCTGAAAAACATCTACAAGGAGATAGAGAGCGACCTTGGCATAAAGATAAACAAGAACGGCAACCTTGAGAACTGGGCAAAGCAGGGAGTATTCCTCCTCAACGCCGTGCTTACAGTAAGGGCCTCAGAGCCTGCATCGCACAGCAAAATAGGATGGACAGAATTTACGGATGCTGTAATAAAAACCATTTCCGACAACTCCGAGGGTATTGTATTCATGCTATGGGGAAATTTTGCAAGGGGCAAAAAAGAGCTGATAGACAGCACAAAACACTATATTCTTGAGGCGGCCCACCCATCTCCATTAGCGCGTGGCGCGTTTTTTGGATGCAAACATTTCTCAAAATGCAATGAAATACTTAAAAACATTGGGAAAACCCCAATAGACTGGAGTTTATAAAAATGAGAAAAATGATTACACTTTTAGTTATTGCACTGATATCGGGCATATTTGCCATGTGTGCACCCAAAAAAGAGATTCCTGTAGAGAGCAACTGGGCATTGGAGACCATCTGTGCAAACGGCAATGAGATTTCAGTACCTGAAGGGCACTCCCCATATCTGGCATTTCTTGCCGACAAGAAAATATCGGGAGAAACAGGATGCAACAGATTCTTTGGAGACTATACTGCAAAAGGGAAGAACCTTACCTTTACAAATGTGGGTTCTACAAGGATGATGTGCCCTGAGATGGCATTTGAGAATGCTTTTCTGAATGTCATAAATGAGACAGCACAATATACCATCACAGACAAGAGTCTGGCTCTAAAGGACAAGGATGGAAACATTATTGCCATTCTTAAGAAAATTGAACCCACAGCTGTAGAAAATTGATTACATTTGTGAAAAGAAAAATTTCACAGATGCGTACAGCAATATTTCCCGGATCATTTGATCCCTTTACAGTAGGTCACTACGATGTTCTGGAGTCTGCACTCCAGTTGTTTGACAAAATAATTGTGGCCGTAGGCTACAACAGTTCAAAAAAAGGGTTCCTTACCCCGGAAACAAGAGTGGAGATTATACAGCAGGCTGTAGCGCACCTTCCAAATGTGGAGGTGTGCACTTACAGCGGCCTTACAATAGACCTTTGCCACACCCTTGGGGTACACCATATCATAAGGGGACTCAGAACCACCACAGACTTTGAGATGGAGAGCGTAATTGCCCAGGCCAACAAGAAGATGGCACCGGATATCTCCACTGTCTTCATTCCGGCATGCCAGGAGTACTCGTTCATCTCCTCCACAGTTGTAAGGGATATCCTCATCCACAACGGTGATGCGGCACAGTTCCTCCCTAAAGGGGTTGACATTGACAAAATCATAGACCGCTCAGGAATTTCAAAATGAGAAAATCCATCCTTCTCCCACTCATTGCCCTGTTGACACTGCTTGCAACAGACGCCGGCGCCTTGGGGCGCAGGAACAATCTGTCTGCACCGGCACAAGACACCGTAAAACTTGATACAGGGATTGCAAAAGAGAGGGTGGAAGAATATCTGAAGGAACTTCAGTTCAACCACACGGACACAATCCTGGCCAAAGTGAACAACCTTATCCTTAGGGGAGAAAATGAGAAGACCAGAAGTTTTCTGGCATATACTGCCTACAATTTCTTCTACAACTCAAAACTTATGGGACAGGAAGGGATTGCAGTAAAGATTGCACAGGAGTGGTTCCTCAATGACAGGCTCCCTTGGCCCAACGAAGAGGGAAAGTTTCTGCTCCGCACCTTTGTGGAGTTCAACAGGCATTCCCTCATTGGTATGGAGGCTCCCCAGCTTGAACTGCAGGATACCCTGGGAGAAAAAATATCCCTCAATTCCATTGCTGCAGAATACACCATTGTATACTTCTATTCCAGCGGATGCTCAAGCTGCAAGGTACAGACACCCCAACTTGTGGATTTTGTGAACGGATATGAAGACGGGGTGCTGGCGGTTTATGCCGTATATGCAGATTCAAACGAAAACGAGTGGAAAAGTTATATTGATGAAAACCTCCACATCTACAATCCGTTCGTCTTCTGGCACAATGTATATGACCCGGATTTCAGCAGCGGGTTCCACATGCTTTACAACGTAATAAAAACCCCGCAGATGTTCCTCTTGGACAAAGAGAAGAGAATCATAGGGCGCGGCCTTGACACAGATGCCCTCAAGGAACTCCTTGAAAAGAAAAATGAAGAGAGGAACACCCTTTACCAGTTCCTTGGATCAATATTCAGCCCAATTAAGGAGAACCGTGAGGAGGTTTTTGGGGTGATTGACCTTATTGCGCAAAGGTCTATGGACGATACAGATACCTTCCGCGACATTATGGGGGGAATGTTCCAATGGCTGGCAGTGGATGAAGAATACACCCTTCAGGAAGGGGCTGCATATCTGGCAGAAAAATACATTGTAAATCTTCCCGACAAATGGAGCGGCAACTATGTTGAAAAGATGAAACGTACCGTTGACGCCTTCAACAAGAACAAGTTGGGAGAAAAAGCGGCCGACCTTCAGCTGGAAAGGGTGGACAAATCTCCAATTAACATCCATGATATTTCATCTGAACTCAAAGTTTTGTATTTTTACAGACCAAACTGCGGAATGTGTTCCCAGGTAACCCCCAAAATGGCAGAACTGTACAATGAGTTCAAGGAGAAACTTGACATACAGTTCCTTGCCATAAACCTTGGCGGCGGATACAGGGAGTGGATAGAGTACACACAGGGGATTGGAGCCGATTGGGAGAACCTCAGGGGTTCAAACGGGGACTCCTCTCCCATCTATGCGGAATACCATCTGGAAAATATTCCGGCAATATACCTTTTAATCAACAATATTGTTGTGGCAAAGGGGATCAATGAAATTGACTTGAAAGAGATTTTAAATAATATCAAACCATGATAACCGGCAAATACAGGGAGTTTTACAACAAACTCAACACAGTAATACCCAAAGAGAGACTTTTGCACGATGCATTGAGCACCCTTGCATTTGGAACTGACGCTTCATTCTACCGCCTTATCCCCAAACTGGTGGTGAGGGCACAGAGTGCCGATGAGATAAAACTCATCATGCGCACTGCGCATGAGATGGGGATTGCTGTAACCTACAGGGCTGCCGGCACTTCACTGTCGGGACAAGGAATTTCAGATTCTGTGCTGGTTATTGCCACACATGGATTCAAAGAGTACAGGATTCTGGATGAGGGTATGAAGATTGAACTTCAGCCGGGTATCCGCGGAGGGGCGGCAAACAGGTATCTTGTAAAATATGGCCGCAAGATTGGCCCGGATCCTGCATCAATTGATTCTGCAATGATTGGTGGTATTGCAGCAAACAATGCCAGCGGAATGTGTTGCGGAACCAGCGAGAACTCCTACAAGACCATTGCCGACATTAAGGTTATCCTGGCAGACGGTACAGAGCTTGATACCGCAAGCGAGGCCTCGCGCAAAGTTTTTGCAGCCAGCCACGGCAAGATGCTGGAGCAGCTGGAGGATATTGCCCGCAGGATTGATGCAGACCAGATCCTTAAGGAGAGGATACAGCGCAAATACAAGATAAAGAACACTACCGGCTACAGTCTCAATGCATTTGTAGACTACAAGGATGGTTTTGATATTTTAAAGCATATTATCATTGGTTCTGAGGGAACTTTGGCGTTCATATCGTCAATCACCTACAACACAGTGGTTGAGCACAGACATAAAGGTTTGGCACTGATGATTTTCCCTACCATAAAGGAGGCTTGCGAGGCTGTACAGATCCTAAAACAGCAGCCGGTTTCAGCAGTGGAGATGATGGACAGGGCAAGTATCAGGTCTGTGGAGAATGCTGCTGGGGTGCCTGAATATATAAAGACATTGTCGGGAGGAGCAGCAGGATTGCTTGTGGAGGTTAGAGGTGAGGATGATGCTGCAGTGGATGCAAAATGTGCTCAGATTGCCGCTGCAATTAAGGATATCCCTACTGAATTGCCATACGCATTTACAAAGGATGCCAAGGAGCAGGCAATTTTATGGAAGATAAGGAAAGAGACTTTGCCTACCGTTGCAGGTATGAGAAAGGCGGGTACTACAGCAATTATTGAGGATATATGTTTCCCTGTACCTCAGCTTGCAGATGCTGTGCTGGATTTGAGAAAGATTTTTGAGGAGGACGGTTATGCAGATGCCGTTATCTTTGGTCACGCCCTTGAGGGGAACCTCCACTTCATGTTCAACCAGGATTTTGGTACAGAGAGCGAGGTGGAGAAATACAGCAAGTTCATGGACGACATTGCAGACCTTGTTGTAAACAAATATGACGGTTCATTGAAGGCTGAGCACGGTACCGGCCGCAATATGGCCCCTTATGTGGAGAAAGAGTGGGGAGCGCAGGCTTATGCCCTGATGAAGGAGGTAAAACAGATATTTGACCCTAAAGGAATTCTGAATCCTGGTGTTATACTCAACAACGACCACCAGGCCCATATAAAAAACCTCAAACCTTGCCCAGATGTTAAGGAAAGCGTGAACAAATGTATGGAGTGCGGTTTCTGTGAGGGTGGATGCGTTGCAGAGGGGCTTACCCTTTCACCACGCCAGAGAGTTGCCTCATTCCGCGAGATGGAGAGACTCAAGGCTACCGGAGAGGCTCCGCACATTGCAGCCGAGATGCAGAAACAGTACAAATACTGGGGAATGGAGACCTGCGCAACAGACAGCCTTTGTGCAGTAAAATGTCCGGTTAAAGTGGATACCGGTAAACTTATAAAGGAGTTGCGCCATGCGGAGCACTCGCCAAAAGCAGAGGCAAATGCAGTTAAACTTGCTTCAAATATGGACAAGGTTACAGCAGGAATGCGCGCCGGATTGAACATCACCTACGCAATGCGTGTGGCAATGGGCAAGAAGGTGTTTGGCGGATTGGCAATGGCCGCCCGCAAACTTACCTGCGGAGCAATTCCAATGTGGAACGAGCATTTCCCTAAGGCTGCCCACAAAATCAACTACACCAGCGTGGAGCCGGCTCCTGAAGTGAAGCCTGCAGGCACAGTGGTATACTTCCCTTCTTGTATTACCCGTTCTATGGGAGTAAGCAAGGCATACAGCAGCGAAGTGGAGATTACCCGCCTTACAGAGAAACTGCTATTAAAAGCAGGATACAAGGTTATTTATCCCGACAATCTGAACAAACTCTGCTGCGGAATGGCATTCAGCAGCAAAGGATATGTGGAGGCAGGCAAAAAGGCTTCCGACGAGCTTGAGGCAGCATTGCTCAAGGCATCAGAAAACGGCAAATATCCTGTTCTATGCGATATGAGCCCTTGCCTTTACACCATGCACAACAATATGGACGGCGGTGCACTGAAATTGTACGAGCCGGCTGAATTCATCTTGAAATTCCTTGCCGACAAACTGAAAATAGAGAAACTGGACAAACGTGTAGCGGTATTTGCAGTATGCTCAACCAAAAAGCTTGGCGTAGACAACATGCTGTTTGATGTGGCAAGACTGTGCGCCAAAGAGGTAACTGTAATTGACAGCAACTGCTGCGGCTTTGCCGGCGACAGGGGCTTCACCTTCCCACAGCTGAACACCCACGGATTGAGGATGCTCCGCTCACAGGTAGAAGGCACCCTTGTTGACGGAACAAAAACCTCCCCTTGCGTAGAAGGTTATGCCACCAGCCGCACCTGCGAGATTGGCCTGAGCCGCAACAGCGGAATTACATTCAAGTCCATACTGTACTTGCTGGATGAGGCGAGTGAGTAAATGAAAGGCCCTCCTAGAGGGTCTTTTTTTATACATCTATAGCAACAGTAAGTGCGCTTAACCTCTTGACAATCCCCACAATTGCTTCCACAGGCAAAAGATAAAATACAGGGAGTCACACTTGAAGCGTTTGCAGACGCCCTGATTGAGGCATGTGATGGAGAATACAAACAAATTTTTGGGAGATTTAAGAAAAGATACCTTTCCTTTGCCCACTACAATCATCATGGAATAAATGCATAAACATTATTGGTTGCATTTACTGATTTGAACTCCAAAATGGATTTCTTAGATACTGCGCTTGTATATAGGCTTCATAGGAATTTACAGTTTTGGGATGATCCTCCCCAAGAATGTTTTTCCTTATAATAAAAGCTTTCATATAGTTTTCCACGGACATTCCATAATCACCACGGGTTTCATATATGCTCCCTAACAGGTGATAACAGAATGCCATTTCAGTATGCTGCTCTCCGTATGCTTTTCTGAATGTATCCATTGCCATCAGACAATAATAAAGGGCCTTGTCACTCACCCCATTTTCCAGCAGTATAAGTGAGATTGCCGCCTGGGCCACCGCTGCATTAGGATGGAATATTCCATATTGTTTCTGCTCGAGTTCCAGCACTCTGAACATATATTCAAGAGCCTGGTCATATTCACCCTCTGCTCTGCATATTTCTGACATTTCAAAAAGGATATGGGACAATTCATAATTGGAATCTCCTCCATCCTCCACTGCAAACTTGTATGCTTTATGCAGCAATTCCATGGCCGCATCCAATTTGTCCATTGTGCGATATACCACAGCCATTTTTACATACAAATTTCTAACCATACCATACGCCTGTCCAAAATTCCTTATGAGTATATCTATTGATTCGTAAAAACATTCATATGCATTTTCCAGATCATTTACAACTAAATAATACTCTCCCATGTTGGTCAGGACATTGGATATATCGGGATGAAACTCCCGCAAATTCTCCCTTCTTATTTGAAGTGCTTTTTTGTAATTTTCTATAGCACCTTGCAAATCACCTGTTTCTTTGCACAACACTCCCAATTTATTGTATGTGGTAGCTGACTCAACGTGCATATCGCCATAAAGCTCCTTCTGAATGCTGAGGGTTTTCAACAGACATTCATGAGCCTTTCCATAATTTGCCAACTGTAAATAACAGTTTGACATATTGCTGTATACCACCATCAGTGAGCGGTGTTTATCTCCATACTTGCGGAGCAGAACCGGCAAAGCCTTCCAATAGCACGCCAAAGCCTCATGCAAGCAATCTGCAGCATAATGGCACCTGCCCATAAGCTTATAGCATTCAGCCACTTCTTCAGAATCTTGACCATAATTACCTTCTGCAATACTACAACACTTTAAGGCATATTTTTTTGCAGCATCAATATGCCCCAATTCAAGATTGCAACAACTTATATTTCTGTAGATGACACAAAGTGTATCAGTGTAATTATTTGGAAAATTCTCAAAAAATTTCACCGACTTTTTAAAATACTTCAATGCCTCTCCATATTCCGCGTTGTTAAGGTAATTAACTCCTATATTGTTAAGCCTTGCAGCATACTGCACAGTATTTTTGCCATACCTTACTTCTGTCATCTCCAGAATCTTCACGCACACATCCATTGCATCTGAAAATCGTGCAAGAAATTCCAACACATTTGAACATTTATCCAAGTATTGAATTGTATCCGGATGATTCTTTCCAAAATACTCTTCTGAAGCCCTTGCAGCCTGTTGGAAAAATTCCACAGAAACGTCATACTCCTTAAGGGCAGATCTGGCACAGGCCATACAATTGAGGCTACACACCTTATGGTGACCCATAACAGGATTTGTGTGAACATCTGTATTTTCATATAAGCTGAAATACCTTTCCAAAAGGGTACACGCCTTATCAAACTTCTCACACAATATCAGGAACTCGGCATAAAACTTAAGGATATGAAGTTCTGCAACTGTATCTTCAATGGCAGAACACACCTCCAATGCTTTTACAAAACAGGATTCTCCTTTTTCTATGCTCTCCTCATATTCCAGATTACAACTGAAAAAGGTTTCATATGCCAACAGACAATTAGAATAAGCAGATTCATCAATGATGGGATTGGAAGAGTGTCCCTTTAACCTTTTAACGAAATCATAATTTAAAAACATGATTTCCAAAAATGACAACTGCTTTCTCAGAAGAGGAATCTGAACCCCCTCCTCGTCAAAAGGAGCAAGCTCTTTTATCTTCTTTCTCAGCCGTAAAATTTTCTCTTCACATCCAAAATAAATGACATTATCCAGAAAGGCAATTCTCTCACCTTCGAGATATATTTCGGAATTACCAACTGCTATAACATCATACAACCTGTAATTGAACCTGACACTCAATTCAAGTATAATATCATAAATGAGAGTGTCTGTATTATGAAACTCCAATTCCACATGTTCTATTCCTTGAATCTCATCCTGTTCATTATCTCCAGCAAAAACAACATTTATCCCCCTTGGCACCAGAACCGGTGTCATCAGCATCTTAGCCTCATCCAACTGGCGTGATATGGCCTTGTCTGAAACAAGGGTTACATATAACGTAATATTCTGCATTCGTGTATCCATTAGCACTTTACTAGCGAAAGCTACAAGAGAATCTTTGAAATGATGAAGGAGTTCATACAGAAATCTTAAAGGACGGGCTTTTAAAAGAATATTCCAGCTTTAATCTGAACAGCTGTCAATACCCCCCTTTCGCTGCCGGTAACAGTTCTGTCCATAAAATTCTGTACAGAATATCCTACCTGGAATTTGAAGTTGCCTATGCCCAATCCAACTGCCGGAATAACAAAGAAACCCCCGTTTTGGGATGGTATTGAATAACCGGCATCCAAAGATATATGCGGAATCAGTCTCGGATTGGAAACAAAATATCTTTTCACATTTATACCAATAGGTACAAGCATATTGCTGTCTATGAAAGACCTCTCCTTATCATGTTGGGCGTACCACTCCAAACCGGCCAGCAAGCCGCATGAAAACTCATCCTTTATCTGCTTGCCCAATGAAAAAGTAATTCCCCCCCTATCGGCCGGATAATCTCCAAAACCTACTGTATAAAAAACGTCAAACTCTGAAAAGCTCCTATAGCTGTTCAACTTTCCCATACTCTTTTTATAAAATTCAAAAGATTGTTCCTGCCCCCAAGAACAACTTACCGCTATAAACAGCAAAACCAATGACAATGACAATCTCTTTCCCATTATTGCTTTTCCAATATTACTCACCTCCAAATTTAAGGAAAAACAGCCAAAAACCAGTACATTTGCAAAAACACTTGACATTATGAAAAAAACACTTCTGATTACCATTGCTTTTGTGGCACTGCTCTCCTGCTCAAAGAAAGACTTCAACCACGTGGAGGCATTTGAGGGGATAGTTGCAGATTTGGCATCACCCGAATTTGCCGGCCGAAGCCTGTACCAGGATGGCGAACTGCGTGCAGCCAATTACATTGTAGAGAAATTCAATGAATTCTGCACATCTGACTTTACAGTAAAACCTTGTTTCCAACAGTTCAACTACCCGTTGAACACCACCCGCGGGGATATGTTCTTTGCAGTTGACGGCAAGGAGTACAAAGCATTTGAAGATTATGTTGTGAAGGAGTTTTCCACCGGAGCAGACCGTACAATGCCAATAATTTATGCATTGGAGGAGGGCATTTATACTCCCGACAAATTTGCAGCCCACTTGGGTTCACTGAAGGCAGAGAATTCATTTGTAGTACTGGATTATGACAAGTTCCACACCCTTCCTTCAGAGGGTGACAGATACTTCAAATACCTCAAGGATCTGAACATTGGCGGTGTGATTTTCAAATTCAGCAAGAAACCCAACTACTTCAAGGCCCGCGCATTTTTCACCACCCCGTTTCCGGTAGTTTGCGTTGGACCGGAGTTCCCGGCAGATGCAAAAGAGGGAACTGTAAAATTCCAGAACGAGTTCATTGAGGATTACACTTCCCAGAATGTATTTGCAAAAATTGAGGGTACATCAGACTCGGACAGTTGCTGGATGTTCATTGCCCACTACGACCATCTTGGAATGATGGGACGCGACAATGTATGCCTTGGCGTAAACGACAACGCTTCAGGTACCGCAGCAGTCCTTACATTGGCACAGTACTATTCTCAACCTGAGAACCGTCCTGAACTTGACATGGTATTCCTTTGGGTAGGCGGCGAAGAGGCCAACCTGCTAGGTTCGAGATACTATGTGGAGAATCCGCTGTTCCCATTGGAGAATATCAAATATCTCATTAACCTTGATATGATTGGTGATACTCCCGACATGCTTTACCATGAAGGCGGCCCGGAGGCAGACAAGGGTTTGGAACTGTTTATGGAGATAAACAAAGCCCACGGCTATTTCCCTAACCCGCACCGCGGTGAACTGGTTGACAATTCAGACCACTACTACTTTGCCAAAGCCGGCGTACCTGCAATGTATTTTGAATCAAAAGGGGAATTCTACAAATACTACCACTCCCCTGCCGACAATCTTGAGCACTTTACCAGCGAGAGTTACAAGAGAATCTTTGAAATGGTGAAGGAGTTCATACAGAGATATTGATATAAAGATATAAAACAGGAAGAAATGAACCTGCAGGTTCATTTCTTCTTTTCTACCCTCTTTCTTACATCATTCTGAGCATGCTTCGGGTAGCGGCCCTGTTCTTTGCTGTATTCATCTTTCCAAAGTTGAGGGTAACGCCAAGGAGGAATCTCCTTCCTATTATGCCGGTATATCTGTCCTCAACATAGTTTGCATTGTTAATGCGTGAGAATGTGGTTGTCTGGTTGAGTACATCATTCACTTTGAGGCTGAGGGTTACCGCTTTTATGCTCTTATGCAGTTCAAAGTTCCACAACATGTGGGATTTGCCGTAACCTTCTGAATACCCTTCATACCATCTGTAATCAAACTTGTTGAGAATATTGAAGTTGTTTTTGGTCTTTATCTCCAGCATTCCGTCAATTTCGTAATCCCAGGTATTCATATTGGCTTTTTTGTTAAGGGAATATTTCCTTATTCCGTGATCTGCATGTCCTCCAAATGAAACCTCAATAAAATCTGTTTCATAATAGAGGTTTCCACCCAAGCTCAGCGATCCGGAAGTGGTGGCACTCTCTTTAAATCCGCTTTGCCCGCCATAGAACTTGTCTCCATTGTCATTGCCCCAGAACTTCTCCATAAACTGGCCGTAATCGAAGTTGTCCATATCAACACTTTCACTTTGGGCCACATTCTGGTAAGAGTAACTTTTTGACATGCTTGCCTGCGCATTTAGATTCAATCTGAAAGTTCTCTCCTTATTTAAAGGTATGGCATTCATGTAGCAGTATGCTGTGAGATTGGTTACCCCTTTCTTTGAATTCACCGGAATATTGTACTGTACACCCTCTGTATCAAACCAGTTTGCGTAAACCACTCCATTGGTTGAACGTGAACCGCTGAATACTGCACTGAGGAAACTGAAATTCTTCTTGTTGTTGTAATTTGTATAAACGCTGAAACGGTGTGTTGCAGCAGGCTCCAGATAAATGTTTCCAAAGGTTATGTATGTAGGGTTGGAAATGTCGGGAACAGGAGACAACTGGCTACCGGTAACATTATCCACATAACCGGTGTAATTGATGTTGTACATGGCACCTTTCTTGCCTGAAAATCCAACTCTCAAAAAAGGAGACCAGTTCCACAGCCACTCCCCTTTACCGGTGGTTTGGGAAATTCCGTAAGTCTTGCTGAAGGTTTCGTTGTTTACCACAATGGCAGTTCCTCCAAACTGTACTTTGGTTGCACCTTTGGAATATTGTGCCAGCAACTGTCCACCATTCGTCAAACACCTGTTTTCTGAGACTGCAGAGTAATAATCGTCGTACACGGTATATTTGTTTCTGTCGGGAAAACCTGCAATGAAAGAGTGTTCCCCTCCTGTGTATTTGTATGCATCTGTTGTTATATTGTTCTGCTGCAGCGAACTGGCCAACTCCGTACTGATTCTCCAGTTCTTTCCAACAGGCTCCACGTAGGAAATTGTTGTTGAATAACTTACCCCCTCAGATTTGGTATTGTAATACAGGTCCTTTGTATTGGAAACGGCTGAACCGCTGTAGATGATATCAGAAAACTCCTTGCGCTGCTTGTCCTCACCATTTATGCTGAACGATTCTGTAAAGGTAAGGCTCCTGTTCTGCTTGCCCCAGTTTGAACGTCCTACAGTGGCATTTGCGCCGTAATTAAAGTAATCAGACTCAGAATAATCCTTTGCAGTAGAGGTGTTAAGCAATCCGCTTGCACTGTTGTAATCCGCCATCTCCCTGGAAGTTGCAATATCTTTATACGACTCGCTTGACCCTTTTCTATAAACCAGTTTAGGGGAGATTTTTATAGTGTATTTCTTCCTGTCTGTCTTATTGAGCTCAAAAGAGAGGTTCAACCTGTCCTGAACCGACTCCCCAAGATAACTTGTGTTTGTTAAGATTGAAGGGGCATTGTCCTGCACAGTTGTACGCATGGTAAGTGTCTGGGCATCAGTCTCTGTACCGTTGTAGTTTACAGAAGTGGTGAAATCAAAACCCTTTATTCTTGAAGAGTTGTAGTTTGCTCCCATCTGACGGCTTGTGGTAAGTCCACTGTCGGGAATAAGGTCACCCCCGCCATATGAAACCACAATCATGTCATTTGCCCCCACATCATCAACATTCTTTGCATTGGCAATAAATGTAACCTGTTCTTTATCATTGTATCCCGACAGCATTACACTTCCATTGTACAACCCTTTCCTGTCTATGATCACCGGCTGGTTCTTGTTGTCGCCGGAAGAGAGAGGGGTACCTCCAGCAATTTTTGCATTTCCAAACCACCCCTTTTCATACTCCTTCTTGAGGGAAATGTCCATCTCCTTCTCCTTGCTTACCATATTGGCTATACCGGTGGCCTTCTCCTGATCGCTCTTGTAATCTGTAATCTTAATCTTGTCCACAATCTTTGCAGGGAGATTCTTCACCGCCATTGAAGGGTCATCAAAGAAGAAGGTCTTGCCGTTGACTGTAATCTTTGAAATGGGCTCACCGTTCACCTTAACTGATCCGTCACTGGCTACCTGAAAACCCGGCATCTTCTTGAGCAGCTCTCCAAGCACCGCATTGTCTGCCGTACGGAACATGGTGGCGTTATACACAATGGTATCCTTTAATATCTCTATTGGGTTCCCCACAGCAGACACCGTTGCTGCCTCCAGCAGTACTGCGTCCTCCACCATCTTTACAGTTCCCAGATCCTCTTTGCTCTTGCGGAAATAGAAC
The DNA here is from genome assembly GCA_017631435.1 of Bacteroidales bacterium. Taxonomy (GTDB): domain Bacteria; phylum Bacteroidota; class Bacteroidia; order Bacteroidales; family UBA932; genus Egerieousia. The sequence goes on along the minus strand of JAGBTG010000047.1, from coordinate 11,925 downwards.
TCCTTCACAAACGGCCTGTAACCAAGGAACTCGGCAGTAAGCTTGTAGTTTCCCCTTACAACACCATCCAGCACAGCCGTTCCGCTTGTATCCGAAAGGTTGAAATACATTATTGTGGTATCCCCCTTGGGCTGCAGATACACCGTTGCCATAGGAAGCGGCTCCTGCGTAAGGGAGTCCACCAACTTTATCTTCACCTGAGATTCGGGATTGCGGAAAGCATCCCCGGAAATTACAATCACCTGCCCGTTTGCCGCCAAAGCAAAGGCCATAGCCATTACCGCCAGAAATAGTCTCTTCATAGTCAAACTGTTTTCCCTTTTTAGACCAAAGTTTGTGCCAAAAGTTAACTGTTACGTTATATGTTACGTCGTCTTTTTGTACAATTCACTGAAAATCAATATCAATTTCTACCTATGTCTGCGTGATTTCATGGCAATCAGCCAGGCACATCCGGCTAAAGCTGTCCCTATTGCCACCCAGGTGAGCAGATTTTCATCTGCATCACCTCCATTCTCCTGTGAGAAACAATCTTCACGCAAGTAGCTTCCTTCAGATATCAGTTCCAGAGCCTTCTCCAGGATAATGTCCTTCTCTGAGGTATAAACCTCCTCATAACTCAACGAAACTTCATAATCCGGCATCAGACCTCTACCTTTGGGAGTCCTCGGAGTAATCAAATCATCAAATACATCCTTTACGAGAGGAATCCTTACCTGAATTTTTGAGTTAGGGAGCATAAGATTAAGGAATTTGTATGCTGTCATATAGTGGTATCCCGACAAAGTCTCCCTTCCTACAGTCACCGCTCTCCTGTTCCTCACAAGGAGCGCAGGGAACATTGTAGCAGCTGAAATTGAAGTCTCATCTGTAAGCAGATACAGTTTGCCGCCATAGTGTACCAATGAATCCGGTTGCACAGGAGCAGCATAATAATCCGATGGAGCATAGAATCCATCTTTACCCTCTACTGCCTTGTAGTCTGAGAATATCTCGTAATCGGGAACATAATTCATGGCATATTTGAAACTTTCATACTTGCCGTTCTTGTTTACCTTCAGATAGGACTCCATCTTTTGTGTTGGCTTATCCAGGAAATATGATACCAACTGATTGATTATGCTTACATCACCTCCAGGATTATTCCTCACATCAATAACCATATACGGAATATTTGAAAACCTCTTCAAAGAATCTGCAATACTCTCCATCTCCACCTGGTTCAGGACAAACGAATGTAGTGAGAAAAGCACTGTACTATCGTTCAGTTTTCTGAAATCATAGGACTTTGTACGGCTCATATACTGGTTCTTGATATAACTTACCTTAAGGGTGGTAAACGGCAGATACTGTATTTTGTTGTATTTCATCCACACATCCTTATACTCTGTTCCATCAGCAAATTTCACATTTGTAGTACGCTCTCCAACAACACTGTTCCCGTAAATGTAGTTCCACGCAGTAAGTTTGAGATTATCCCTGTGGCTTCTGTTGTCACCGTCATATCCCAACATCATCCTATCTACCCTTGCCACTATCTCTGCTGCACTCTCACCGTCAATTGACTCAATTTTCTTCCCGATAAAGCTTGCGCAACTTCTCTCCGCCTTTGTAACCATCACACTGTCACCCAAGATTCCCAACATAAGGTGAGGGACATAAATATCATTACCTTTTCCCAATCCGGGATTGGTGGAAAGAAGACCTATATGGGAATCATGCACCAGCTCCGCAGACATTGAGGCCCTTACAACATTATAGAAATCTGCATAGGAAATGCCGTTTTTCATTGCCTCCCTGTGTTTGCTGTTGAAAGCGGCAAACTGCTCCTCACTTACTATTTCATCCAAAGATGGATAACACTCCTTGTAGGCATCCATCAGCACGGTAAAATCCTCATTGGCCTGCTCTGCGGTAAGATGCTGGGGAATCTCAAGCTTTCCTGCCTCACGGAATGTGGTTTTAAGGCCGAACGGAGTCATTGGATCGGCCGGCTTTCCGTCGGGAGTAGAAACCGACATAAGTATAGACGGTTCACTGATTTTATGGTAGCAATAGGAAACTTCTCCCAGCACATCACCTCTTTTTACCATCATACCGGTTTTAAGTTCCACATTTCCACGTAATCCTGAAATATAAATCTTCCTCCCATCTTCCAAAGTTATACCTACACATCCTTGAAGATAATGCGCTTTAACAGGCATGTTCCTGAACTTGGCCAGGTTGTCTTCAATTGCAGAATCAAATGAACCTTGCGTAAAATGTGTGGTATAAGTTGAAGCCAGTGACGTATAAATACCTATAGACAAAAACTTTATCTCTCCATCCGCTGGGGCATAAACTTTTGTTCCTGCAGGAGCTGCAATAACCAAATCATCAAAATTGAGTTCACTGTCCAGATATTGCTGAGGGACAAGCAGCAGATTCTCTCCTGCTTTGGCGCCTTCTACAGGCCATAACCATTGGCCCTGAAGCGTAAAGTTTGTGGCAAAAAGTACCACTGCAGCAAGAACCGCCCTTGCCACAAAATGCTTTCCTACATTCATAACAAACAATTTTTTTGGATTAGTTTACTATTATAAGAACTTGCTCATCTGGTTCCGGAACAGACTGTATCTTATTGGTATTGAATTTTTCATTGTCTGGAATATAAAGATGCATCGTCCCTGCATGTTCAAGGGAATCAGTATCTGTTCCCACATGCGGTATAGTTATTTCCGTGCGGGGGACAAGGCAATTTGCCTGAAAGGCCGAGAAGACCATTACCGCTACACAAATTGCGAACGGCACAACTGCAATTCCTTTTCTGTTACGTGGAGGATTGAGCATCCAGTTAAACCGGCTTTTTGTAAAATAGCTGTAGAATTTTGAACTTACAGGCAAAGCAGAAGTGATTACCTGCTCCACTATGAGGGCAACATACTCCTTTTTGTCTGCACCGCTTGCCAGTACATCATAATCGGCCTCATACTCCTGCAGCTCCTCAATATGTATGGCGGCAATATATACAAACGGATTGAACCACATAACAATCTTAAGGAATCCCATAAATACCTTTTCCAAAGAATGATTATGCTTAACATGGCTCAACTCATGCTCCAAAATAAGACTCTTCTCACTGGCAGACAAGCGGTTGGAAATTGCTATTTTTCCAAAGAAAGAAAACTCGTCTCCTTTGTTCCTTGCACACTCAAGCACTTGCGCCCCTTTATAATTGTATCTGGAGGTAACACCTTCATTGATTATTCTCCGTATTGCATACAATTGCCTGAAGAACACTCCACCCATAAACAGTGCCCCTGCACAATAGATCCAACTATAGATATTACTGTAATTTTCAACTCCGCCAGCGTTGTAATGCAACACCTGATATATCTCCTGTGCAACTGAAACCTCTACAGGAATCTCCACAAAAGGGATAAAGCCAGCTGCCGAAATGGAAATGAGCAGATATCTCCTTCTTATGGCATAGGAGACATTCCTCCCCATAAACATTGCATATATGAGGTATGAAACTCCGCTCAAAATGAATATTTCCAGTATTGCATCCATTGTTTACCACTCTGTTTGATTATTCATCCTCTTTGTCTATGATCTGCTGGGCAAGACGCAGCAACTCGTGCTTTTCCTCTTTTGAAAGCTGCTTTTCCCTATTGAAGTAAGAAACCATTTGCATGAGCGACCCTCCAAAGAAATTGTCCAATACGCTGCTGGCCACAGAACCTGCATACTCTGCCTTCTCTACTAGCGGATAATACATATTGCTCTTCCCTTGCTGCAGATGGCCCGCATAACCTTTATCCTCCAGTAGTTTAAGGAAAGTTGCCACAGTAGTGTACTTTGGCTTCTCATCTCCATACCTCTCCAGAATGTCATTGACAGTACCTTTACCCAACTCCCACAACAACTGCATTACCTCTTCCTCACCTTTTGTAAGGGCAACTTTTTTATCTTTTTGCTCCATATAAATCTTATTTTGATGCAAACTTACTACTAAATTTTTAGAAGAACAAATATTTCTACTAAAATTTTAGTAATTAAATCACTCCAATTTCTTCCATAACCATCTCATCTTATATGTCCTCACCTTCATAATCTGGTAAACTTTCCGGATCATACACCTTGCGATACTCCATAATATGCCTTGCTACCATTTCCGGATATACTCCCCAATAATGGCGACAGACTCTCTTGTATAATGAAAGCATACGCTTATCTCCAACGAAACCGAACATATAATCCAACAGCACTCTACCTCATTCATAGGTGCAATTATGCTGCAAATATCGTCAACTAAAGGTGTATACACAGCTACCGCTTGGTCATGAAGGCCTTTAACATGCTGAACAATGGAATGAATTTCTTTTTCATACACTTTCTGACAAGTCATTCTATGGTAATGTTTTTATAAAAATAAAATTTTGCATATCTTTGCACGGTCATAGGGGAATTCGCAGAAGGGATGACAACCCTTATCGTCTTTACGGTTTCGAGCCCCAAAAATTTAGCCACTGCAATCGCAGTGGCTTTTTATTACACTCCACTCACTCCAACGGCAGTCAGACAATACTGTACCTTTTCTTGAGTGGTCTTCTGTACGCCAACAGTCAACTTAATACCATCATAGAACATAATTAGCAGTTTAGAATACGGCTTCTGATTCTTGTCTCCAGGCTTGGTTCTCTTCACGCTTTTAAGAACAGCCTTCTCCATCACTTCAGTCAATCTAAACACAGCAAGAGTGGACTCATACCTACGAGCTGCCTTATTATATGTCTCATTAATAGACTGATACTTCACCAAGATATAATCCTTAAGATTTTCATTCCATATCTTTTTATCCGGATGCAAACTGATCCACTTTGCATAAAAATCTTTGATAATCTTTTCTCGTATTTTGATTTCCTCCTTACTCGTACCGGCAGGAATATTTGAAATAATCTGTTCCATCTGACAATATCCTCAGCCTATAATCCTCATATTACCGGGATTTGCTGATACAGAGGCAAATCTATGGAACAAAAGTCAAATATAAAACATTGATTTTCTGCAACATTTTGCTTATATAAATATATTATATACTATAATATTACTGTATATATAATACTATATAACTTATACTGAAATTACTATGGTATATAGAATGTTTGGAAAATATAAAGCAAATACCCCGCCAGAATGTACTCCAGCGGGAGTTGCTCATTCATAAATGCTCCATTTGGGTCAGCCTCTTTTTAATTTTAATCATTCTTTTCTCTTTGCCCAGGTGTGTTTTAGAATTTCTTCTATAATGAACAGGCCTATCATAACCCATGCAAAATACAGGAACAAGTCAAAGAAGGCTGCTATCCAAAGCAGGATTGATACAAGTATAAGGAATCCTCCCTGAAGTACCCTAAGCTTGTATATGTTGAAGTTGTCTGCTTTGAAAGGGATAATTGAATTCTCTTTGGACAAGATGATCTTGTCACATTTGCCCATGAGGATGAGCAGTCCGTAACATAATATTATTACAGACATGATGGTTACAAATAATGAAACGTCTGTCATAGTGTGGTGCATTTTAATAATATATCCTGTCTCTATTGATATTCCTGCGCATAAGCCATATCTGCTCTGCAGAGCGTCGCTTTACCTGCCTTAGTTTGAATGAGGCAAAGGCTACCATCAGCCACATTATAATGGAGAGGCTGCTGGCTATCAGGGCCTGGTCCCACTCTCTTGTTGCAGGGTCTTCACATAGGGTTACTATAAAGGGAATCAATGTCCAGCAGAAAGCACCTATACCTAAGCCCCATGAAAGTTTGGTCCATTTGGGGCGTGGGGCCTGTTTCCAGAAGTAGAGAATCTCAGCTATGACAAATATTGCAGCTGATATTAAATAAATGTATTCTACAGGGAAGGATTCGGGGAACTTGTCCTGTTGGGTAAGTATGGCAAATGAGATGAATGTTACAACATCGCCCCACCTGAATTTGCCTACACGGGTTCCCAATCCGTTTTTACGGTTTGTCATTCTGTTTGCCACCTTGTTTGCGTATGCATAGTTGGTCCTGTAGTTTGCCCAACTGAATTTACTGAAGTTCATCGTTTGCCTCCCCTTTTGTGGTTTTGCTTTTAGCCTTTGGCTTGCGCCCGCTACGGCGCAAAGCCTCGGCTATTATCCATTGCAGCTGCCCGTTGGTACTGCGGAACTCATCGGCAGCCCATTTTTCAATGGCATCCATCGTCTCTGCGTCTATGCGCAGGACAAAACTTTTTGTATTGGACTCTTTTGCCGCCATAAATTGTCGGGATGATTAATTGTGAAGTGTACCTGTGTTTACTACCGGCTGTGCTGCCTCATCTGCACAAAGGACTACAAGCAGGTTGCTTACCATTGCTGCCTTGCGCTCCTCGTCCAACTCCACAACCTCCTCGGTTGAAAGGCGCTCCAAAGCTATTTTTACCATTGATACAGCACCCTCTACAATCTTCTCGCGTGCTGAGATGATTGCATCTGCCTGCTGGCGGCGCAACATTGCTGCAGCAATCTCAGGTGCGTATGCCAAGTAGTTAAGACGTGCCTCCATTACCTCAATGCCGGCCATTGAAAGGCGCTCGTTGAGCTCGTCTTTGAGCCTTTCGTTAATCTCCTCGCCACCAGAGCGCAAAGTTGTTTCACCTGCCTGGTTGTTTGAGTTTTCATCATAAGCGTACATGCCGGCCACCTGTCTTAGAGCAGAGTCACTCTGTACTGCAACAAAGTTCTCCAGTACATTCATACGGCTGGTTGCTGCTCCTGTTACCACCTCTGGAGAGTCAATCTCAAATACCGCCTTGTATGCGCCATCCTCCTTGATTTTCCATACGAGTACAAGACCAATAAGGATTGGGTTACCCGCCTTGTCATTTACCTTGATTGGGTTTACGTTAAGGTTGCGGGCTCTGAGTGAAAGTTTCTTTGCACTCATGAAAGGGTTGATCCACCAGTAACCGGTATTGTAGAAAGTACCTTTATATGTTCCAAAGAATGTAAGCACCCTTGCCTCATTTGGCTCCAACATCATAAAGCCGCACGCCATGATGATTGAAAGTACAACAAGAGCCAAGGCTACAATAAGGAACATAGGAACAAACTCCTCGCTTTTACCAAGTAGTACAAAGTTCCACACAGCACCACCCAACATAAGAAGATTTACCAAAAGGGCAAGAAAACCGTTCATTTTCCATCCCGAGTAAGTGTAATTAGCGTTTTTCATAACTCAGTGTTTTTAGATTGATATCATTTTGATATCACAAAGATATGCACAAATTTTATAAATGCAAATTAATTTTAACGTAACGTCGTCTTTTTGTACAATCACCTATAAATCAACTGATTAAAAAAAAGGTATATAAGAAAAACTCATATACCCGTTTTTTAAATTACTGAATATCAAAATATTGTACAAAAGGACGACGTTACTTAAGAATGTATTTTTTGGCAATCTTGCGAGCAACCCCCATAAGCAGGAAGAGGAAGGTAAGGAAGCGGCTCAGGCGGCCTATTATATCGCCGTGGATGGTGTAGATTGTCTTTTCTTCGTTGAGGTTAAGGGTACCGGTGAGGTAGCCACGCTCCCACCAGCCGGTCTGTTGAACAATGTCGCCACGCTGGTTAATGAAGGCGCTTATGCCCGTATTGGCACTGCGTGCTATGCTGCGTCGGTTCTCAATGGCACGCAGGCGGGCATAATTGAGATGCTGCTTATGACCTGGTGTATTGCGCCACCATCCGTCGTTGGTGATGATGGCCATAACATTGGCCCCGTTCAAAGCCCACTCACGGTAGAAGTGCGGAAATACAGACTCATAACAAATGGCTGTACCCACTTTCACTCCGTGTGAAGTCTCAAACACATCTCGGATATCCTGCGGCTGGTAATCGCCAATTCCGCCGGCCATATTCCTAACCAGCTGGTCCATAAACTTGAACGGGCCACTGCGGAACGGGTTGCTCTCTGCAAGAACCACCAGTTTTGATTTGTGATAGTACTGCGGAACAACCGAAGCCGTTGAATCATCGGCAGCCTCCATAAAGATAGAAGCGTTATGGTATTTGTCGCCATTATAGGTTACCGCCCCCACAATCATGGAAAGCTCCTTGCCGGAAAGATTCTCTCCCTTTACCCAATTTGCTATTGCCTTGTAGCTTGGATTGCGCTGCGGCGCACTCTCCTGAAGCCTGCTGCTCCACCTCTCATTGAAAATGAATGTCTCGGGTGCCACTACAACTTGCGGAACGTCATGAGGTGCTGCCTCAGCTGCCTGCCCGGCCAGGTCAAGCAAGTTGGCAGTCTGCTCCATAAGTGACTGACCTCCAAATTTGTCGGTATAAGGATCAATATTGGGCTGCAGCACTGCAAATTCTGCAGGATTCTCTTCTTCCCGACAGTTATAGTAGAGAATATGGGAAACAATTGTCGGGATGAGAATTACAGCAGCCAGGGCTCCCACTGATACCCTGATGGGCTTCTGTCTATTCTTAAGGAGTATGATTCTGTGGATGAGCATGTTGGACAGGAGAATCCATAGGGATCCTCCAAGGGTTCCGGTAAACTCATACCATTGGATATGCTTGATGGAGGTTGCAAAACTGTTGCCCAGGATAAGCCATGGCCAGTTGATTTGTCCGTTCTGGTATGAATGCTCCCACGCCAGCCAGATGATGATGAAGAAAACGTACGGAAGGAATCCGTTTGTAAACTTGCGCATCCATCGGAACAGGGTGAACAGAAGTGCCATCTGGAGCGTATTTAAGATGAAGGCGGCAACGGCGCCCCCCGGAGTGGCAAACCAGATCCAGAAAGTGGTGATGAGATTCCAGATGAGGAATGTCACATACGCTATATGGAAAAACCTCTTCTTGCCGCTGTTGTGGGCAAGCTGCTCCGCAAGGAAAAGGGGTACCAATGCAAATAGAGATACCGGACCTGTGTGCGGAATGATGTAGGGAATTGAAAGCAGAACGGATGACGAAAGTGCCAACAGCCATATCTGCAGATTTATTTTACTATTTTGGGCCATCACTATTTTGTTTGAATTTTAAAAATAGTATTTTTGCCAGATATCTGCAATTATTTATGATTACAACACTCATAAAAGGATTCATCGTAGGTCTTGGAGCATCAATTCCACTTGGCCCGCTTGGTGTTTTGTGCGTACAGAAGACTTTGGGCAACGGACGCAACTCGGGGTTCATTACCGGCCTTGGAGCATCTGTATCCGACACCTTCTACGCTGCAATCTCTCTTATGGGACTTGCCTTCATCCAGAACCTCATAGACAAGAATATGGATTGGGTTATGCTGTTTGGCGGCCTGATAATCATGTACATAGGTGTAAAGATATACCTCACCAACCCTATCAAGCAGATTCAGCAGAAAAACAAGAACAAGAGGCATGTGGAGGACTTCTTTGAGGCGCTGTTCATGACCATAACCAACCCTGGAGCAATATTCCTCATCCTTGGACTTTTTGCAGCCGTGGGGATCAACCTGGATGAAAACGTATCAAAAGGGACTCTTGTAACAACCCTATGGGGTGTATTTGCCGGTTCGGCCGCATGGTGGTTTACCTTGAGCACCACAATCAACGTTTTCAGAAAGAAATTCCGCATCAAGCAACTTATGATGATAAACAAGATTTCCGGAATCATAATCTTTGTACTCGGTCTCATCTCAATGTTCAACGGAGCGTTTGAACTGATAATGGAGGCGGTGAAAAAGTAAGCGGCAAGAATCTGTCGGGATGAAAAAAATTCATCCTTTTTCCTTTTAAATTGTTACCTTTGCAGGACATACTTTATGGGGATGTTTTGGTTTTGACATCAGATTAATTGGTATGTAAGCATGCAGAGCATTGGCAGCCAAGCTCTTTAATCTCCAACTGCACGCCTATAACTGGCAACAATAACTATGCACTTGCTGCGTAATCAGCCAAGCTATTACGCTTAATCCGCCCCGCCAAGGTGCCGGGTGGACAAGTATCCCGCCAGCCCTTTAATCCTGCTATGGGCCTGGCATATGGGGTATCATCTCAAGCGGGATGCCGGTGCGGACTCCTTTAAAGCACCCCAAGCCCCAAAGGATAAGTTTGAGGTGGCCTGTCTTTCGGCAGCCTCTTCCCGACAACCAAAGAAAGAATAAGCATGTAGAAAGCATATTGATGGTTTGGTTGGACGGCGGTTCGAGTCCGCCCATCTCCACTTACACCCTCTTTACACATCATTGTAGAGAGGGTTTATTATTTTAAAACACCAAAATGTACCCACATTGTACCCACATATTAAAACAAAAGCCCTGAAGCCATATTGAACAGCTCCGGGGCATGACGTAATCAAAAATTGCATTTTAGCAATTCAAAACAAATTTAATAAATTAATTCAATATTATAGGATGCGCTATTTTAAATGCATCTATCACACATCTCTTAATCACGTGATTAACTTCATCCTTTGCAATTTCATTACTTAATCTAAGTGCTTCACTATAATCAAATTTTTTAAACATATTACTCAACAAATCCATCGCTAAAAGATTAGCATCATTTGACACTACATTTTTTGATAGAATGTATCTACACAAGCTAATAAGTTCTTTGTATAAAAATATATTACTCTTCAGATTCTTTCTACATATTGTGAAATAATTCTCATCTTTATTAACATATTTTTCATACTGCCCTATTAAATAATCAGCATCCATAGAAGTTCCGATCATCTGAATACCTATGAAATAATTACTTACTTCATCATACAATTCTGGTGTAATTATTTTTACAACTGTATTCATATTAGATATAGGAAGGCTTCTTTGCAATATTTTAATAAGAGCTAAATCCTCTGTTACAAATGTTGCATTATATTTTTGAGCCAACAAAATGCAATCATATACCATAGACGTATACCTACAATCATCTAATGAATCTGTTTCAAAGTTTAATTTATCTTCTACACTGACAACCTTGCATTTCTCTTCTATCCATGCGAGCAAATCTAATAATAGTGATTTATATACATCCCCATTTTCAAGCTTAGATAATGTAACTCTATTTTTCACAATTGGATGTACGCTTGTTGTAACAGAGATTCGTTCCATAATATTCGAGTCACTGATAAAATCCTTAACAGACTTAGGCAACAAACACTCAACATTAATATTAAATCTCTTGTATAATTCATGCATCAACACTAAATAAGATATATCCAGTACCAATGGGTGTTCCGCAATAGAATAATTGTTCAATCCGTACAATTTCTCCATATATTGGTATGGCTGACAATAGACATCAAAATCTCCAAAAATAACATTGTAGACACCTGCTAGCATATCTCTTTCTCTAATAAATACACCTAAAGAAAGATTCCCTTTATGGTATGAATTTAATTGCTCAGCGTGTCTTTTCCTTGCATTTCCGTCATTCCCTGCTAACCTTGACATGTTATATAATATCCCTTCTCCACCTTCTAGATCTTCAATATAAAACGTACATGCACTATTAAACTTTCCTAACCTTATTTCTTCATAAATAAACATGATTAATTTATGATATTTGTTGTATATCTCCTGAATCACAATCACATCTTGTTTACCCAATCTATTTTCTAGAACAATCTCCTCGCCACGATTTCGACCAATCATTACATCTAATCTATTCCCATACTTAATGATATCTTTTCTTTGCTCTCCATTATAAGAATAATAAACATACGCGCCATCATAAACTACTGAATACTGCTGATGAACTATAGCTTCTATAGATCTAATCATAGAAGCCTCATGGAATAACATATATAAACTTTCACGCTGATAATCAGGTTTTTCTAAACACTCATAAAGAAATTCAACTGCCTCACTATATAATTCACTTCTGATTAAAACATTAAAAACATTTTTAGATGAT
>JAGBTG010000046.1 GCA_017631435.1 Bacteroidales bacterium | reverse complement strand
TCCTCCTGTGGAACTGAAGAAGAACCGTGAAGAACGATAGGGAAACCAGGAAGTTTCTCCTCAACTGCTTTAAGAACGTCAAAAGCAAGCATAGGAGGAACCATTAGGCCAGTCTGAGGATCAATTGTACACTGCTCTGGAGTGAATTTGTAAGCACCGTGAGAAGTACCAATTGAAATAGCCAATGAATCACAACCTGTACGGGTAGCAAAGTCAACTACCTCCTCAGGGTTGGTATAAGTGTGGTGGTCTGAAGAAACCTCATCCTCAACACCAGCAAGAACGCCAAGCTCGCCCTCTACAGTTACATCAAACTGGTGAGCGTACTCAACAACTTTCTTTGTAAGGGCAACGTTCTCCTCGTATGGAAGGTGAGAACCGTCAATCATTACTGATGAGAAACCTGAATCGATACAGCTTTTGCAAGTCTCAAAAGTATCACCGTGATCCAAGTGAAGAACAATCTGTGGTTTCTCGCAACCCAACTCTTTTGCATACTCAACTGCACCCTGAGCCATATAACGCAAAAGTGTAGCGTTAGCGTACTGACGTGCGCCTTTAGAAACCTGAAGGATAACTGGAGATTTAGTCTCTACAGCAGCTTTGATAATAGCCTGCATCTGCTCCATGTTATTGAAGTTGAAAGCAGGAATAGCATAACCGCCCTCAATTGCTTTAGCAAACATCTCTCTGGTGTTTACCAAACCCAAGTCTTTGTAAGAAATCATTTTATTTCTATGTTTTTTGTTAATGAATACTTTTTATGCGGGCGCAAAAATAAAAAATATCTGCAATTCTTACAAACCTAAACAATCCATTGCCCAACATTAGCCCATCTTTCCGGTAAGATAAGCCTTTGTCCTCTCGTCTGCAGGATTTGAAAACATCATTCCTGTATCCCCATACTCCACAAGTTCACCCAAATACATGAACATCGACTTTGAAGATATTCGCATTGCCTGCCCCATATTATGTGTAACAATAAGGATTGTAACCTCCTTCTGCAATTCCACCAGAAGATCCTCAATATGCTTGGTGGCAATGGGATCCAGCGCAGAAGTGGGTTCATCCATCAGAAGCACATCCGGTTTCATGGCCAAAGCCCGGGCAATACACAATCTCTGCTGCTGTCCTCCCGACAGGAATGTCCCCTTCTTGTTAAGCACATCCCTCACCTCATCCCACAAGGCCACACTGCGCAGACATCTCTCAACTGTTGCATCCTTCTCCCCTTTGGACAATTTTATTCCATTGAGGGCAAATCCCGACAGTACATTATCATAAATGCTCATTGTAGGGAACGGAGCGGGACGCTGGAAAACCATACCCACCCTACGGCGCACATCAATGGGTTCCATAGATAGAATGTTCTCCCCATTGAGAAGGATCTCCCCATCAACCCTGATGTTCTGATAAAGATTGTGCATGAGATTCACAGCACGCAACAAAGTGGATTTTCCGCATCCCGACGGTCCCATTATGGCAGTGATGGTATTTCTCCCGATGGCTGCAGAAACATACTTCACTGCCATAGTCTGTTTGGTATATGATACACAAGTGTTTTTAAATTCCAATATAGGTTTTACTGATTCCATTTTTTTGCAAGATATTTAGCTGTAAGATTTAATGTAAGTACAAATAGCAGTAGAAAGAGGGAAGCTCCCCAAATGAGCTCCTGAAGATTGGGATCGTTGAAAAACTCCCAAATAAGGAGCGGGACAGCAGATATTGGCTTATCAACGCTCCAGCGCACTAGTGAGCACCCCAAAGCTGTAAACATCAGAGGTGCAGTCTCTCCAATCACTCTGGAAATGGCAAGGAGCACCCCTGTAAAAATACCCCCAAAGGCTGCCGGAAGCTGAACTTTCAGCATCACACGTGCACTGTTTGCTCCAAGAGCCAGTCCTGCCTCCTTCAATGAAGCCGGAAGTATTTTCAAAGTCTCCTCAGTAGAACGCACAATAAGAGGAAGCATCATAATGCACAGGGCTACACTTCCTGCAATGGCAGAATACCCTTTCATTGGCACTACCACCCAAATATAAGTGATGATTCCTATAATCACCGACGGTGTACCCTGCAGCAGATCTGTAAGATAGCTTACAACCTGGGCAAAACGGCTCTTGCCGTTTTCTGCAAGGAATGCTCCGCAAAGGATACCCACAGGAACAGCAACCGCAACAGCCATTCCCAGCATAAGCATAGTCCCCACAATTCCGTTGGCAATACCGCCGGGAATCCTCTCCCCGGCCTCTATGGCCTTCATTGCCCTATAGGCAGTTGGTGTAGGTTCTGTAAAGAACTCCCATGAAAGCTGGTCCCATCCACGCAGGAGCACCTCACCCAAAATGGCAACAAGAGGCACAGCAGTAAGGGCTGCAAAGATGCATATGACCCAGAGCATCAGTTTGTCCTGCCCCAAACGTCTTTTTATGTTTGTCGTTATCATAATCACTAAATTCTAGCGCGTTTAATCATCATTTTTCCGGCCATATTGATTACTGCAGTTATCATAAACAGCACCAGGCCAATGGCAATCAGGGATGACAGTCGCAAATCATCCGCCTCGCCAAACTGGTTTGCAATAATGGAGGCCATGGAGTTGCCGGTAGATGTAATTGAATCGGGAATGTTGTTGGTATTTCCAATCAGCATCGTAACAGTCATGGTCTCCCCCAATGCCCTGCCGATAGCAAGCACATAAGAAGAGAAAATCCCCGAGCCTGCAACAGGAAATATCACACTCTTCACAACCTCAGCCCTTGTTGCCCCCAGGCTATAGGCCCCCTCCTTAAGATCATTGGGAACCATTTTTATGAATTCCGCACTGAGTGATGCAGCATATGGCACAATCATGATTGCCAGCACCAGGGAGGCTGTCAATACTCCAGATCCCTGTGGTGAAATATCAAGGGCCATAATTATAGGGCGCAATGTATAAAAACCCCACAAGCCATAAATGATGGAAGGGATACCGGCCAGCAGGTCTGTAACTGTACCCAACACCGCAGCCAGGCGAGTACCTTTAAAGTACTCTCCAACAAACAGTGCTACAGGCAATGAAAACGGTATGCAGAAAATAAGGGCCAGCAAAGTTGTCATGAGGGTACCGGTAATGAAAGGCAACGCCCCATACTTCTCTGCCCCTTGCGTATAACTCCACTCCGAAGAGGTAAGGAAACGGAAAAACCCAAAATGCTCAAACGCATCATAAGCGTCGGTAACGAGGGCGTAAACCACGCCCCCGCATATTACCGGCATAAACAATGCAGTCAACAACAATAACGCTTTATATACTTTATCATTCATGGAAACAAATATTACTGCAGAATTGCCTCACCATTATAAGTTACACTTTTCAGGTTATTCAGGCTCAACTCCTTTGCCTTATGGGGAAGCGGTGCATAATGGACCTGTGAAGTGATGCTCTGCGCATCGTCTGAAAGGATATACCCAAGCATATCCAGTGTTGCAACTGCCTGCTCCCTGCTGCGGTTGGAGTAGTTCTGCTCCTTGTAGATGATCATCCAGGTAAAAGTAGCAATTGGATAAGCACCTGGGGCTGTAGAGTTAACAATTGAAGTACGGGTATCAGCAGGAATCTCTCCAGAAGCTGCAGCAGAAATGCTGGCCGCAGTTGGCTCAACCATCTCGCCATTTGCATTCCTGAGTTTTGCATATGGAATTTTCTGCGCAAAAGCATACTCAGATCCCAAATAACCTATTGAATTCCTTGTCTGTGAAATCACACCTGCAACACCGGGATTGCCTTTGGCAGCCTGTCCTGCAGGGAAGTTGACAGACTTGCCTGTCCCAAACTTGCTTGCCCACATCCCGCTCACCTTTGACAAATAGTCTGTAAACACAAAAGTGGTACCTGAACCCTCCGAACGGAATACCGGAATAATCTCCTCAGCAGGGAGGTTTACCCCAGGATTAAGTTCAACCAGACGGGAATCATTCCACATTTTTATCTCTCCCGCAAAAATTTCTGCAATTACTTCTCCCGACAAATTCAGGTTTGCCACACCATCAAGATTATAAGCCAGCACCACTGCACCCATACAGGTAGGGATATGTATCACCGGATCCATATTTGCCATCTCCTTATCAGAAAGGTAAGCATCCGAACCTGCAAAATCAACAATCTTGTCGCGCATGTTCCTCACACCACCGCCTGAACCAATTCCACCATAAGCAACTGCATCACCATTTACCTGTGCAAACTGCTCAAAAACCACATTGTAAAAAGGCAATGGGAATGTTGCCCCTGCTCCCGACAGTTCCTGAGCCTCACGCCCGCCATTTGAAGAATTGCCGCCGCACGACACCATTGCAAACACCATTGCCAACACCATTAATGAACCTAAAATCTTTTTCATAATTTTTGTTTTTTAGTTTTTTGATGCCGCAAAGGAACTGACATAATGTTTCAAAAAAATTTCAAAAACGTTAGAGTTACATTAAACCGGAAAATATTACATTTTTATTAAATCTTCGGTTGCCCCATTTTTTGCACCCCTTTTCTCCATAATTTTGCACCGTTATAAATTTCAACATATGACAACAGACCGTATACTTGTAGTTGATGACGAGGAAACACTCTGCGAAGTGCTTAAAATAAACCTTGAAAATGAAGGGTTTGATGTAGATGTTGCCTATAGCGCAGAAGAGGCCCTCACATATGACCTTAAGGGATATTCATTGATTCTGCTGGATATCATGATGGGAAACATCAACGGCATCAGAATGGCAAAGATGCTCAAGGCAGACCTTACCACATCCAATGTCCCAATCATTTTTTGCACAGCCAAAGACACTGAAGATGACATGATTATGGGATTGAATCTTGGCGCAGATGACTATATTGTAAAGCCATACACCATAAGGAATGTAATTGCCAGGGTAAAGACCGTACTCAGACGCACACAGGGGGGCAAGTCATCCGCATCTGCCGGCAAGTCCAACATGCTGACAGTGGAGGGGCTTCAACTCAATCTGGAATTCAAGAGGTGTGAGGTTGACGGCACAGAGGTAAAACTCACAAAAAAAGAATTTGAGCTGCTGGCATATCTCATTTCACACAGAGGCCAGATCTGCTCCAGGGAGCAACTGCTCAGCAGGGTATGGAGCAATGAAGTGGTAGTACTTGACCGCACTATTGATGTGAACATAACCCGTCTGCGCTCCAAGATAGGAAAATACGGTTCATACATAATTACACGTTCAGGTTTCGGATATGGGTTCAGCGATTAGAGGTGCTTACCACAAGAAACTTTTCCTCATGCTGCTGGCTTTTTCATGGGGTATCATCATCTCCTTCATGACATTCCAGTATTTTAGGGAAAAGCATTACAAATATGATTTTGTAAGTGACCAGCTTCAAATGTACAACAGGAATCTGTTGACTGTGGTTGAGGACGGATTGCCCTACGAGGATTATATCAGAACCTGGAAACAGCCGTTTGAGCAGCTAAGGGTCTCCATCATTACTCTGTCGGGAGCAGTAATATACGACAACACCTTACCTTCAGACTCCCTTGACAACCACCGGTACCGCCCGGAAATTGATGATGCTCTGAGGAAAGGTTCGGGTTACCATATAGGGAGGCAATCAATAAGTGACGGAAGGGAGTATTTTTACTCTGCCACCAAAGGGGAAAGGGTGATTGTACGTTCCGCCATCCCCTACTCCGCTTCACTGAGTGATCTGCTTAAGGTGGACTGGACATACTTTGGAGCCATTATCATTATCTCCCTTGCCATGACCATACTGGCCTATTTTGCAACAGGCAACCTGGCCCATAAGGCAGCCATGCTTGAGCAGGAGGAGAAGAACCGTCTCAAACGGCAGCTTACCAACAATATCAATCATGAGTTGAAGACTCCGGTTGCATCCATACAGGTATGCCTGGAAACGCTGCTGTCGGGAATAAGCCTAAGTGAAGAAAAACGGCAGGAATTCATTGAAAGGTGTTATATAAACTGCAACAGACTGCGCAAGCTGCTTGACGATATCTCCCTAATTACCAGAATGGAAGACGGGAGCAGGCTTATTGAGAAAGAAAGTGTGACAATTAATTCAATTATTGGTGAGATTGCAGAAGAACTGAACCTTATGTCGGAAGAGGAACGCTATTGTCTGCATACCAATTTTGCGGATGATGTCATAATCAACGGAAATGTTTCCCTTATAGGATCAATTTTCAGGAATCTAACAGAAAATGCCATAGCATACTCAGGCGGGAAGAACATCTTCATATTGCTGGTTGAAAACACATCCACACATTGCACAATAAGATTTGAAGATGACGGCTGCGGTGTGGAGGAGCATCAGCTGCAGCGCCTGTTTGAGAGGTTCTACAGGGTAGACAAAGGACGCTCCCGAAAATTTGGCGGCACAGGACTCGGATTGGCCATAGTAAAGCATGCCGTACTGTTCCACGGAGGCTCAATTTCTGTAAGCAACCGCCCGGGAGGGGGACTCCGCTTTGAGTTTATGCTCAAAAAATAATGGGTTTACGGGGGGACTTTCTTATCTTTGTGCTTTAATATATAAGACTCGGAACAAATGAAAAAGAAAGTGATAATCTTCTCGGCACCGTCGGGAGCAGGAAAAAGTACAATTGTTAGACATTTGCTTGGCAAGTTCGGTTGCCTGGAGTTTTCGGTTTCGGCAACTTCAAGGGCCCCACGCGGACAGGAAGAGAACGGAAAGGATTATTACTTCTTCTCAACTGAGGAGTTTGAGAGCAAGATTGCAAACGGAGAGTTTGTTGAGTATGAGGAGGTTTACAAAGGCTCTTACTACGGCACACTGGTTTCTGAGGTTGAGCGCATCTGGGCCAAGGGGAACATCATCATTTTTGATATTGACGTTAAAGGCGGCGTGAACCTTAAAAAACTTTATGGTGAGAATGCCCTTGCAGTGTTCATCCAGCCACCTTCAGTGGAGGAGTTGCGCAACCGCCTTGTAGGACGTGGAACAGACTCGGCAGAGGCAATTGAGCGCCGTGTGGCAAAAGCGGAGGAAGAACTTACCTACGCCAGCAAATTTGATGTAGTGCTTGTAAACGACAACCTTGAGCAGGCCCTTGCACAGGCAGAGCAGATGGTTGCCGAGTTTGAGGCAAAATAACTGAACGCAAATGAGAATCCTTATCCTCTGTACCGGAAACAGCTGCCGCAGTCAGATGGCCCACGGCTTTCTGCAATCATTCAGCAGCAGCATTGAGGTGCACTCAGCAGGAACCAGACCGGCGGCACAGGTAAACCCGCTGGCCGTTGAAACCATGCTCGAAGCCGGGATTGACATCTCGTCCCACACCCCAAAAGATGTTTCAATATACCTGCAGCAGGAGTGGGATTATGTGATAACCGTGTGCGGTGGGGCAAATGAGAGTTGCCCTGCATTCACCGGCAAAGTGAAGCACAGGCTGCACATGGGGTTTGAAGACCCTTCTGAGGCCACCGGCACCCCGGAGTTCATAAAGGGTGAGTTCCGCAGGATAAGGAACAGCATAAGAAACGGCTTCCGCCTTTTCTTCCACACCAACATTGAAAAACTTACAGTCCTCTATTTTGGAAGTTTCAACCCGTTCCATATAGGGCACGCCTCTGTGGCAAAATTTGTTGCCGCCCAACCATGGGTGGAGCAGTTGTGCTTTGTACTGAGCCCCAAAAACCCAATAAAAGAGAGCAACACACTTCAGGATGCCAATTTGAGATGGAAAGATCTGGAGAGGGTGGTCAGGAAGCTCAACGAGGAAGAGCAAGCATCTGGTAATCAGAATGCATTTGGTTCAGACCCAGTTGGGCCCACTCAAGCTGAGCCTGCTGGAACAGATATCCGCGTGGCTGAAAAATTCTCCGCCTCAGACATTGAATTCCATCTGGAGCCCCCTCTGTACACCTATAACACATTGGAGAAACTTTCATTTTTTCATCCCCACAAGCATTTTGCCCTGCTGATGGGTGGGGACAACATCAACATTCTCCACAAATGGTACCGCGGAGAGGAACTCCTGAACAAATATCCTATTCTTGTATACCCTCGTGAAGGAGTTGATACCGAAGCACTTTGCAACGAAAAAGGGGCAATCTACATAGACGCCCCTATGGTAAACATCTCCTCAACCCAAATCCGCACAATGATGGCGGCCGGAGAGGATGTATCTGAACTCAGGTATTAACCCTTGAGCAACTGCTCCTTCAACTGCTGCTCCAGTTGCGGCATGCCTATTGCACCGCGCTCCTGTATGTGTATAACCTCATTGCGGATTCTGCTGATATCGGGAGTACCGGGATCAACCACATAAATTGGAGTGCCGGCCTTGGCATAATCCACAAGGTAAGCAGCGGGATAAACCTGCAGCGAAGTACCCACAACCACCAGAATATCTGCATCTTCCACAATCCTGCAAGCAGGGTTGAACATTGGTACATCCTCCCCAAAGAAGACTATATGCGGACGCAACAGCGCTCCATCCTCAGCCTTTTCATCAAGTGGCTGCTCCCATCCGTCGATGTCATAAATAAGGTTAGGGTTCCTCTCCGAGCGCAGCTTCATAAGCTCTCCATGCAAATGCAGCACATTCTTGGATCCGGCCCTCTCATGCAGATTGTCAACATTCTGCGTAATGACAATCACCTCTGCCCACTCCTCCATCCTGGCAATGGCATAATGTCCGGCATTGGGCTCCTTTGAAAGCGACTCCTTGCGGCGCATATTGTAAAACTCAACCACCTGCGCCCTGTTGTTCCTCAATGCCTCAGGCGTACACACATCCTCCACCCTATAATTTGCCCACAACCCGTTGGCATCCCTGAATGTTGCAACACCGCTGTCTGCACTCACCCCAGCCCCTGTAAAAACCACAATTTTCTTCATAATCTGATTTTTTTAATCCCGACAATTAATTTACCCAAATTTACAATAATTTGCCTGTTAAATGGAAACAATATCTGTCTCCAAAGCGATTGATATTTTAGCCAAAGTGCGGATTGTAAAGTTATGCCTACCGCTTAACCATCTGCATACTTCCGGTTCTGTCTTTCCAACCATCTTAGCAAACTGCTTCTGCGTAAGCCCTCTAGCCTTCAATAGCAAATCAATCTTTTCAGAAATCGCAAAAGAAAGTTCCATTTCTCTTTTAACTTCTTCAGAGATTTCAGCTACACTTTGGTTAAATAGTTCATTTGTATTCATAGCTTGTATATTTTGTCCTCATATCCCGCAATCTCCATTTGCTCAATAGTTATTGTACCTTTTTTCAACTCCATTCTCAATATCTCATCAAATTTTTGCAAGGTTAACACATAACCACTTAACTCTACATTCTCATTATACGTCTTAGTAGCTTTAACACCACCATTCCCGATAATAAGTATCTTATCGGACAATCTAAGACAGTACAATCTCAACTTTCCGCTCTCTATCGGTAATGCACAAACGTTGTCCTTAACCTTCCCTTCAGGTCTGAAGAACCTCTCCAACACTCCAACCTCCAAACATTTGCTTACAGCAAATATAATACGCTGGTAATCCTTGTTAAGTTTAGCATCCCCTCTATACTTCAACATAAACTTAGTAAATTCAGACTCATTGTCATTTTTAAAATGAATCGTAAACAACGCTGCCTTTTCAGACTTCTGTAAGAACTCCAATACTACCTCTTGCTCCATATCTTTCTATATTTAGTTACGCAAAGATATAAATAAATTAACTTTTATGCTAATTAAAAATATATTGTGAATTGTTTATGGTTATTGTATCAAAATAACCCAACAAAAAAGAGCTGCAGAACAGCTCTTTTTTGTTGTAACAACACCTCTCTACTTATACCCCTCAACAAATCCCTTAACAAGGTTGAAGATTCTGTCGTAGTTGTCTGAGAAGAAGTTCTCAAATGTGTCTCTTGGAGAGTGGTAGTTTTTGTTGGTATCGCCGTTCATCTCCATATAGATTGCAGGAACGCCTTTAATGCCAAACGGATAGTGGTCTGCATAGTCGTCCATAGGGTGACGGTCGAGTTCGGCAAACGGAACCGGCATAGCGGAATTAAGTTCATTCAAATACTGCAAGCCGCGCTCTCCGGCATCTGAAATCTGGCAGTATACGGTATTGCCGTTGTCGCCAATCATGTCAAGTTCAACAAAATAGGCAATATCTTCCAATGGAAGGAGCGGATTGTCGGCGTAGAAGAATGAGCCAAGAAGATTGTTCTCCTCAGAATCAAAGAAAATGAACATTACTGAATACTCAGGCGGATTCTGTTTGAAATGGCGCATGAGATTCAACAACATTGCCGAACCTGAAGAGTTGTCATTGGCACCGTAGAAAATCTCGTCTCCACAAACACCCAAATGGTCGTAGTGGCAGGCAAGAATGAAATGTTTCTCACTGCCTGATGTTCCCGGAATGTATGCAATTATGTTGTGCGCATCGTTCTCAACCATCTCAGCCTCAACATCAATATGCACCTTCTTGGCATCTGCAGGGAAGGTTGAATCTACCATAAACACCGGCATAGGTGTATTGAAGTGGTTACGGCTCTTGAAGTAAGGAAGCAACTCCTCGCTCTTGCAGATAAGGGCCCCCACATTCTCCATAGGCATAAAATAGGTTTTGTACACCTCAATTCCAGGGAATGTATACATTGTCTCGCGGAAACGGTCCCAGTCAAGAACCACAGCCTTGTCCTTGAATGCACCCGAGTTCACATACTTGCAGAAATCGTCGGGATTAAGATATTTGTTATCAAGGTATACCACATCCAAATCCCCCTTGAAAGTAGGAGAAAACTCCTTCAAGGTATATTGTACTGTGTGGTTAAGGGTATCTCCGTCAACAACAAGCTCCACGGCTCCCCTCTGGGCATTCAGTGGATGGGTAAAATGCTGGAGATATGAAAGTTTCCACTCTGGAGCACCAGTCCATCTCCCCTCTCCGCAAGGGGTAATGAGGCTCTTGAACTCAGGCTGAAGTGCATGCAGCTGTGGCCTCTGTTTTCCTTCCCAAGCCTTGAGGATAACATCCTGCGGAATGGTCTCCACCCCTACTTTCTGAATCTCTCCCAAAATGTAGTCGGCCGCCCTCACAGCACCATCCTTATAATTGCTTCTTCCATAATATTCTTCTCCCGACAGTTCCTTTACCACCTCAACAAAGTATTCCTTGCTTGGCATCAAAGCCTGTTCACCGGTATTGCATCCTTGCAGCATCATAAAACCCATAATTGACATCAAAACTTTTTTCATAATGTGTATTTTTTGTTCTGGATGTAAATTTAATAAATTATCGGGAAGAAAATTGCTAACTTAGTGGAGAAAATTCAGCAATATGGGCTACCGGAAATTTGACACCTGCTTTTTTGAGCGCTATGCACAACTTACCCTTGAGAGGGTGCTGGGGAGCAAGTATGCCACCCTTGTGAATGTGGACAGGCCTGATCTGCAGACTCCCGACAGCTCCCTTGGCATTGAAGTTACCCGTGCCATGGAGCCCGACAAGCACAACGCCAACCAGTTGCTGAAGGAACTTGCCGGCATGCAGGTTTCCGAGGAGCACCACGCCGACATGCAGAAGATTGTGGAGAGCGGCTACGCTTACGGTCTCCCGGGGCTCAACTACACAGGTTACATTGAGCAGGAGTACTGGTCATTGGCCCAACCGCTGCAGCGCATCCTCACCAGCAAGATAGAGAAAGTGGCCAGAGGGTTTTATGGCAGTTTCCAGGAATTCGGGCTGTATGTCTTCTGCCGCGACCTGCTGGACATCACCCAGGTAGAACAGGCCGTCTCGTTTGCCCTCCGCCTGCAGGACAATCTGGACATCCGGTACAACACCATCTACCTCTCCCAAACCGACACCCTCTACGTGTGCCGCCTCACCGACAACCTCTTCTCTGAAGGCATCACCTCCCGCATTGAGGCCCACCATATTCCCGACGAGCTCCGCAGGGAATTCTTCTTCAAGGCACTGGGATACTGATTCCAGGGAATGATCTCCCCCCTGCACAGAGAAACATCCCGGTTTCCGCCACATTTCCGGGACAAAACCATTCCGCAACCAAGAAATGTCCAGGTTACGGAAGCATTCCCGGGACAAAAAGAAAGAGCACCCATAATGGATGCCCCTTCTCAATATAAATGAGTTTTGTTATTTTGAAAATTTCATCTTAAGACAAACTACTTAACTTCCTCAAAGTCAACGTCAGTTACCTCGCCGTCTTTGCCACCCTGAGCACCTGCACCCGGGTTAGCACCCTGAGCACCGCCCTGAGGACCTGCAGTCTGAGCTGCTTTTGCCATATCCTCGCTTGCAGCATGCCATGCAGCGTTAAGTGCCTCGGTCAATTTGTCAAGCTCTGCAATGTTTGCAGCTTTGTGAGCCTCTTTAAGTTTATTGGTAGCATCCTCAATTGCAGCTTTCTTATCTGCAGGGATCTTGTCGCCGTACTCTTTAAGGTTCTTCTCGCTCTGGAATACCATTGCGTCTGCGTTGTTAAGCTTGTCAATTCTCTCGCGCTCCTCTTTATCTTTAGCCTCATTAGCTTTAGCCTCGTCGCGCATTCTCTTGATCTCCTCCTCTGAAAGTCCGGAAGAAGCCTCAATTCTGATCTGCTGCTCTTTGCCGGTAGCTTTATCTTTTGCAGATACGTTAAGGATACCGTTGGCATCGATATCAAATGTTACCTCAATCTGAGGAACACCTCTAGGAGCAGGAGTGATTCCGTCCAAGTGGAAACGGCCGATAGTCTTGTCATCCTTAGCCATTGGTCTCTCACCCTGAAGAACGTGGATCTCTACTGAAGGCTGGTTGTCTGCTGCTGTAGAGAATACCTGTGATTTTCTTGTAGGGATTGTGGTGTTGCTCTCGATAAGTTTTGTGAACACGCCACCGAAAGTCTCAATACCCAATGAAAGTGGAGTTACGTCCAAAAGAAGAACGTCTTTAACATCACCGGTAAGTACACCGCCCTGGATTGCAGCACCAATAGCAACTACCTCGTCTGGGTTAACGCTCTTGTTAGGCTCTTTGCCAAAGAACTTCTTAACAATCTCCTGGATAGCAGGGATACGGGTTGAACCACCTACCAAAAGAACCTCGTTGATGTCTGATGCTGAAAGGCCTGCATCCTGAAGCGCTTTGCGGCAAGGCTCAATTGTTCTCTGGATCAATGAATCTGCCAACTGCTCAAATTTTGCTCTGGTAAGGGTTTTAACCAAGTGTTTTGGAATACCGTTAACTGGCATGATGTAAGGCAAGTTGATCTCAGTTGAAGTCTGGCTTGAAAGCTCAATCTTAGCCTTCTCAGCAGCCTCTTTCAATCTCTGAAGAGCCATAGGATCTTTAGAAAGGTCAATGCCGTCATTCTCGCTCTTGAACTCGTCAACCAACCACTCAATAATTACATGG
>JAGBTG010000045.1 GCA_017631435.1 Bacteroidales bacterium | reverse complement strand
GAAAGATGAAAATTTTGAAATATTTGACATGTTCATTGGCTTTGTTGGCAATGGTTACATCTTGTGACAAACACGAGATCCTATATGATACAGAGCCAGCAAAAGCAGCTGAGTACCAGCTTCACTACTTTGAGCCTATCAACAACACCACTACCAATTATATTGACTCAGTTTACGTTAATGACAAACTCCTTTCAGGTATTGACGGTGGTGGAAACTTGGCTACATACAACGGTATCCCTGGCGGTTCTACAGGAAGATTCTTCTCTATTGAGCCAGGTGACGTTAACTTCAAGTTCTACAGAAAAGGTGAGATTGTTTACAATCAGAACATTACCCTTACTGCAGGCAAACAGAACGTTATTGTTCATGACCTTAACAAACCAGGTATTGTAATTGACAACGGTTATCCTTACCAGCACGTTAGCGGTACAGCTACTGCTGCTACTTGGGGTACTGACTCACTTGCTACAATCAAGTTTGTAAACTTGATTTATGAGACTCCAGGTCAGCCTTACGAGGGTAAACTTCAGTACCAGTGGCAGAACCCAAGAACCAAAGAGTGGGAGAACCTTGGTAATCCTGTTGGCTTTGGTGAGGCTACTGACAGATGCCCTATCCTTATCGTTAAATCTGTATTCAACTCTTCAGGATACTGCAGAATTGACTATAGAATTCTTGACGAGAACGGTGAGACTTTCCAGCACTTCAACTCAAGTGGTAAAATGACCAACTATTCTGATTATTGGAACGGATACATTGGAAGATCTTACATGCACTTCCTAAGCGGTATCAGACAGGATAAAACCAACAGAGTAGCTGTTAAACAGTGGACATCTCTATAGTAGATCGCTTATAGAATTGAGAGGCCGCGCCTTAGTGGCCTCTCTTTTTTTAAACGGATAACCTTAATACATTATAGAAATGAAAAAGATTATTCTAGTTATGCTGGCAATGGTTCTTGCATTGCCTTCATTTGCTCAGAAGCTTTCTAAAGAGGAGAAAGCGGCTTTGGCTAAAGCTCAGAATGAAAGTGCAGTTACTGCCATCAATTCTAAAGCTTGGGTTATTGTACCTTCTCAGTACCAGAAATCTGACGGAACACTTGAGAGCAACGTGGATCCTGCTATCTTCGTTTGCTGCGAGGGCGACAAGATGACTGTACAGGGTTATATTTGCGGTGGAAGCAACTCTCAAGGTTATCTTGTTGAGTTCAAGGAGTATAATCCTACCATTGACAAGAAAGGTAACCTTAAGATGCGTCTTGTTGTAAACGGACGTATGATGAGAGGTATCTACCAAATCACTTTAAGGAACAACACAAACGTTGCTGACGTGATTTTTACACCTAACGGAAAGAGCCCTCTTAAATTCCAGGGCCCTATTGTTCCTCTAGCAGGTGCAAACTACTACAAGAGATCAAACCCTATGTAATAGTTATTTATTGGGATAAATCAAAAGGGGATAGCTACATGGCCATCCCCTTTTTGTATTGTATTAATGTGCACTTTATACATTGAAAAGGAAGTGCATGATGTCACCATCCTGTACTACATATTCCTTGCCCTCTACACCAAGTTTACCGGCAGCACGGCAAGCAGCCTCTGAGCCATAATGAACGAAATCTTCATATTTGATAACCTCAGCACGGATGAAACCTCTCTCAAAGTCTGAGTGGATAACACCGGCAGCAGCTGGAGCCTTGTCACCTTTGTTGTAGGTCCATGCCCTTACCTCCTGTACACCTGCAGTAAAGTAAGTCTCAAGGTTCAGAAGAGCGTAAGCACTTCTGATAAGTCTTACAACGCCCGATTTCTCAAGACCAATCTCCTCAAGGAACATCTGTCTCTCCTCGTAGCTCTCAAGCTCAGCAATCTCAGACTCAATCTTGGCAGCAATTACAAGAATTTGTGCATTCTCCTCCTTCACAGCCTCCCTTACCTGCTCAACATAGCTGTTGCCGTCTTTTGCACTTGCCTCATCAACGTTACAAACATACATTACCGGCTTGTTGGTAAGGAGGTAAAGCTCACGGGCAATTTTCTCATCCTCTGCATTGTCAAAAGTAACTGTACGTGCAGATTTGCCCTGCTCAAGAACCTCCCTGTATTTTACAAGGATATCATACAGTTTCTTGGCATTCTTGTCGCCACCTGTCTGAGCCTGTTTCTGAACTTTGCTGATACGGTTCTCAACTGTCTCAAGGTCTTTCAACTGAAGCTCTGTATCAATGATCTCCTTGTCCCTTACAGGGTTTACATTACCGTCTACGTGAACAATGTTGGGATCATCAAAACATCTGAGCACATGCAGGATTGCATCAGTCTCCCTGATATTTGCAAGGAACTGGTTTCCTAGACCCTCTCCTTTGCTTGCACCTTTTACAAGGCCTGCAATGTCTACAATCTCCACTGTTGCAGGAACAACTCTGTTGGGTTTTACTATTTTCTCAAGAACTTCAAGTCTATCGTCGGGAACAATGGTAGAACCAATGTTGGGTTCAATTGTACAGAAAGGGAAGTTAGCAGACTGTGCTTTTCCCGAGCTGATACAGTTGAAAAGGGTTGATTTGCCTACATTTGGAAGGCCTACAATGCCGCATCTGAGTGCCATATATCTAATTTTTAAAATTTTAGGCTGCAAAAATAGGGTAAATTTTTTAAATTGCATAAAAATCATGAGCCATGAAAGAGATACTCCTGCTGCTGGTTATGTTCTGGAATGTTGAGAACTATTTTGACACTTACGACAACCCCTCCACAACCGATGAAGAGTTCACTCCAACCGGCGACAACAGGTGGGGCCGGGCGCGGTTTGAGAAGAAAAGGGATGACATTGCAAAGACCATCCTCCTTGCAGCAGACCAGTATGGAGACCTTCCTGCCCTTATTGGGCTGGCGGAGGTAGAGAATGCCTTTGTCCTGCAGGATTTGCTTGAAGAGACCCCTCTGGCCCGTACGCAATATAAATATATCCATAAGGATTCTCCCGACAGCCGTGGCATTGACGTGGCCCTCCTCTACAGGGAGGAGCTGTTCACCCCGCTGGAAACAAAATATATAGGATTCAGTTTCCCCACAAGGGATGTATTGTATACAAAGGGGGTGGTGAACGGCCTGGATACCCTTCATATTATGGTGAACCACTGGCCGTCGAAAAGGGGAAATGAGGAGTCGTCGGGAAGAAAAAGGGAATATGTCTCCTTAAAGGTGAGCCATGTGATGGATTCTATCCTTCTGAGGAATCCTGCCGCCAATATAGTACTTATGGGGGATTTCAATGACACTCCCGACTCCTCCCCTTTGAAGAATCTGGGACAGCTTACAAATCTTGCAAAGTGGGCGGATGGTGCCGAAGGGTCATACAAGTACCGCGAGAGCTGGAGCATGATAGACCAGTTCCTGGTATCGGAAAATCTCATAAAGGAAGAGAGCAGTATTAATGGGAAAAATGAAGCATTCCGGCCGCAATGGATATATACACACAGGAACATGGAGATCTTTGCCCCTGAGGCTTTATTTGCAGAGGATGCCACATATATGGGGGTTAAGCCAAAGAGGACATATTCCGGTCCCCGTTATCTTGGAGGAATAAGCGACCACCTCCCTGTAGTTTTCAAATTGTATAAGGGAGAGTAACAGCAACTCTCTGCATGAAACAAAAAAAGGATGCCCGCACGGACATCCTTTCTATATGTTTACAGATTCGATTAATAGAATTTGTATCTCTGGTCTTTAACCTCTGCTTTCTCTGTAAGGATTGCAGGAACTACATTCTGAACGCTTGAGAAGATCTGCATGTTTCTTGCTTTTGCATCATCCTCGGTGTAGAATGCGCCGGTCTCTTTACCTTTAACAGTGAAGTAGTATACTCCAATCTCACCAACTACCGGACCTGAAAGTACACCCTCCTGAGCTGTAGGAAGCGCACCAATGAATTTAGGATCCAACTGCTGTGCTGTAAGTGAAGAGAATGCAATGCCGCTCTGGTTGCTTACAGTTGTGTTCAACTTCTCAGCAACCTCCTCAATTGTAGTTGCACCTGCAGTAAGCTCTTTTGTCTCAGCAGCAACTTTCTCGCCCTGTTTTACTACAGACAGGTAGTTCTTGATAGTAGTGGCAACCTCTGAATATGGAGCATAACCCTCAGCATGGTCTGCTTTGATACCTACTACAAAGAAATATTTGTTGTCTACAGTGATGATAGGAGAAACTGCACCTGGCTCATTTTCGTTAGCCCATCTTGTAATCTCTCTTGTGTGCTGGTAGCTGCCCAAAGCCTTTGCACCAGGAAGTACTCTGTATGCAGGGTTAACAGTTACATTCATCTCTTTTGCAACCTCGTTGAACAAGTCAAGTCTTCCCTCAGCTCTGCTTGCAAGCTCGTTGGCTTTTGCGTAGTACTCAGAATAAGTTACTTTGCTTGCCACTGCCTCTTTAACCAAAAGTGCAACCTGTGCCTTTCTTACAGGAGCTGTAGCATCCTTAATCTTAACAATGTGTGTACCGTAAGAAGTCTTCACTTTAAATACATCACCAACTTTAGCTTTAAGTACATCCTCCATACCTGGAATCATGTTCTGCTGGCTCATCATACCCAAATCGCCAGCCTCAGCCACGTTAGGATTCTTGTCTGCAGAATACTGTGCTGCCAACTGTGCAAAGTCACCTTTCTTGGCTACTGCAAGAAGGCTGTCAGCTTTAGCCTCATCCTCACCAACCAACAGGATATGTTTAACAAACACCTCGTCAGACATGTTTCTTACATCCATAACTTTAGCAGCCATGAAAACATTCTCTACCTGGAAAGGAGCCAAAGTCTCTCCAACTTTTGCTTTTGCTGCAAAGTCCTCCAACTCAGCTGCAATTGTAGCAAGCTCTCCCTCTTTGTAGTAGTAAGGGACAAAAGCCTGGTCTGAATTTCTTGCAAGGAAGTTCTTCATGTTCTCTGCCTTCTCAAACTCAGAATAAGTTTTCTCCATATCTGCCTGTGCCGCGTCAATGTCTGCCTGTGAAGGGACAACCTCAAATACAGCATACTCAAGATCCTTGCTCTGTGGCTGCTCAAACAGGATCTTGTTCTCCTCGTAGTATTTCTTAGCCTCTGAATCTGAAACAACGATTGTTGAATCCAAAGCGAAACCGAAAGGTTTAACTACAAAGTCAACATTGTAAGTAACATTGTTCTCAGCAATTGCCCTGTTCAACTCTACTGGGTTAAGATACATACTGTGCTGAAGCAAAGAAAGGTATTTCTCCACCAACTGGCTCTTCTCAATGTTGTCCTCAAGGTAGTTCCAGTACATGCCAAGCTGACCGCTCTGGTCCTGCTGGATAGCCTGTACAAACTGTGCAACCCTCTGTTTGCTGAACTTGCCGCTCTCGTCAACAAAAGCGCCGTCCTGCAAAAGAACAGGAGAAATGTTGTTGCCCTGAGTAAGGTCATAAAGCTCCTCTGACCCCAAAGTGATGCCTGCTTTAGCAATTGCCGGCATAATTACTCTCTCAGTTACCTCATTCTGCCATACTGTATTGTTGATAAGCTCCTGAGTCTGCTCATTTGATGAAGTTGAACCTGAAGTGATCTGGTAAACCTGTGTGAAGTGGTCAACCTTCTGCTGATACTCCTGGTAAGAGATACCCTCACCAGCAATCTCTCCTACGTCATATTTAGACGAAAACATTGACATTGCACTGCTAAGAGTGCTAGGGTCAATTACGAACGATAACAACGCAACTGCAATGAGAATGGTAATCAACCATCCCATTTTAACGCGTATTTTTTCTAGTACTGCCATTTTGTATTTTAATTTTAAGATTTTTATTTCAAGCAAAGTGCGAAGATAGTAATTTTCCCACTAATACAATAAAAAAACTACTTATGTAACACCCTCACACTAACGGTTTCTATTCTGTTTTTGGTGGTTTTTTCTATTGTAAACGAGAAATTTTCAACCTCCACTACCTCCTTCTCCTGAGGAATATCCTCATTGTAGAACATTATGAGTCCCGCAAGCGTTTCATACTCCTCAGACTCAGGTAATTCCAATTCAAACTTCCTGTTTATCCCCTCAACCTCCAGCCTTGCCGAGAACAGATACTCGTTCTCGCCAATCTGTTTCTCAATGAACTCCTCCCTGTCGAGCTCATCGTTTATATCTCCAAATATCTCCTCAATGATATCCTCCAGCGTAACAATTCCACTTGTTCCGCCGTATTCGTCCCTCACCACTGCAATTGAGCTTCTGTTTCTTGTAAAATATGCCAAAAGCGTCTGTGCACTCATCTCCTCCGAGACGTAAGTTACAGTTCTGAGGAGCTCCGCAATGGTATGCACCTGCTGCTGGGGCTCCCTGAGCAGATCCTTGGAATGTACATACCCAATGATATCATCAATGTTCTCCCTGTACACAAGAATACGCGAATAACCCTGCTCTACAAACATCCCTGCCAGCTCTTCCATGGAATCCTGAACATCCACCGCAGCAATCTCGGTTCTTGGAATCATGCACTCCCTCACCTTTACAGATGCAAAATTGAGTGCATTCTGGAAAATCAGCATATCATTCTCATTCTCCTGCTCATCATCACCGGCAAGTTCGGAAGAAAGGTCCATAAGGTCACTCTTGTCAAAAATATGCTTGCCAGCATTAGCCTGCTCCTTCACACCCAACATTTTCATCAGTTTTCCCGACAATCTAGTTGTAACAAAAGTAATTGGATAGAATAGCCAATAAAAGAACAGGAATAGCCAGTAAAGGGATGAAAATACACCGTTTGGATTGAGCCTGCTCAACGCCTTGGGCAAATACTCTGCAGTAATGAGGACAATGAGGGTGGCAACTATTGTCTCAATTGCCAGAACCCCACCTACAGAAGTTGTTATATATTTCTCAATCAGCGGATCGAGAATCTTTGCCGCCGCCATACCATAGATGACAATGGCAACATTGTTTCCCACAAGAAGCGATGAAATCACCTCCTGAGGATTCCGGATGAACCGCTCCATAACACGGGCATACCTTTTCCCCTGTTTGCGGTCCAACTCCACTTTTAATTTGTTTCCCGACAGAAATGAAATTTCATAACCTGAAAAGAACGCCGAGAAGACCAATGCAAGAACTGCTATGATTATATTGGATTCCATACTCCTACCTGGCACGTGGTCCTATAAAATTAACTGTATCGGTATATGCAACAGCGGAAGAATCCCTGCTGATTACACCATAACTGTCAAATGGTTTGAGGATATGGGCATTCCTTGCCATCTCATCGCTCTCCATACCATACCCCTGCATAAAGCCCTGTGGAGAATACATCTTCACCAATGTATGTGTATGAATGACAGCAGCCTCCCTATTCCAGTACAAGGTATCTGTCTCCAATCTCTCCCCTTTCTTGAAATTGGTTATCACCACATTGCCGAATGCTTCCCATGTCTCCTTTTTGTTGTCTTTCCCTTTGAATGAAGTATGCTTTGCCACATCAGATTCAATCTGGGTTTCCAGATTTCCTTCTGAGTCATATGCAAAAACCTTGAATCCGCTGGGAAATAATTCATATGACAGTGAGTCATTGTCATACCTCTGCATCAGATCAGACTCCATCCTCATCTGCAGCACACCATTCTTTGACTGTACCGCATTCATACCTTCAACGGTCTGCATGGGCATATTCTGAAGATCAATGATTTGACCCTCCTCTTCACTGCGGCAAGATATGACAACGGTAGCAACCGCAAATGCGATTGCTACCGGTCTTATAAATTTCATATTGGGAAATCCCCTCAACATTCTGATTGCAATACTATTTATTTAATAGTTCTTACAGTTGTAGTAGCGTTCATGCCACCACAAGAGATTGAGTAAGCTTTACCGTCTGTAAGGTCATACATGAAAGCATCCTCAGTTTTAGGGAAGTACTGGCGGTACTGTGAGATAAGTTTGTTTGCCTCCTCAGCCAAAGTCTCGTCAGCAGCTTTAGCTTTTGTAAGGTAATCTACAGCAACCCAATATTTTGCCCTGTTGTCCATGTCGTTTGCAGTACATTTCAAACCAGCCCAAACGTTAGCAATAAGAAGGTTTGCTTTACCACCCTGAGCAGCAGCATCTTTCTCAATTGCATCCTTTGCATGTGCTACAGCCTTAGCATGGTTGTTGTTCTTGAAGTTGTATGCAGCAAGCTCCATAAGGTACTCAGCATCTTTTACGTTGTCTGACTCCTCGCTTGCAATAGCCTCTTCCATATATTTTACAGCCTCATCAACATTATCCTTGCTTGCATTCAATTTGAATAGGAAGTAAGCAGAAGTGTGTGATGGCTCAATCTGGTGAAGTGAAGCAACAGCTTTAAGGAACAACTCAGATTTTACACACTCATCATCAGCACCCAAAAGGTTTACCATAGGTTTTACAACCTCAGGGTTTGTAGGCTCAGCCTCAAATCTTGGAGTGAAGATAACGATAAGGTTCTCGCAAGTTGCAGCACCACTGTTTACAAAGTGACCCTCAAAAGCAGCTCTTGCCTCTTTTGCAGCATCTGTAGGGTTAGCCTTAAGCTGACCGTCCAAGATTTCAGAGTACTCGGTATAAGCTTTCAAAACTTTGTCTGCATCAAGCTTCTGGTTTTTGAACATGCTTGCAGCATTGTCCATATAAGCAACCAAAAGAGGAGCTTTTGTCTGGTTGCCTGTAAGTGCAACTACATCCTCAATTGCAGCAAGAATTTTCTCAGGAGCAGAGTTTTTGTAGTATGCCAACATATCGTAAGCGATATTCTCTGTAGATGCCTTAACACTCTTAGGGAAGTTCTCCATTCTGGTTTTGTGAATCATCATAAGAGTATCAATAAGGCTCTCCCTCAACTGTGCGTTTGAACCGCTTTTTGCAATAAGCTGTTTGTAGATCTTTCTACCGTCTACATAAAAGTTCTGGCTTGCCTTAGGAGGACAAAACTTAAGGGCACCTCTCCACTGAGTAGCTGCCTCAGCCATGTTTGCCTGTTTTAGATAATCCTTGTAAAAGTTCAAGTAACCTACACACTGTGCACTGTCTTTTCCATATTTGCCCTGAGCATTTGCAGGAGCAGAAACCATAAGGAACATTGCAACAGCAAGAGTAAAGTAAACGTGCAATTTTTTCATGATTTAATTATTAAGTTTATTAGTTATATTTTCTCTTTACAAACCATATGTCGTGAAGGTTAAGGTTGAAGTTGAACTGTATGTACCTTTCCCTTACCATATTGTCTTCCAACGCTCCCCTCTGTCCAAAATCTACAGACCAGGTAACTGCATTATACCATTTGTTTATAGGCATTGACATACCTAATGTAAATCCTGCGGCATTCACCTGGTTACCTCCAATATTGAAGTAAGTCTTGTCATAGTATGCACCGAACCTGTAACTTACCCTCTTGAGGTAATATCTTATATCATATTTGTTTGGAATGATCTCAAAACCAACTTTGAAAGAAGATGAATTTGCAGCCTCAAACAAATCTCCCGAAGTGTCTCCAAAATGCTTTCCTTTCCAGTTTTGTCCAATGTAATCAAATCCTGCCATCCATTTGTCTGTCTTTCTGAAGGAAAATCCTATACCAATCTCTGAAGGAACCTCCACTTTATATCCGGAAACAGACTCCATTTTTATTGTATCAATCACGCTTCCGGCAACAGCGGTGGCAAATCTTGTATAGTCACCATCCAAATTGCTTGCTAATCTGTATGTTGCACCAGCCGTAAATTCAACATTTCCAAATGTATTGAAATACTGTGCACCTACTCTTCCCGATATTGCATTCACACCATAATCCCAGCCTGTACGGATATCCCTCATGGTAAGGTCTGTAACAAACTCCACATTGCTGTTTCTTGAAAGGGTACCAAAATAGTAAAGCATCTCAGCTCCAATTGAGAAATGGTCTCCAATATTGGTAGCTGCACCTATAAAGAACTGGTTGATGCCTCCCGAACCATATTTTTCATATGCAATATCACCGTACTTTGCAACAATTTCATGGTTTGTCTCATTCTCCCTGAACTTGTACCCTATATTGCTGTAAGGTGAAATTCCAACAATAAATGCAGACTTGTTCTTTATTGGAGCAGTAAACATCAGGTTATGCATATTTGCAGTATTGAATGCTGAGTTCACATTACCGTCTGTATTGTAGAAATTCTTCTGGCTTACTCCAAAATCAAGCATGAAAGAAAGGGTATCCCTTGCAGTGATTGCAGCCGGATTGGTGTAGTTGATCACCCTGTTGTCCCTTACACCTATTCCAATTCCACCCATACCTTTGTTGTATGAAGTTCCCTGTTTCTCTATCTCACCTATACCAAACAGTGAATAAGGAGTAAACGTACCCAAAGCTTCTGTCTGCTGGGCACTTGCAGTAAATCCTGTTATAACAAGGAATAGTAGAATTATAGTAAATTTAATTTTGTGCATAATAATCAGCTATTAGGGCCAATCCCACCAATACTAGGTTAGGAACTACAAAGATGGGACTTTTGAATTTTTCTGCAAAATAAAAAGCATCTCCCCCTGTAAAAACTACCTTATGGGCAGGATATTTGTTCATATAACCCTCTACTTCAAATATCATTCCTAAAACTACGCCAGACTCCATGGCCTCAGCAGTTTTTCTGCCGAAATCATTTATTTCACTGCCTGGCTCTATAAGAGGCAACCTTTTTGTAAAGGTATTCAGCGCTTTAAAACGGCTTGTCATCCCAAGCGAAATATTACCGCCCTGAAAAACTCCATTTCTGCTTATGAAGTCTACTGTAAGTGCTGTTCCAAAGTCAAACTTTATACAATCCTCGCCCGGAAACATCATTGAAACAGCAAGCGCGGCAGCAAGCCTGTCTACACCCAATCCCTTGCGTGGAAATCCTGCGCTGAAATGGGCAGGCAAATCCATCTCACTGTGCATGGTAACCAGTTTCCTGCACTTTTTCTCCAAAACCTGCTGCATATGCAAATTGTCTTCCCTTACCGTAGAGAGAACTATCACATCAAGTTCCGTCTCACCTATAAGTGTAAGAATATAACTGAGTATATCCTCACAGGAACTTCTGTAGATTTCTCCAAGCTCCCCTCCTTTGCAGTATGCAACCTTGCAGTTGGAATTGCCTATATCAATCAGTAAATTTACCACTGGCATAACACTTTACAAGTCCGCAAAGATAGACATTTTCATTTTATCCACAATATTATATCCCTTTTCTATAGTTGGAACACCTTTTATTTTTAGCACCAGTTTCCTATTCTGCTCGCTCACTTGCATATTGGCCGGTGAAGAATTTATGTAATTGAGTATTTTTGCAAACAAAGGTGAACTGTAGTACTGCGACTGTTGGTTAAATACAAAATACACCAACATCATGTTGTTTTTCATCACAATTTTCTCAAATCCCATCTTTATGGCTTCCCATCTGAGCCTTACTACATAGGTAAGTTGCACAAGTTGTGGAGGAAGCTCTCCAAACCTGTCCTTGAGATCTTCCATAAATTTGTCCAGCGCCTGCTCGGAGGTTATGGTATCCAATTCCTTGTATAGCCTTATCTTTTCTGATGTTATGGATATATAACTGTCGGGAATAAGAAGTTCCATATCTGTATCTATAGAGCAGTCTGTGATGTATGTCTGCGGTTCTGCACTTTCCTGAAGGGCCTGCTGGTAAAGTTCCTTGTTCTTCTCTCCTTTCTTTGCCTGTTTAACCTCAATTCCCTGCTCCTGCTTTATCTCTATGAATGCCTCGGCAAGAATGCGCTGGTAGGTTTCAAATCCCATATCTGCAATGAATCCGCTCTGCTCCCCACCCAAAAGGTTACCTGCTCCACGGATATCAAGGTCCTGCATGGCAATGTTGAATCCGCTGCCAAGATCTGAGAAGGCCTCAATTGCCCTGAGCCTGCGTCTTGCGTCATCAGTAATTGATGCCATTGAAGGGACAATGAGATAACAGAAAGCCTTCTGGTTTGAACGCCCTACCCTACCCCTGAGCTGGTGAAGGTCGCTCAATCCAAAATTTTGTGCCTGGTTTATTATAATGGTATTGGCGTTGGACACATCTATTCCGTTCTCGACAATTGTGGTAGCTATAAGGATATCGTAGTCTCCTGCCATAAAATCGAGTATCTTCCCTTCAAGTTCCTTAGGATCCATCTGTCCATGACCCACACAAGTCTTTACACCCGGACATATTCTCCTTATTATATCCTCCACTGCAAGTATATCCTCTACCCTGTTGTGCACAAAGTAGACCTGCCCTCCCCTCTCAAGTTCATAATTGATGGCATCCCTTATTATATCTTCATTGAAGTCTATGATTTCTGTCTGTACCGGAAGCCTGTTTGGCGGAGGGGTATTTATTATGGAAAGGTCCCTTGCCCCCAAAAGTGAGAACTGCAGTGTCCTTGGTATAGGGGTAGCGGTAAGGGTAAGGGTATCTACAGAAAGTTTCAGTTGTTTTAACCTCTCCTTTGCAGCAACACCAAACTTCTGCTCCTCATCAATGATTAGCAGACCAAGATCCTTGAACTGTATCTCCTTGTTGAGTATCCTATGGGTACCTATTACTATATCTGTCTTTCCGCTCTTGAGATTTTCTGCAATCTGCTTTATCTCCTTGGCTGTCTTAAGACGGCTTATGTATTCTATGTTGCAAGGAAAATCCTTGAGCCTTCTCTTGAATGTCTTGTAATGCTGAAGTGCCAAAATTGTTGTAGGTACAAGCACTGCTACCTGCTTGCCATCTGTAGCAGCCTTGAATGCTGCCCTTACTGCAATCTCTGTCTTTCCAAATCCCACATCACCACATACCAGACGGTCCATTGGGCAATCCTTCTCCATATCTTCCTTTACTGCCTGGGTTGTCTTCAGCTGGTCTGGGGTATCCTCATAAATGAAGGATGCCTCAAGTTCATGCTGGAGGTAACTGTCGGGAGAAAAGGCAAAACCTTTGGCCTGTCTCCTCTCTGCATAAAGTTTTATAAGGTCTTTTGCTATATCCTTTACTTTGTTCTTGGTCTGGGTTTTCAGTTTGTCCCAGGCCCCGGTGCCCAATTTGTAAATTTTTGGTGTCGCACTCTCCTTGCTTTTATATCTTGATATCCTGTGAATACCGTGGATTGATACAAAAATTACATCATTATCCTTGTAGATAAGTTTTATTGCTTCCTGTACCTTTCCATTAAGATTGGTCTTTACCAGTCCTCCAAAAATTCCCACTCCATGATCTATATGCACCACATAATCTCCAATCTGGAATGCACTCAACTCATTCAATGTGAGGCGTTCACTGCGGGGAACCTCCCTCTTTATCTTTACCCTGTGGTAACGGTTGAAAATCTGATGGTCTGTATAAAGGCAGTTCTTTGTAACGGTATCTACAAATCCAGTATGGAGCGAACAGTTGAGTTCTATGAATTTTGGGGCTTTAAGAATACTCTCCTCACTGTTGTGGGCAAAAATATTCCTCAATCTCTCAAACTGCCTCTCATTTTCACTGCTTATGAATATCGTATATCCTTCCCTTGTCTTCCTGTTTATATCCTCAAGCAGCAACTGGAAATTCTTGTTGAACGAAGGCTGGGACGACACCCTGAACTCCACACTCTTTTCTTGCGCACCCAAACTGTTGAATGAGACTATCTTGTGTGATAATATACTCTCCTTTACATTACAATACTGCTCACCATCCAGCACTGTAATGTCATTTACCCATACAGCACCCAATACATCAGAAGCAAATTCAAATACATTTATTCCCGACGATTCTTCAATTACCTGATTGTCGTATATGTTGGGAAATATTTCCACCTCCTGGCACTCACCGTATGATCTTTGGGTATTTGTATCAAATTCCCTTATACTTTCAACCTCGTTGCCGAAGAAATCAATTCTATAAGGCTTGTCTGAAGAGAAAGAGAATACATCTATAATGCCTCCCCTGAGTGCAAACTGCCCCGGCTCCCCTACAAAATCAACCTTTTCAAAATTATACTCTACAAGCGCCTCCTTTATAAATTCATGTGTTACAAGCTCCCCTTTCCTTATTTTGAGGATATTTTTTTTCAACACATTATTGTTGGGAATTGTCTCATAAATGGATGCCGGATATGCAATAAGTATAAGAGGCTTATTTTTATTTTTGCCGTTGATGCGGTTGCTAAGAGCACTTAGTGCAGCACTTCTCTGTACCTTCTGAGAAGAATCCTTCATTGTACTTATCTTGTTTGAAACAAGATTTGAGGATGTAGGGAAGAAGAATACTGAATCGTCATCAAAGAGATTGTACAGGTCGTTTGTAAAGAACTGCGCATCCTCCTTGGTGTCCATCACAACAATATACACACCGTTGTTCTTTACAGTTGCAGCAAAAGTGAAGGATTTTGAAGATCCGTATACACCTTTTATATGTATGTTCTTTGACGTGTTGTCTGATATCAATCCAACAAGCTCTTTTTGAGCATCTTGGGATGAATAAGCAGCTAAAAGTTGGTTATTTTTCATACGTGATGCAAAAATAATCCATCTTTTTAACAATAGGGGTAAAAACCTGTTGAAAACCTATAAAAAAGTATGGAAAACCATGTTGATAAGTGTGGAAAAGTAAATTCTTTACATACGGGGTTTTTGTATAAATAATCAAGAATAGGTTAAAACAATCAACTCATGCCATTTTTTCATTATGGTTTTATCTACACCGTTTTCAACATGCAGCAATTGTTGAAAGTGCATATAAAGTTTATCAACATATATTGATAACTTTAAAATTATATCTGATTTACAATTATTTATGTATATTTTAATATGTTTATAACTATGTTGATTATCAACATATATGTGTATAATTCCACTTATTAACATATCAACAACCAATAAATAAACATCATATAATTTCTTTAATAAAAAGATTATATTTGTGTTATGAATAGTTTTGAAAATGGTTTCGACCCCAGAAAAGCCGGTCAGCATTCTGAGGGGGATATTGAAGGGGTTATAAGACCCAAGGAATTTGAGCAGTTTTCCGGACAGGAAAAGATATTGAAGAACCTCAAGGTTTTTGTAAAGGCTGCAAAGCAGAGGGGGGAATCTTTGGACCATGTCCTTTTCCATGGCCCTCCAGGTTTGGGAAAGACTACCCTTGCAAACATTATAGCAAATGAGCTGGGAGTTTCCATGAAGATCACTTCCGGTCCTATTCTCGACAAACCTGGAGACCTTGCAGGTCTACTTACCAGTCTGGAAGAGGGGGATGTACTTTTCATTGATGAGATTCACCGTCTCTCTCCAGTTGTAGAGGAGTATCTCTATTCAGCAATGGAGGACTATAGGATTGATATAATGATTGACAAAGGTCCGGGTGCCCGTTCCGTGCAGATTTCACTCAATCCTTTCACCCTGGTTGGAGCAACTACCAGAAGCGGCCTCCTTACATCTCCTTTAAGGGCCAGATTTGGCATACAATGCCATTTGGAATACTACGACTCCAAAGTGCTTCAGAAAATAGTTCAGAGGAGCTCTAATATATTAGGTATAGATATAGATAGCCAGGCGGCTCTTGAGATTGCTTGCAGAAGCAGGGGAACACCGCGTATAGCCAATTCCCTTTTGAGAAGGGTAAGGGATTTTGCCCAGGTAGAAGGTAACGGAAGAATAGATCTTCCAATTACAAAATATGCCCTTGATGCCCTGAATATAGACAAGAGAGGATTGGATCTTATGGATAACAAGATTCTCCATACTATAATAGAGAAGTTCAAAGGTGGTCCTGTTGGAGTAAATACAATAGCAACTGCAGTAGGAGAAGATCCCGGTACAGTTGAGGAGGTTTATGAGCCATTCCTTATAAAAGAAGGATTTATCCAGAGGACTCCAAGAGGAAGGGAAGTTACCGAATTGGCCTACAAACATCTTGGCATAGAGAGAAAGTTACCGGAAAATTCACTATTTTAGCAAAAATTAATATTAAAGACATATACTTATGAAAAAACTGTTTTTATCAATCTTGGCTATAGGATTATTGTTCTGTACAGATATCATAGCTTGTACATCAGCCATTTTTACAGGTAAGGCAACTGCCGACGGAAGACCGCTTATGTGGAAACATAGGGATACTGGTGAGCCAAACAACAGGATCCAGTATTTCAAAGGTGAGAAATATACCTTCTATGCCCTTATCAACTCTCCTGATTTTCTTTTGAATGAAGCTTGGTCAGGTACAAATGAGGTTGGATTTTCAATTATGAATACAGCTTCATACAACCTTAAGAATGATGATGTTCCTTCTAAGATGATGGACAAGGAGGGTGTTGTAATGTTCAAGGCTCTTGCTACTTGCAGAACATTGAAGGATTTTGAGAAAATGCTCGACAAATACAAGAGACCTATGGGTGTTGAGGCAAACTTTGGTGTTATTGATGCTGAAGGTGGTGCTGCATATTATGAGGTAAATAATGATTCATGGACTAAAGTAGATGTTAATGATCCAAAAATCGCCCCTCAGGGATACATGGTATATACTAACCACTCAAATACTGGAAGATTGAATGATGGTATGGGTTATGTAAGATATACAAATGCAGACAAGATTGTAAAAGAGCAGATTGCAAGAAACGGCAAGATTACAGCACAGTGGATTATGCAGGAGCTTTCACGTACTTTCTATCATTCTATTCTTGGTATTGACCTTAATAAGGATAAAGAGCTTGTCGACAAATGTAACGGATGGTTTATGGATCAGGATTTCATTCCTAGAAAATCATCTACATGTGCAATTGTAGTTGAGGGTGTAAAACAGGGTGAGCCTGCTGCCAATACAGTAATGTGGACCATTTTGGGTTATCCTCCTATTGGAGTTGCTGT
The DNA here is from genome assembly GCA_017631435.1 of Bacteroidales bacterium. Lineage (GTDB taxonomy): Bacteria > Bacteroidota > Bacteroidia > Bacteroidales > UBA932 > Egerieousia. The sequence goes on along the minus strand of JAGBTG010000045.1, from coordinate 470 downwards.
TCCACTAATGGTTGCAAACGGTACTGATGTTCCTGCATTCATGACAGCTGAGGGTACATCAAATGCAAAGATGTGTGACTGGAACCTTGAGCACAAGAAAGAGGTGTTCCCTATTACAAGAGGAAATGGTAACAAATATCTTAACTACTACGCAATTGAGAAATATATGAAACCTGCTGTAGAGGTTGAGAACAAGGTATTTGAGCAGGCTAATCCGGTAATTGAGAAAATAAGGAAAGGTGAGGCAACTGCTGCTGATTTGAAAGAGGTTTACAAATTTGTTGAGACAATTTTCTAGCCAGTATAATATACTGCCAGTATAAAATTTTAAAAAGAGGCTGTATTCTAAGACTTTTTCAAGGAATACAGCCTCTTTTTTATATTTTTTGAGATTACCTTATACTGTATCATATAGTATATGCAGTAGCCGCAGTTCGGATAATGGAGATAGATCTTCTATCTCTCATTTT
>JAGBTG010000044.1 GCA_017631435.1 Bacteroidales bacterium | reverse complement strand
ATTGCTCAGCTTTGTCAAGCACACGATTATAATTGACTATGTTATTTTTGCACCCTACAAAAACTAAAAAAATCAGAAAAAAAGTATATACTCTCATAATAACTATTTATTTATTTTAACCCACCCCGGCATAACAAAAACCAACGCCAGCAGAGAGAACAGCAGGCCGCTCATTGTGCCCACAGCAAAGGCAAACCAGAACACCTCGTTGGTGCCGTCCATCAGGAATGGAATCAGCCCCAGCACTGTTGAAACTACGGTTAGGGAAATTGGAACTATCTTATGGTTGAAGGCGCGGATGTATAACTGAAGAGAAGTTTTCTTCCCGACAGTTTTTCCATCTGATACACCAGACATTCCTCTATACTCATGCAGAATGTAGATTCCCGCATTTACAACCAGACCGCTCAGCATGATGAGGGAGGCATAGCCGCCCTGGTCAAAGCTCCAGCCGGTGAAGCCGAATACAAGGAACACCCCAATAAAGGAGACTGGGATGAGCCCTATGATTACAAGCGGCATTAGGAGCGATTCAAAGAGGACCGTACACATAAAGTAGATTATGGCTATTACCAGCAGAAGCATCCAGATGTTCTTGGGGTCATCCATTGCACTGTATAGCCAACGCTGCTGTTTGGCCTTGAATCCTACAGGAAGTACTGAAGAGTTGAGCCTCTCAACCTCGGTCTCCAGAATCTTGTCTGCCTGTTTCTGCTGTCCAAGGTAGCCAAATGCCACTACCATGCTGTATTCCTGGTTCTCCTTATAGATATCCATCCCCCAGTCTCTCTTGGAAACGGAACCTATCTGCGAGAAACGGACACTTGCATCACCTACACCAACATACTCGTTCTGCAGGTTCCATACATCAAATTCATCTTTATTGGTGCTGGTAATGTAGATATCTGTCTTCACGCCGTCTTTGTACCAGCTTCCCGCATACTGGCTGTAGAGCTGCTGCTGCAAGGAGACAAAGGCATCCTGGGCAGAGATATTGTACAAAGCCATAGTATTTGGATTGTAGTCTATGAAGTACTCACTGGTACTCTCCTCACCCCAACTGCTTCCGGCCTGTATCTGCACATCCCTCACCCTCCTGTTTTGCTGCAGTGATTCGGCCAGATTGAGGCAGTATCCGTAAAGCTTGTCAAAGTTATGTCCTGTTATGACAATCCTGTTCCCTATATATGAAGCCCCGCCCACATTATTGTTGAAACCATGTTCATCAATACCGTAGACGCTCCAGTTTGCCCCACCAAAGTCTACAGCCTTGGAGATGATCTCCTCTTTAAGCACAAGGGGGAATACGGTATTCTCTACATCCTTCTTGAACGTGACAACAATACTGGCATTCCCCACACCGGTTATGGAGGTACGGAACATCTCTATCTGGTTGAACTGAGAGAGGTAGTTCTCCATGTAAAGGACTATCTCATTGAGCTGATGTATGGTGCATCCCTGAGGCAGTGAGGCCTTGATGTAAAGGTTGGGGCGCTCCAATGACCTGTAGAAGTTCCCTTGGGAGTTCTCCTTGAAATAGTTGTACGACAAACCGAATGCCACACCCAGAAGCACCAGCACAGCCCATCTCCATTTGCGGAGAAAAACAATGTACTTGCCATAAAAAGTATTGAACTTCACCACCCTTCTTGCTCCCGATAGCTTACTCCTCACCTCCGAGGCCTTCACATGAAACTGCTCTACCAGTGCCGGAATAAGCAGCAGCGCTATGAACAGAGATACCGAAAGGTTTATCATTATTACCGCTGCAAAATCACGCAACACAAGCTGCTGCTCCGGTGGAAGCAGGAATATTACAGCCAGCGAGCCTATACTTGTAAGCAGTGCCGCCAAGATGGCCAGGAACACCTTCCTGTTGCGCCAATAGCTGTAATGGGCCAGCATTATTATGGAGGTATCTATAACTATTCCAAATGAGGTGGTGATACCTGCCAGGGTATAAATATGGATATCTATCCCCAGCAGCACATAGAAGATGAACGATATGAGGATGTTTGCCAGCAAAGAGCCCGCTATGGCTAGCAGATATCTGAGGCTGCGGCTCACCACATATACAAACAGCAACAGGATAGCAAGCGAAAGAACCGTCCTGCGGACAATCTTGTTTATCTCACCCTTTATCTCCACTGAAATGTCCCTCACCACCAACGCTGAGAAGTTGCTCTGGAACCCCTCCTCAAGCTGAGCCATCTTCGCCTTTACTGCATTGCATGCCGCTACGGCATTGGCCCCCTTCTGCGGATAAACGGTAATGTTTATGGTATTGAGGCCGTTGAGCCTGTAGTATCTGCTTGGTTGACCCTCCTTGTACTCCAGTTTGCAAAGATCCCCTACAGAGATTATCCTCCCCTCCACATTCTTCACCGGGATTGACTCCAGCTCCTCCTCTTTGAAATCATTGGTAAGGAGGATACCTGTGCCGTCCACACTTCCCACAAGGTTATAGTCTGAAACAAATCCCCTCACCGCCTGCACCAGCTCACCAACAGATATCCCCAAAGCCTTCAGCCGGGCAGGATCAAATTTAAGCTCCTGATAGAATGGCGTGGCTCCCGACAGTTCCACTGAGCTCACCCCCTCCAACAAAGCCAGTTCCTTGAGGATCTTCTCCTGTACATACTGCTCAATCTTCTGGGTTGGGAGCTGTGAGTTTATGGTATAGATGAGGATTGGCTCAATGTTGCTACCCCCGGTTGCCACAGAGATATCGGGATAAGAGACTCCATCAGGAAGTTTGTTGTAGGTCTGCCTGAGCAAGGTGGCTATCTCAAACCTTACCCTCTCTATCTCCCTTTTGTCCTTGAGCACCACATCTATGGTGCCGTACCCTTTCCTGGTTACAGACGAAATCTTCTTTATGCCGCTCACAGAGGCCACAAGCCCCTCAAGTTTGGAGGTAACCTCATTCTCAATAAGCTTGGCCGGTGCCCCCTCCCAGCTGTATGAGATGCTCAGCTCACCCTCCTTTGATGATGGCGAGTACTGGAGGCTCAACAACGGAACCATCCCCGCACCTACAATTGTAAGCACAGCAAACACAAGTATCACTGAGAATGCCGGGAGACGGTTCATAAGTTATCTTTTTCTGTAAATATTATAATAAAGTACCGGAATAAAGAAGATGCTCACTATGGTTCCAAGCACCATTCCCCCAATGAGCGCCACCGAGAGTGGGAACTGGAGGTCTGCCCCCATATTGCCCCTAACAAGGAATGGAGCTATGGCCAGAATGGTGGTAAGGGAAGTCATGATGATTGGGGTAAGCCTCCTGTTGCCTCCCACAATGATGGCCCTCACCAGAGAGTACTCTTTCCTCAGACGGTTGATGGTGTCAACCTTAAGGATGGAGTCATTGATGATAATGCCGCACATCACCACAATTCCAATCATGGACATTATGTTCAACCCCGCACCACATATCCACAATGCAAACAATGCTCCCGACAAATCTGCCACTATCTCCGAAAGGATTATCAGCGGCTGCACCAAGGACTCAAACTGGGCTGCCAGGATGAAGTAGAGCAGCAGAAGGGAAATTACCAGCACTACTGCCAGTTCTGCAATCATCCCCTTGCTGGTGTAGTATGCTCCGGCAAAATCCACCGAGAACTCATCCTGCGCAAGGACAACCTCCTTGATGGCCTGCTCCACCGCAGGGATATCTCTATGGGGAACAGATATGTTCAAAGGATAATAGTCTCCATCCCTTCCCTGGATTATGTTCTTTAGGTCCCTTACCCTTCTCTCTTTCAATACATATGACAGCGGGATCTCCGCTCCCTCGCTGTTCTTTACGGCAACATTGAGCAGGCTGTTCCCCGCTGTGGCATCTCCCACAACTACCGGAATGGAGAATGTGCCTGACTTGATGGAGAACAGGGTATTTTCTTTGGTGGCGGTGCTCAAGGCCTGCCAGATTGCCCCATAGGTTACATTGTACAGGGCCATCATCTGGGGCTGGGTTACAAACAGGATCTGCTCCTGCCACAGCACCGGCTCAAGATAGACCCCAGGCAAGCTTTCTCCAATCTGCTGGAGAACCCCATTCAATTGGTCTGGCTCCAGTGACTTGGAGTCCTTGCGGCTGATCATTGCCACAAGCGGAGCCTGATTGTCGGCGAAGATGGTATTGAAGATGTTTGATGACTCCTCAAACTCCACTGTTGCCAGTGGGTAGTTTTGCCGTATCCTATCCCTCAGGAGCTGCTCTACCTCCACCAATGCCTGGGGCGAGACAGCATCTATATAGCATCTGGCCTGTGAAGGGGTGATCTCTCCGGAGTGGGAAAGGAGAAAGTCCTGCTTGCCCACAAGAAGATCATAATGCTCCACCTTTTCTTCCAGCCCGCCCATAAGGGTGCTGCAGCGCCTGATGCTCTCATCCATGGCCAGGGGCGCATTCCAGTCTATGCTCATGATAATGTCCTTATGGGTGATTGGCGGAAGCTTGCTCTTGTCAAGGGCTCCGTAAAGGAAGAACGAAGATACAGCCAGGGCAATGAACACTCCCCACGCTGTCTTCTGGTGCCTTAGCACCCACTTGAGCCCCTTCTCGTACATATCATCAATCCTGTCCAATGAGAAACGTCTCTTCTCCCCTTCCCTATCTCTGAATAGCCCCATGGAAACGAACTTCTCCTGCTTTCTGTACAGCAGCCAGTAGTACACCGGAATCACAAGCACAGCTACAAACAGCGACGTGAACAGGGACATGGTAACCGCCATAGCCTGGTCATAGAACAGTGCGCCGGAGATGCCGCTAAGGAAAATCAGCGGCACAAACACAGAGCAAGTGGTGAGCACTGAGCTAAGCATCGGGCCCACAACCTCACGGGTTGCCTCCACTACAGCCTCCTTCAACGCAGCACCCCTCTGCCAGTATTGGGTGATGTTATCTATAACAATAATGGAGTTGTCCACCATCATTCCCAATCCCAATATTAATCCCGACAATGATATGATGTTTATACTTATCCCCAACATATACAGCAGCAACAGCGAAGCCACCAGAGAAAGGGGGATGGTTATCATAACCAGCACCGGAGAGCGCAGATCGCTCATGAAAAGGAAGATGACAAGCACAGCCAGGATTGCTCCAACAAGGATATTGGACTTGAGGTTGTCTATTGAATAGTCGAGCAGCTCGGTCTGATTGCGGGTTACGGTAAACTCTATCTCCGGGTACTCGTTTGCAAGATTGGAGGTAAGCTCCTCCAATGATTTTTTCAGGTGCGACATCTGGGCATCCGACTGCTTTATCACAGCCATGGAGATTGCCCTCTCCTCTCCCTGCATTACCACCCCTTGCGGGGTTTGCGCAACCTCCTTTACTGTGGCCAGTTCTCCAAACGGGTATATGCGGCCGTTAACATTGATGAAGATCTTCTCTATATCCTCCTTGCTCCTGATCTGGGAGTCAAAGCTTATGCTCCACCTGTAGTGTCCGTCCTTTATGGTGAGGTTACCCAAGGATATGTTGTTTCTGGAGATGGCCTGCTCAAGATCATCTGCAGTAATGCCAAGGGCTTTGAGTTTATGGGTGTGCGGCTCCACAAGTATCTGTGTACCCAACACTCCGCTTATATCTACCAGAGCCACCTGCGGAAGCTGTTCTATGCGTCTGCTAACAATCTCCTTGGCAAAGACACTCAGCTCAAGGAACTTCTCCAGCGAACATCCCTCTGAGGAGATGTTTATAAAGAATGCCGGTATATCAGTAGCACTGGCTTTTATAACCTTAGGGCGTTCAACCTCTTTGGGAAGGGAGGAGAGCACCTTGTCTATCTTCTCGTTAACCTCAATGAAATTGAGGTCTATGTCTGATTTATGGTTGAATTCCATAAATATGGTTCCGCTGCCGTTAACAGCCTCGCAGCGTATCTCCTGCAACGCGGGGATCTGGATAAGCTGCATCCTCAGTGGCTTTATAACCTGCTCGTTTATCTCCCTGGCTGAGGAGCCGCTCTCACTCACCTGCACCGTAATCTGCGGGATATCCACATCCGGCATAAGGGAGATGGGAAGCTTGCCAATGGCCACAATACCCACAATGAGTATTGCAACTATTGTCATGGATACAGCTATTGGCCTTTCAACTAGTTTTCCAAGCATACCCGGTAAGTTTAATTTTCTGAAATCTCCACATCAGACCCCTCGGCAAGGTTAAGGTTGCCGCTTACAATTACTGCCTCACCCTCTTCAAGCCTGGCACTCTTGGCCTTGTTGGCTGCTACCACATGGCTTGTACTGTTGGACTGGAGAATGTCTACATAGCGCCACTCGGCCTTGCCGGTATTTGGGTTGTACACAAACAGCACATCATAGCCGTCTCTCATCACAACAGCACTCTTGGGAACAGTGTGCAGGTACTGCACGGCACTCTTCACATGTACCTTAACATTCATCCCCTCTACAAGCTTTCCGCCCCTGTTCTTTATTGAAGCCTTTACAACAATCTGCCCCTTATCATCTACAAACGGGTTTATCTCCTTTATTGTACCGCTATAATTTGGGGCAGGGGCTGCAAACGGGCTTACCTCAACTTCCCGCCCTACAGCAATGTTCTGCAATTCTCCTTCCAGTACCTTGAACTCCACTTCAAAGGCTGAGTCATCAATTACAACACACGCTGTCTGGGGACTGTACTCATGGGGCTTTACCGCAAGATTGGCCACTACGCCGTTTACTGGTGAAACAAGCACTGCATTCTCCAGTGCCAACTGTGCCACTTTATATGAATTGAGGGCTCCGGCATATCCTGAGCGGATCTTGGCTACAGAAAGAATATCTGCCGGCACATTGGTCGTATCCCTGCCATAACCATACCCTATAAGGGCATCATACAGATCAAGCCTGGCTTTCTCCAGACTCTGTGCTGTCCTCTCAAACTCAAGCTCCAGCGCCCTGCTCTCCTGCCTTGCAATGAGATCACCTTTTCTCACTCGGCTGCCGTTATGCACGGCAACAGAGGTTACAAGCCCCTGACCCTTGAACCTCAACTCAGCCTTGGTGGCGCCTTTGAGTGTTCCATTGCTGATGGTCTCACGGCTGAATGCCCTTTTGCTCAGGTGTATGGTATCCACCCTGTTTTTCTCTATGCGGTATGTATCCCTGGCCAGCTGCGCTGACTCATCTTCACCCTTGACTTTGCATGAAAAGGTGGCGGCAGCCAACATTATGGCTCCAATGATGTGCAATCTATTCATTTGTAAGTTCCTCAAAATTGGCATCCACCTTCTCGTTTGTAATAAAATTGAAAAGGGTTGCTTTCTGTATGTTATAGTAATATATCCAGTAGTTGCTCAGTTCCTGAAGGTAGCGTAACCTGGCGTTGTCCATCTCCTGCTGCGCATTGTTGAGCTCGGTAACGCTCACCGTGCCGTTAAGAAACCTCTCCTTTGTGGTGGCATACCTGTTCCTGCCCACCTCATCAGCCCTTTGGGAAACGTTGCACTGTCCTCCCTGCTGGTTGAACCTCAACACCTGCAAGGTTATCTCCTCACGCATCTTGTTGCCGGCCTGCTCAATCTGGCTCTCTACAACCTTGGCCTGCGATTTGGCTACCTTCACCTTACCCTTGCCCAATCCCCAGTCAACTATCGGGAGGGATAATGACAACCCTATGATCTCCTGGTCCAATGGGGATTTGTATGCCAGATGGAGGTCATCCCCAACCTGGTTAAGGCCAAACTGGGCATAGAAGGATGCGGTAAGTCCGGAGTTGGCTTTGGCCTTGGCTATTTCTGCCTGAGCGGAGAGGGACTGTATCTCATTATCAAGGTTCTCCGGAGAATAAAGGGCTACCAGGTTCATCACATCCTCAAAATCTAGCACTATATCTGCATTCTGAGGCGGTTCCTGCAAAGTGATGTCCACCTTTTCATTATAGCCCAGGTAATTGCGCAGGCGCTGCATGGCTGTCTTCTGCCCCAGCTGGTTGTCTCCTATGGCAAGACTATCGTTCAGCAGCTTGAGCTCCATCTGAAGCAGCTCGTCTTTTGTTATAGATCCTATGGCAAACCTCTCCTTGGCAATCTTGTACATCTGCCCGCTATTGCGGTAGCTCTCCTGTGCCATCTCCACCTTCTTCTGGGCCAGCAGAAGATCAAAGAAATAAGTTGACGCCGTAACAGTAATGCTTTCCATGGAGCTCAGATACTCCCGCTTGGCAAGTTCAAACCGCTTGGGCTCAATCTTCTTCTCCCATTTTAAAGTGTTGTACCCATTTATAGGCTGGCTGTAGGTTATCTTTACCGGTTGGGAATTGTAGGTAATCATATCTGTTGGCGAGAACTGGTCGAGCCTGTCCAATGAGGTAAGTACAGAAAGTGATCCGCCTGTAAACGGAAGGTTCTGGTTGATGGAAAGCCCCAACGAGTTGGAAAGGTTGTTGTTCTCAAGGTATCCTATCTCTCCTGTCTGCGCATCCTGCAATGAAACCAGCGAACGGTTATAGTTGCCCAGGCTCCCCTGCAGATTGAGTGCAGGAAGGAACTGCGCCTTGTAGGTACGGAACTGCCAGTAGTTTACAATAAAGTTATGTTTGGCCAATACCGCAGAAGGAGACTGGCTGTGCGCCGTCTCTATAACCTCCTGCAGGGTCATGGTGAAATTGTATTGCTGCCTGTACTCCAATTGTGACAACTGGTTCACATTTTGAGGTTTACAAGGTATCACTACTACAAACATAAAGAGCGTAGCCAACAACATGGCCACACACAAGAAACAGTTCCTATTCATATACTTATAGACTTTTACTTAAGGTCTGTCAGCACGTATCTCTTCAACCTGTTTTCCCGATAGTCCAAAGCATAGACCACAGACGGATCCGGGGTTAATGCCAGGTGCCATACATCACTATCAACCCTATAGCTTTTTATAAAATTCAGGTCATAATCAAAGACTGTAATGTAGCTATCATTACCAGGTGCAGCACTTTCTCTACGCCCTTCCTCCCTTGCCCTCTTCTCCCTCTCCTTCATATCACTCACCTTCTCAGGATCTGCTGTCATATACAGATATTTCTCCCCTACAAAAATTCTGTTGTTGAGAATCACATTCTCCGATTCCATCACCGGAATTCCATTCTTTACAACATACTTGGGTTCTACTAGCATAACTTTATCAACCAATGAAATCTTGCCGTCCTCTATCTGATATTTTGAAATGCCGCTGAACAGATGACTGCTCACATACAAGTATTTTTTACACGGAGACAATTCCATCTCCACATTATATCTGCATTTGCCGCAATCAACATTTTCATCATCCAAAAATGAATAAACTACAGAGTCAACTATATTATTGTCTCTGTCAACCTGAACAATCTTCTTTTCCCCATTGAAGTTCTCCGCAAAAATAACAAACAGAGAATCAGAGACAATCTGAATTTCTATAAAGAACATCGGCTCACCCAATGACAGTTTCTGCAAATCAAAAGTCTTGAGGGTATCCCCATGAATCTCCACTTTCTTTATCCAGTCTGCACGCTGATCCAACATATAAAGGCTGTTCCCATACAAAGCCAAGTCTGGAGAACCTATCAGAATCTCACCCGGTCCTCTACCAAAAGAACAGGCTGAAACTTTTATTTCACCTGTCTTCAAATCTGCCAGATGAGCCAGTTTATCATCCTCACTACGCATACTTCCCAAAAAGCCGTACGGGGTATAGAAGCATTTGAAAACATTCGATGCCACATATTCTGCATCCAATGGTTCTCCTTTAATTTCTATAGCATCTGCAAAATAAAACTCAGGTGTCTTGTACCCTATCTTATCCTTGATTTCATTCTTACATGAGGCCACTGTCAGCAACCCCAACATAATCATAACAAAGTTTCTCATATCTGCGGTTTTAAAGATTTTCCAAATTTCATCACCATAAGCACAGGATTGTCATCAGAGCTCTTGCTCTCCAAAACCTTCTGCAAATGCTCCGGTAATATGTCAATATTATCCTTTAGGAATTCTATATCCATTACTGAAACCAGCTTGTCACTATTAAGAGTTTTGTTATATTTACTCAAGCATACCTTATCTTGCAACAAACTCCTGTTACAGATATCATGAGCCGGGGTGTCACTTACATAGAATCTGAAATCTCCCAAATTAGAAATATGATATATTTTACCCTCAACCTTCATAAAAATCCAATTGCTGTACTTGTAGCGCTTTGCCTTTTCAGAATAACCGTCCATTGAATTGCAAAATAAAATATACTCATCTGTCTCTATCAACGGAAAAACTATATTATGATCATTGGGATACTCCTTGTTCTTATATACACAATCAAATGCAGTGGAAATTTTATAATTTGTATCCAATGCATATACCTTGTCTGTACGGCAATTGGTAATATATGTCCTTGTATCTGTACTGTACATTCCCCAACCAGCATCCACTGGCGCCAATTTATAATCTCCAACATCCAAATCCTCAAAATCCTTTATGAAACCTTTTTCCATATCGTACACATCCAGAGCTCTGCCTATATGGAAATCTGGATGAGACTCAAGTTTGTATAAATTATCGAATAGAACTAACTTGTCATTCATTACAGAAGACATGTATCCTTTCTCCAAATATTCGGCTATCTCAACATTCCCATCAAACGAAAATACAACCATTTCCTCTGGATCAGAGTATCTGAAATGCATTATCACTTTTTCCTGCAATGGCAAAACCGCCATCCTCTTATAACTCAAAAGATTTCGTGGATATTTGTTCCATATTCCCATGCTTCTTTCAAATTTGCCAGTATGATCAAAAAAAAATATACTTTTAATGGTTTTAGAAACAACATCTCTTTCAGGTACAACATCTCCAATTATAATTCTATAAGAATCTATATATATTGATTCAGGCAAATAACAACTATAAGTGAGAAAATTGACACTATCCTCTCCACCTAAAGGAATGAACGACACATCGGCCAAATCCGAAAGCTTCAAATCCATATGGGGATACTCTTTTGATGAATCAAAAATTATCACTCCATCTTTCACATCAGTACTTTCCGATACACATGCACAAAAAAGAAGTGCTACAATTGCCAATAAATACTTTGCCATATCTGTACTTTCTTAAATTATCCTAATCAAAGTTATATCCTAAATACACAAAATGTGCCCGCACACAGGGCTGTTTCGCCTGCAACACCATTACATATCTGATATTATGAATATTACAATAGGACTGTTGCTTGAATAATATCCTGTTTTATTTGAATTTCATCCAATTTCCGCTTTCTTCATTGCATTATTGGTTTCCCAAACTTCATTATCACCAGTACTGGAT
>JAGBTG010000043.1 GCA_017631435.1 Bacteroidales bacterium | reverse complement strand
GGCGGCATTGGCTCCCGAAAAGGGAAGGGGCCCACGCTGTGGGAAGGACCGACAGGGGCTATCGCCACATCGCGATCCGTACATATAAATAGAAAAAGAGGCTAACCTCAAAGTCTAAATTGACTTTTTAGTCAGCCTCTTCATTTTCTCCTTAATCTCTTCTGTACAGAGATTTCCAAGGCTTCCCTTGTGGGTGTGGTTGAGTCCGGTGTTTGCATCAAACTCAAACTTGCCCTCGTTTACCTCAATTCCAACACTCTTGTAGGCGTCTCTGAAAGGCATTCCTTCAAGTACCCTGTTGTTTACAACCTCTACGGTGAACAGGTATTTGTATTTGGGGTCAGACAGAATATCCTCGTTTACAGAAATGTTCTCAAGCATATATTTTGCCATGAAAAGGCATTTGTGCATCTGCTCAAGCCCCGGGAAGAGTACATCTTTCAAAAGCTGGTAATCCCTGTGGTAGCCGTGAGCCATGTTGGTGGTCATAAGGCTTATCTCATTTGGAAGGCTCTGGATTCTGTTGCAGATACCTCTGAGGATTTCCCATACATCGGGGTTTTTCTTGTGCGGCATGATGCTTGAACCAGTTGTGAGCTCGTCGGGAAACTTGATGAATCCAAAGTTAGGACACATGTACATGCAGCAGTCTGCTGCAAACTTGTTGAGTGTAAGGGCCAACTGTGATAGGGCAGATGCCACTGCCTTCTCGCTTTTGCCTCGGCTCAGCTGTGCCGCTACAACGTTGTAGTTCATGGTTGAGAATCCAAGAAGTTCTGTGGTCATATCCCTGTCCAATGGGAATGAGCTGCCGTATCCCGCTGCAGATCCAAGAGGGTTCTGGTTTACTACGTTGTATGCTCCCTTGAGCATGTGCATGTCGTCCACCAAAGCCTCTGCGTATGCTCCAAACCACAGGCCGAATGATGACGGCATTGCAATCTGTGCGTGGGTGTAGCCCGGAAGAAGCACATTCTTGTGTTTCTCGCTCAATGCCTGTAGGGTATCAAACAGGGCAACAACCTCGTCTTTGATAATCTCAAGCTCCTCACGCAGGAACAGTTTCAGGTCTACAAGAACCTGGTCGTTCCTCGACCTTCCGGAGTGGATCTTCTTTCCAATCTCCCCAAATCTTTGGGTAAGGAGGAATTCTACCTGGGAGTGGATATCCTCCACATCGTCACCAAGTACAAACTCGCCTCTTTCAATCTCTCCAAGAATGGCGTCAAGGCCTGCGGTAAGTGTCTCAAGTTCCTCTTTCTCAAGAAGTCCTATTGATTCCAACATTTTAATATGGGCCTTTGATCCCATAACGTCATGTTTTGCAAGTCTGAGGTCCAGTACCCTGTCATTTCCAACTGTGAAGTCCTCCACAATCTGGGTGGCGCTGGTTCCTTTGCTCCATAAAGTTCCCATAAACTTATTTTATATGCTTTATAAAATTAATATATCCTTCTATTGCCCCCTGAATCTCCCCAATTTTTATGAACTCGTCTGCCTTATGGCTTCTGGCAGATTGTCCCGGGCCCATCTTTATTGCAGGGTAGGGGATTTTCATCCAGTCTGATGTGGTGGCAGAAATCTGTTTCACTATTCCAAGTTCCTCTACTGTCTGCATCAGAACATGCCCCTGAGGGGTTGCAGATGAACGGTTCTTAAGATTCCTTGCCTTCAGCTGGCTCTTTACCCGGTTTTGCAGCAGCTCCAGAATCTCCGGATTGCTGTACTGTTCTGTTGGGCGGATGTCCACAACAAAGGTTGCCTGGGCGGGCACAACATTGTGGGCTGTACCGCAACTCATCTGGGTTACAGTAAGCTTCACATCACCCATCAGCGGTGATTCCTTCCCAAATTTATAATTGCGCAGCGTATTGATGTCGTCCAGAGCAATGTAAAGGGCGTTCACCCCTTCATTGCGGGCTGCGTGTCCGCTCACTCCGGTTGCTGTACCGTCGAGAACAAGAAGACCTCTCTCGGCTACGGCTGCTTCCATTCCTGTAGGTTCGCCTATGATTGCAAAATCGGGCTGCAAAGGGAACTCCTCCACAAACTTTGCCATACCACAGGCCCCGCTTCTCTCTTCCTCTGCACTCAGCACCAGCATAAGGTTTACTGCAAGCCCTTCATCCTCTGCCAGATGGAAGAATGCCTCAATCTGGCTCACCACGCTGGCCCCGTCATCATTGGTACCCAATCCGTAAATGGCCCCCTCCTTCTCAAAAGGGGCAAAAGGGTCAAATGTGTATGCGGCTGCCGGTGGTACGGTATCTATATGGGAATTGAGCATGAGTACAGGTTTGCTGCTGCAGAAATTCTCCTTATACAATATTATATTGTTGCACAGCCTCTCCACAACAAACTTTCCGCACTGTGCAGATGCTTCCTCAGCCCTGCGCTGCAGCTCAGAAAAAAGGAATGCTCTCCTTTCCTCCTCCTGGAAAGAGAGGGAAGGGATTGCAACCATCCTTTTAAGCAGTTCCACTGCGCTGGCGGTCATATGCCCAATCTTCTCCATATTACAACTGCAGCAGTGTCTCCTTATTGTTAAGCAAATTGTCTGCGTGCTTGATGAACACCTCTGCCACACCGTTCTCCAACGCGGCAAAAGCATTGTCAAGTTTAGGAATCATACCTCCAACAATCATCCCCTTCTCAAGAAGATCCCTGTAGCTCTCCCTGGTAATGAGAGGAATCACAGAAGAATCATCATCAGGGTTGGCAAGTACACCATCCTTCTCAAAACAGTATACCAAAGATGTCTGGAATCTTCCCCCCAATGCTCTGGCAAGGCTTGACGCCATAGTATCAGCATTGGTATTCAACAATGAACCGTTTGAATCGTGGGTAATTGCACAGAATACCGGAACATATCCGCCCTCAAGCAGCAACTGAAGGAAATCTGCATTGATGTCTGCAGGGTTTACATCCCCGACAAACCCCCAATCTATAGGGTTTGCTGCCCTCTTTACTGCCGGAACGGAGTTTCCATCTGCACCTGAAAGGCCTACAGCCTTGCAGCCTATCTGCTGGAGAGCAGCCACAATCTGTTTGTTTATAAGTCCGGCATAAACCATGGTTACAAGCTTAAGAGTCTCGTAATCAGTGATTCTTCTGCCGTTATGCATCTTTACCTCAATTCCAAGTTCCTTTGAAAGCTGGCTGGCAATCTTGCCGCCACCGTGAATCAGCACCTTGGGACCTTCAAGTTTGTGGAAATTGCCCAGAAACTGTTCAAGTGCCTGCGGGTTGTCTACAATATTTCCCCCAATCTTTACAATCTTAACCTTCTCCATATTATTTCAAGCCCAATAGGATTTCCTTAATTACAGTCTGTGCAGAAACCACCCTGTTTGCCGCCTCCGGAATAACAAGGGAGTTGGGACTCTCAATAACTCCGTCGGTAACAATCATGTTTCTTCTCACCGGAAGGCAGTGCATGAAGTAGCCGTTGTTGGTAAGGGCCATCTTCCTCTCGTCAATTGTCCAGCTCTTGTCTGAGCAAAGTACCTGGCCGTAATTAGGGTCTGCATATGCGCTCCAGTTCTTGCCGTAAACAAAATCGGCACCCTCAAACGCCTTGTCCTGGTCGTACTCAATGGTAGCACCCTGAGTAAACTGAGGATCAAGCTCATATCCTTTTGGATGTGTGATTACAAGATCATAACCTGCAGCAATCATCCACTCTGCAAAAGAGTTTGGAACCGCCTGCGGAAGAGCTTTTGGATGTGGAGCCCAACTCAACACAACCTTAGGCCTTGCAACCTTCTTGTACTCATTTATGGTAATGAGGTCGGCAAAACTTTGAAGAGGATGTCTTGTAGCCGCCTCAAGGCTGATTACAGGTTTTCCCGACAACTGAATGAACTGGCTGATGATCTTCTCGCCATAGTCATCTGCCTTACTGGCAAAATTTGCAAAACTCCTTACACCTATGATATCGCAGTAGCTTCCCATTACAGGGATAGCCTCAAGGATATGCTCAGGCTTGTCGCCATCCATCACCACGCCGCGCTCTGTCTCAAGTTTCCACGCACCCTGGTTGATGTCAAGTACAATCACATTCATACCCAAGTTCAATGCAGCCTTCTGTGTGCTCAATCTGGTCCTCAAGCTTGAGTTGAAGAAGATAAGGAGCATGGTCTTGTTCTTTCCCAGCTCACAGTCTGCATAAGGGTTTTCCTTCACGTATTTTGCTTTTTCAAGGGCAAGCTCAAGGTTGCCCATATCTTTTACTGTAATGAAATTTCTCATACTATATATATTACATGTATAGTGTGCTCCGCTTGGGATTATTTTGTTTCAAGAAGCTCGTCAAGGGCTGCGAAGAACTTGTCTGCCTCAGCCTTGCCTACACATAGCGGTGGAAGAAGCCTCATTATTGTCTTTCCTGCACCGCCGGTGAAGATTTTCTTCTCAAAAAGGAGTCTGTTTCTGGTCTCCTCAAAGCCCGGGTTAACCTCAATTCCAATCATAAGGCCCTCGCCCCTCAGTTCCTTGAACGGCTTACCCTCGCCGGTATATTTTGAAAGTCCCTCCATGAAGTATCTGCCCATTACGGCTGCATTCTCCACCAGGTTCTCTTCTTTGATTACTTTAAGTACTGCAAGTGCAGCGGCACATGCAAGGTGGTTGCCTCCAAATGTGGTGCCCAGCATTCCGTGCCAAGGCTCAATTTTTGGAGATACGATTATTGCTCCTACAGGGAATCCGTTTGCAATGCCTTTTGCCATGGATACAATGTCTGCCTCTACACCTGCGTGCTGGTGTGCAAAGAATTTGCCGCTGCGGCCGTATCCGCTCTGGATCTCGTCCATGATAAGTACGGTACCTGTCTCGTCGCACAGCTGGCGTACCTGTTTCAGGTATGATGCCTCCGGTGTGAAGATACCTGCCACACCCTGAATTCCCTCAATGATGATGGCTGCATACTCTTTTGTCTGCAGTTCTGCAGCTGCGGCAGCAATGTCATTCATCGGGATGAAGGTTATGTTGCCGTTGCGGTTGAACTGTGCCTGGATTTTTGGGTTGTCGGTTGCCTCTACGGCACCGCTGGTCCTTCCGTGGAATGCTTTGCTCAAAGCAAGGACTTTCTTTCTGCCGGTGTGGAATGATGCCACTTTAAGGGCGTTCTCGTTGGCCTCTGCACCGCTGTTGCACAAAAACAGTGCATGCTCAGGGTATCCGCAGATCTCGCCAAGTTCTTTTGCAAGCTGTTTCTGCAAAGGGTTCTGCACTGCGTTTGAGTAGAAACCCAGGTTGTTCACCTGCTCTGAAACCATTCTGGTATAGGTAGGGTGGGAGTGGCCTATGCTTATTACAGCGTGTCCGCCGTAAAGGTCGAGGTACTCAATGCCGTCCTTGTCCCAGATTTTGCAACCCTGGCCTTTTACAGGCTCAATGTTCCATAACGGATATACGTCAAATAAATTCATCTCTTTTCTTGTTAGAATGCGTTCGGCTTGAATCTCAGACCGGTGGTCTGCTCAAGGCCGAATATCATGTTCATGTTCTCCACTGCCTGTCCGCTGGCCCCTTTTACAAGGTTGTCAATGATGGAGGCAATGTGGATGTAGCCGTTGTGAAGTTCAATGTGCAGTAGCACCTTGTTGGTGTTCACAACCTCTTTAAGGCTCACGTCCTCCTTTGATACGTGGATGAACGGAGACTCCCTGTAGTACTGCTCAAAGTACTCAACAGCATCCTCCAATGTAGTTCCAATTGTGCCGTCTGCTTTCTTTATGCCGTTCCATTTGGTGTATACGCTTGCAAAGATTCCCCTTGCAAAGTCACCCCTCATTGGCACAAAGTTTATCTGTGGTTCCTTGCCGCAAAGCTCTTTCATTGTACGTCCAATCTCACCAAGGTGCTGGTGGGTGAAGTTCTTGTAGATTGAAAGGTTGTTGTTGCGGTAGCTGAAGTGGCTTTTCTCACCAGGTTTCTTTCCTGCTCCGGTAGATCCGGTGATTGCTGTTACATGAACGTCGTCAGTTATAGCGTCAGCTTTTGCAAGTGGGGCTATTGCACTCTGGATTGCTGTTGCAAAGCATCCCGGGTTGGCAATGTTGTCTGCCTTAAGGATTTTTTCCTTAAAGGTGTCGGTGAGTCCGTAGATGAACTCCCTTCCCTTGTAGTGCGGATCCAGACGGAAGTCGTTGCCCAAATCAATGATCTTGCAACCGTCGGGAAGAGGGGCGTTGTCTATGAACTCCTTTGACAGGCCATGGCCAAGGCAGAGGAATACAACGTCGGGAGTACCAATCTGGTCTGTGAAGCAAAGGTCTGTCTCACCAAAAAGGTCTCTGTGTACAGAACTGATGCTCTGGCCTACACTGGTGGTGCTGAGGACACTTGTTACCTCCACGTTGGGGTGGTAGATGAGGATTCTCAAAAGTTCACCGGCTGTGTAGCCGGTGCCTCCTGCAATTGCTGCTTTGATTTTCTTCATGCCTTGTGGGGATTAGTTTTTGCTTGCCTGCTCTTTCTCATCCTCGTGAAGGCTGTAGTAGATCTTCAATGGGTTTGAAAGTACTTTGGTGAATCCTACAACGTCTCTTCCGGTGTATGATTTGTTCATCTCGCCGTACTCGCCAAATTTAGAGCTCATAAGGTCGTACTGGCTCTTGCAGCCCAATACAAAGAAGTTGTAAGGTCTTAGAAGTACCTCTACTGTACCGTTTACGCTGCCCTGGGTGCTCTCAAGGAATTTCTCCATATCCCTCATTACAGGGTTAAGGTACTGTGCCTCGTGCATCAACTGGCCGTAGTAGTTTGCAATAAGCTCTTTCCAGTAAAGCTGCTCCTTAACCAAAGTGTGTTTCTCCAAAAGGTGGTGTGCCTTGATGATGATCAGCGGAGCTGCAGCCTCAAAGCCTACACGGCCCTTGATGCCAATGATAGTGTCACCCACGTGCATGTCCCTTCCGCAGCCGTAGCCGTTTGCAATCTCTGCCAAAGCGTGGATAAGGTCAACCGGTTTCATCTCTGTACCGTTAAGGGCTACAGGCTCTCCATTGCGGAACTCAATTGTAACTTTCTCCTCGCCGGTTTTCACTACCGGATGCGGGTAAGCCTCCTCTGGAAGGTATCCGCTTGAGTTAAGTGTCTCAACACCTCCAATGCTGGTACCCCAGATACCCTGGTTGATTGAGTATTTGCTCTTCTCCCAGCTGAAGTTGAAACCGTTCTTTACAAGGTAGTCAATCTCCTCCTTTCTGCTTAGCTGAAGCTCCCTGATAGGGGCAATGATGTTTACCTCCGGTGCAAGGATCTCAAATACAATGTCAAACCTTACCTGGTCGTTGCCGGCGCCTGTACTTCCGTGAGCTACGTTGGTTGCGCCAATCTTCTTCACGTGTCTGAGAACCTCAAGTGCCTGGAAAATTCTCTCAGAGCTTACAGAAAGCGGATATGTTGAGTTTTTAAGGATATTTCCAAAGATAAGGTATTTGATACCGTTGTTGTAGTAGCTCTCTACAGCATCTACAGTTACGTGGCTTGCAGCACCAAGCTGAAGTGCCCTCTCCTCAATTCTCTTCACCTCCTCAGCCGAGAATCCACCGGTGTTCACCATAATTGTGTGAACCTCCAAACCTTTTTCATTTTTCAAATATGGCACGCAGAATGATGTATCCAATCCTCCGCTGAATGCCAAAACTACTTTCTCTTTCATGATTATATATTATTACGTTATTATTTTCCTTTTATGTTTGCCAATACTCAAGCCTCAGCTTATCCTTTCAGTTTCTTGCCCATTGCCTTGAACGGTTTTGCAATCCCTTTTCCCACCTTTGCAATAAGATTTGTGCTCTCTTTCTGCTCAGGCTTTTTCTCAGTTTCCCATTTAGGGTCATACAGAAGTCCGGTGCACAGGCAAAGCTTGCGGTCGTTCCTTTCAAGGATGTCAAAGTTCTTGCACCCCTCACATCCTGCCCAGAACTCCTTGTCGTCTGTAAGTTCAGAGAATGTAACGGGCTTGAATCCCATCTCTGTGTTGATCTTCATCACTGCAAGACCTGTGGTGATGCTGAAAATCTTTGCATACGGGAACATTTTTCTCGACAGTTCAAAAGTCATATGCTTGATTCTTCTGGCAAGACCTGTCTTTCTGTACTCATGAGCCACTATAAGTCCTGAGTTTGCCACAAACTTGGTGTGGCCCCATGTCTCAATGTATGAATAGCCGGCAAGAGTGCCGTCCTCTGCAATGGCAATCACTGCCTTGCCGTCCCTCATCTTCTCCTTTATGTACTCCGGAGTACGTTTGGCAATGCCAGTACCTCTCTCCTGAGCCGATATATAAATAAGTTCACAAACTTTCTCTGCATAATCCAAGTGGGATTCATCTGCAACAATTACGTCAACTTTCATAGTTTTCCTGAACAATTAAAATGAAATGCCCTTTGGGCTGATTTAAAGTGGGGATTTGTCTTCCCGACAATTTATGTATATTGAAAATTTTTGAAACGGACCTGAGCGGTCCCTTCTCTGCCCCGGATTGGGGTAAGAATATGCCACACACTAACAGCGTCGTCGGACACCGATACTGAAACGGAAATGTGATATGTGGTCTCTTGTTTTCATTGGGATGCAAATATAGTACATTTTTTTATTATATAATAGGTATGTTGGGTGAAATGTGAAATTGATTAATTTTTTACACAAAAAGTTTGCAGAATATGAAATAATGTCTACCTTTGCAGCCCGCAAATGAGAGAGGCGCAGGGGACAAGTTCTTCGAAATTTTGGAACGAAAAATTTTTTCAAAAAAGTTGCGAAAAAATTTGGAGATAACGAAAAAGTCCGTATCTTTGCGGTCCCAAAACGGAAGGGCGGTCAGCCCGGAAGGATGAAAGGGAAAAAGTTCATTGAAAATATTGAAAAGACAAGCAGTATAATAAATATTCACATTT
>JAGBTG010000042.1 GCA_017631435.1 Bacteroidales bacterium | reverse complement strand
TTCATATCGCCCCAAAATTCAGGAAATCTGTATTGTTGATTGTCGGGAAGAATGACGACAGGACCCCTGTATGGATGTCTGAAAAGATCTACAACGCATTGCCGGAAAAAGTGAATAAAAAGCTATCTGTTTATGATAAAGCCGGGCATGGTGGTAGTCAGTCTCCCATGGTGGTAGATTTTGAACGGTGGATGAATGAGACATTGGATTTTATGGAAGGAAAAATCTGATATCACCTGAACTTTTTGCTGCAACACTTGTTTACATAAGTGAAATAGTTTTTTAAGTTAGGTTAAGTCGGGCAAGCCCTGTGGTCTCGGGATGAGGTTGCGGGGCTTGTTTATTTTTATTACATTTGTATACATAGTCATTCTTATCGGGAAGAATAAATGAGCAGAGAACAACTTGAAAAAATTGTATTTGGTGTTGTAATTGCAATATTGTCCATAATTGCAATTTCTACTGGCTTTTTAATTCTTTTTATATCTGTTCCATTAGGAATTATTCTTTTTACACCGGCATGGTTGATATTAAGCAAATCAAAAAAAGATTATTCCCTAAAATGGATAATGACACTTCAATGTATAATCATTATCATCATTACTCTGGTTATTATTTTTGTGAGTCTCCCTTAAACCAGGCACTCAAAAGAAAAGAGGCTTAAGTTGACAATAAATCACTTAAGCCTCTTTTTCTGCAAAAATGGAGAGATTGAGGCTGCGCATTCCATCCTATGTCGGGATTGGGCCTCCCGGCATTCCCTCCTATGTAGGGATTGGGCCTCCCGGGGGTCGGCATTCCCTCTGCCGCTCGTCGCGGGGGATTGGGCTCGCCCTTACGGGCTCCGCATTCCCTCTCTCCTTGCCGGAGAGGCCCTTGCAGAAATGAACCGGTGTGCTTGTAGCACACCTTTTTTTGTTTTGACCGTCCTTTTGCAAGCAAGCTTGCAACGGCCGGCACAAAACAAAAAAAAACCGGAAGATTTTCATCTTCCGGTTCATTTCAGCGGAGAGGGAGGGATTCGAACCCCCGGATCCTCTCAGATCAACGGTTTTCAAGACCGCCGCAATCGACCACTCTGCCACCTCTCCAAATCCTCCGCGTTTGCTTTGGGATTGCAAAGGTAGGAATTATTTTTGTTTCTCCAAATTTATTTTCAAGAAAATTGATTTTTTCTGCGGAATAAGGTAAGAACTGTCGGGAATAAGGGGAAAATGCCTAAAAATCCACTTTTACATTTCGTAACTTTTGTGTCACAATTTCACAAAATCTTAACAATAACGCAATTTTCCGTTAATAATTCTGCCAAAATCAAACGCTACATTCGCAATAAGAAAAGCCGGCTTACCAATAACTTAAAAAACTACAAGACATTTTAAACTTTAAAACACTTATTGGGTTATTCTATTAAAATTTTGGAATTATGGGTAATGCTAATTTCAACCAGGAGATCATTAGCTTGGAGCCGTCTCTTACCAGGTATGCTTACAGTCTTACAGCAGACATGGATGATGCAAAAGATTTGGTTCAGGAAACTTATTTCAAAGCCCTCTACAACCAGGACAAATTTGATGAGCAGACCAACATCAAGGCCTGGATGTATACAATCATGAAAAACACCTTTATTAACGATTACCGCAGGAGAGTAAAGAAGCAGGCAATCTTCAACAAGGATGTACAGGACTTTGTCCTTACTAGCCGCCCATCCGAGGCAAATCCCGAGAGCGACTACAATTTCAGGGAGCTTACCGCAATGGTGAACTCATTGGAGCCAGAATTCAGAATACCTTTCCAGATGCACGACAGCGGTTACAAGTATCAGGAGATTGCAGATGAATTGGGTCTCCACCTTGGCACCGTTAAGAGCAGAATCCATTTTTCCCGACAGAAACTTATTGAGAAAATAAAGAAATAAATCAAAAATGCCCTTTTTGACGTTGTCCTAAAGGGCAAATAGAGAAAAAGTGCCCACTGGGACGCGTCCCGATGGGCACTTTGTTCACAAAAAAAAGAGGCTTACCCAAAAGCAGCCTCTTATTTTTTACTCTTTTGTAAAGAACTTTCTCTGGAATATCAGCATGTAAATTACTGAGACCGAAATGCAGGCATCTGCAAAATTGAATATCGGACTGAAGAAGATGAAATGTTCCCCTCCACAGAACGGCATCCATTGGGGCCATGTAGTGTCAATTATCGGGAAATAGAACATGTCAACCACTTTACCGTAGAGGAAGCTTGTGTAGCCTCCGTCGGGAGGAAACAGCTGGGCTACCTGGGTGTATGTTGATGCACTGAATATTTCTCCGTAGAACAGGCAGTCTATTACATTGCCTATTGCCCCTACAAGGACAAGGGCAAGCCCCACAAGTACCCCTGTGGGGGTGTCTTCCCTTTTTATCAGTCTTCTGAGATATACAATAAGGAATCCTATAAGCACTACCCTGAACAGGCTCAGGGCAAGTTTTCCAATAGAGCCTCCAAACTGCATCCCAAACGCCATGCCGTTATTCTCTATGAAGCAGATCTGAAACCAGTTTCCAAATACAGGGATACTCTCCCCTATTGTCATGTTCAGCTTTACTGCAAATTTTATTACCTGGTCTGTTACCAGCAATAAAATTACCAACAGAGAAATCCAGCCACCTTTGGACAATCTCATAAATTACCTCTTGTTTTTAGCCTCTACACTCAAGGTTGCATGAGGTACAAGCATAAGTCTCTCCTTAGGGATAAGTTTGCCTGTCTCTCTGCAAATGCCATAGGTCTTGTTCTCAATTCTTATAAGGGCAGCCTCAAGATTCTGGATGAACTTGTACTGTCTCTGTGCCAACTGGCCCGACTCCTCTTTAGAAAGTGAAGATGCGCCCTCCTCAAGAACTTTGAATGTTGGAGATGTATCCTCAACACCATTGCTTGAGCTGTGGGTAATTGCAGCCCTCAACTCCTCGTAGTCCTGCCTTGCTGTCTCAAGTTTCTGAAGAATCAGCTCCTTGAACTCCTGCAGCTCCGCATCGCTATACCTTACTTTCTCTTCTGTATTCATAACTATCTGATTTTGTTATTACAAAGTTAACAACTTAATTGATATGTGCAACATCTCGCCATTCTCCCACTCAACCTCTTCTGCACCCTCAAGAGTATCAACAAGAGAGATGTTTCCGCACAAAGTCTGCTCACATACGTATGTAGCGTACTCTGCAAGGGATTCTGCCACATCCTCACGTTTCACAATTGCAACCTCAACTTTGTCTGTAATCTCAAAATCCTTCTCTTTTCTGAGGTTCTGGATTCTGTTTATCAGTTCACGTGCCACACCCTCTTTCTTGAGAGCATCGGTAATGGTGATATCCATTGCTACGGTAAGCTTGCCCTCTGTTGCAACCAACCAGCCCGGCATATCCTCCGAGGTTATCTCATAGTCTGCCTTCTCAAGCACAACCTCACCTGCAGGCAATGCAAATGCATAGTTCTCAGATGCCTCAATTGCAGAGATGTCGCTCTGTGAGAACTGTGCAAAGGCAGCGGCAATATCTTTCATCATCTTGCCGTACTTCTTGCCCAAAGTCTTGAAGTTAGGTTTGATTTTCTTGGTAATCAGACCCTCTGTATTTGTAATGAACTCAACCTCCTTAACGTTGATCTCGTTCAAGACAAGGTTCTTCACCTTCTCAAGCTGCTCCTGGATTTTAGGATCAAGTACAGGGATTATGATTTTGGCAAGAGGCTGTCTTACCTTAATGTTCACTTTCTTTCTCAGTGCAAGTACCATTGAGGTGCTCAACTGTGCAAGAGCCATTCTCTCCTCAAGATCCTTGTCAATATATTTCTCCTCAACCTCAGGCATAAGCACAAGGTGTACAGAGTTCTCTGAATGCATACCTGAAACTGCGTTCAAATCAAGGAACAGTCTCTCCATGAAGAATGGAGCAATAGGTGCAGCAAGCACAGCCACTGTCTCAAGGCAAGAGTACAATGTCTGGTAAGCTGCAAGCTTGTCCTCTGTCATTGAACCGCCCCAGAAACGTTTTCTGTTAAGACGTACGTACCAGTTGCTCAAATGGTCGCAAACAAAGTCCTGAATCTTTCTGCCGGCAGTTGTTACATCATAATCCTCATAACATGCCTTAACCTCTTTAACCAAAGTATTGAGATAAGAGATGATCCATCGGTCAATCTCAGGACGGTTCTCTACAGGTACCTGTGGAGCCTTGTTGTCAAATCCGTCCACATTTGCATACAACGCAAAGAATGAGTATGTATTGTAAAGGGTTCCAAAGAATTTTCTCTTAACCTCATCAACACCTGCAAAATCAAACTTGAGGTTGTCCCAAGGCTGTGCATTGGTAAGCATATACCATCTCAATGAGTCTGCACCGTACTCGTCCAATGCCTTGAACGGATCAACGGCATTGCCAAGTCTCTTACTCATCTTGTTGCCTACCTTATCAAGCACAAGACCGTTTGAAAGCACTGTCTTGTATGCAATGCGTTTGTTCACCATTGTAGAGATTGCGTGAAGTGTAAAGAACCATCCGCGTGTCTGGTCAACACCCTCAGCAATAAAGTCTGCGGTCTGGCCAAACTGCTCCTTGCCAAGGTTCTCCAAGCCCTCCTGTGCAAATGGCATTGCACCCGAATCAAACCATACATCTATAAGGTCAAGCTCCCTCTTCATAGGCTGTCCGCTCTCTGAAACAAGGATATAGCCGTCTACATACGGTCTGTGAAGGTCAATCTTATTATAGTTCTCCTTAGAAAAGTCTCCTGGTACAAAACCTTTGTCTTTCAATGGGTTTGAAGCCATAAAGCCTGCAGCAACAGATTTCTCAAGCTCATTGTAAAGCTCCTGAGCAGAACCTATGCACTTCTCCTCCTTCTTGTCCTCTGTTCTCCAGATAGGAAGAGGTGTACCCCAATAGCGGCTACGTGAAAGGTTCCAGTCCTGAAGGTTCTCCAGCCATTTGCCAAAACGGCCTGTACCGGTGCTCTCAGGTTTCCAGTTGATGGTCTTGTTCAATGCAATAAGCTCATCCTGCACAGCAGTGGTTCTGATGAACCATGAATCCAACGGATAATACAACACCGGCTTGTCGGTTCTCCAGCAGTGAGGGTAGTTATGGGTATGCTTCTCAATCTTGAATGCCTTGTTGGCACCTTTCATCATAAGACAGATGAAGATATCCAAGTTCTCAGCTGCAGCCGCAGCTTTCTCATCAAACACATTGTTTACAGTGAACTGCGGATCGTAGGCATTCTTAACCCATCTGCCCTGGTACTCCTTGTAAAGCTCAACATTTACACAAGTCTTTACAAACTCCTCATCAAGCTCCTCCATCAAGTAGAACTTGCCGGTAAAGTCAACCATTGGGCGGGTTTCGCCAAGTTTGTTTATCATGAACAAAGAAGGGATACCTGCAGCCTTTGCCACAAAAGCATCGTCAGCACCAAAAGTAGGTGCAATGTGAACGATACCGGTACCGTCCTCTGTAGTTACATAATCACCAGGAATGATGCGGAACGCCTTGTCTGAAGCATCGCTCCATTTGCCGTCTGCATCAACTGAAACAGGTTTCACCCAAGGGATAAGCTGCTCATACTCCATGCCAACCAAATCCGGTCCCATGTACTCTGCAACCACCTTGAACGGAACAAGCTTGTCACCAGGCTTGTAATCCTCAAGTGCAATCTCCTCTGCTTTCCTGTTGAAGTGTGAATATAGAAGGTTCTTTGCAAGAACGGCTGTCATCTTCTCACCTGTATATGAGTTGTATGTCTGTACAGCAACGTACTCAATCTTAGGACCCACACAAAGAGCCACATTAGAAGGCAAAGTCCATGGAGTTGTTGTCCATGCAAGGAAATAAGGTGTACCCCACTGCGCCATCTCCGCCTTAGGATTCTTTATCTTGAACTGTCCTACAACAGTTGTATCCTTAACATCGCGGTAGCAACCTGGCTGGTTAAGCTCGTGCGAGCTCAAGCCTGTACCTGCAGCAGGCGAATAAGGCTGGATTGTATAACCTTTATATAGAAGGCCCTTTCCGTAGATATCCTTCAAAAGATGCCAAAGAGTCTCAATATACTTGTTGTCATAAGTAATGTAAGGATTGTCCATATCCACCCAATAACCAATCCTCTCGGTAAGGGCAACCCACTCCTTGGTATATTTCATCACCTCCTTGCGGCAGGCATCATTATATTCGTCTACAGTAATCTTCTTCCCGATATCTTCTTTAGTAATGCCCAACATCTTCTCAACGCCAAGCTCAACAGGAAGGCCGTGTGTATCCCATCCTGCCTTTCTCTGCACAAGATATCCGCTCTGTGTCTTGAAACGGCAGAACGCATCTTTGATTGCCCTGGCCATCACGTGGTGGATACCAGGCATACCGTTTGCAGAAGGAGGTCCCTCAAAGAACACGAATTTCTTTGCTCCCTCTCTTGCCTTAAGGCTATTTTCAAAGCACTGTTCTGCTTTCCATTTCTCAAGAACACTGCGGTTAATCTCTACTAAATCAAGATTTTTATATTCAGCGAAACCCATTTTTGAGATAATTTTTAAATTTTAATCCGCAAAGATAACATTTATTGGTTACATTTGAAGAAATTTAATATCTGACAAATATGGAAACACTTGACATCATCATCATTGCCCTCATTGCAATAGCTGGAATCATGGGAATCTTCAAGGGATTCATCAATCAGTTCGTGAGCATTGCCGCCATACTTCTGGGCACCTGGTGTGCATTCAAGTTCACAGGATTCCTTACCGGAAAGGTCTCTGGGTGGGTCAACCTGGATATTACCCAGAACACCCTGCACATAATAATGTTCATTGTAATTTTCATCCTTGTCCTCATCCTTGCCCAAATCATGGGCAAAGTACTTGAAGGGCTCATCAAACTCTCAATGCTGGGCTGGCTGAACCGCATCCTGGGCCTGCTGTTTGGGGCGCTCAAGGCCATCATCATCCTTGGAATTGTGGCATACATTGTAAATTACCTCAACGGCACATTAAAGATAATACCTCAGGAACTGCTTGCCTCATCAAAGGGATATGGCTTCCTGATGCATTTCACGCAGGATTTTTTCCCTTTTTTGCATAAAATCTTTTCTTAAAAAAAATTCTTGGAGTAAATTTTACTCAAAAGTTGGCATAAATCTCCAGCCCTTCCCACCTTTGCAAAAAAGGTTCAGGTATGGAGACGTTCGCACAGCACTTGCTTCTTGAGGGGAAGACAAAAATCAGACAGCACTACAAGTATGACTGCGGGGCAGCCTGCCTGGCCTCCGTGGCAGCCTACTACGGGGTACAGCTCTCCCTTGCCCACACAAGAATTTTATGTGGCTGTACTCCCGACGGAATATCCCTGCAGGGAATCCTTGATGCAGCCTCATCACTCGGATTTGAGGCCAACTGCTACAAATCCAAGGAGAAACATATCCACACCCTTGGAGAATTCACCCTCCCAGCCATAGCACACATAAAGGACCACCAGGGATACCTGCACTATGTGGTGATATATGGAATTTCACGCAAACATGTGAAGGTTATGGACCCGGCTGAGGGGGATATGAAGAAGATCCCGGCTGAGGAGTTCTGCAACATGTGGAGCGGGTATATCATAAGGATTGTACCGTCGGCCAACCTCCCCTCAGATACAGGCGCAGGCGGCTACAGGGAGTTCCTTCTTGCCCTTTTCAGGGGGAACATGAAGGAGATTCTAATTGCCCTGTGCGGCACCATAATATGCATCTGTACCGCCATGGCCACTACCCTGCTGCTCCAACAGATCATAGATGTGGTTGTACCCAAAGGGGATCCAGGACTCATGGCAGTTGCATGCCCCGCCGTATGCCTGCTCATGCTCCTGTCGCTGTTTGTCGGATACAGTGCCACAAAATATATAATCAGAAGCAGCATAAAGATTGAATATACCATGTTGGCAGCATACACAGGAAAGCTGTTCAGGCTTCCTCCTGCCTTCTTCAGCAGCCACACTGCTGGAGACATCTCCTCCCGCAGTGATGACATACACCTTGTACGCTCATTCATAACAACCGGGATTATAGGGATGGTTACCGGCGCTTTCACCATTGCCGCAGCAGTTGCAGTAATGGTGGGATACAATATCCGCCTGGCAGCCATGGTACTGTGCTTCATTCCGGCATACTGGGTTCTGTACAGGCTGTCGGGAAGAATAAACAGGAAATTGGGCAAGAACCTGGCCAAGGCCAGTGCCGATTTTGAGAGTGCCCTGCTGGAAGGTGTTGATGCAGCCGGAGTGCTCAGGCACTACAATGCCGGTGAATTTGCCACAAGAAGACTGGAATCAGGATATGCAGTCCTCTCATCTGCATTGCAGAAATCGGCAGGTGCGGCAAACCTGTTTGAAACTGCGGTACAGGGGGTATCCAGGATGCTGGTATGCCTTGTCCTCACCGTTGGAACGTTCTACGTATTCAGGGGAGAGATAACACTCGGGCAACTGGTGGGATTCTACTCGCTGTGCTCTTTCTTCACTGTTCCGCTGGATGATATGACATCTTCTGTAAATGCCATGGCCAAAGCCTCGGTAGCAGGAAAGAGAATCTATGAAATACTCTCCTTAAAAGATGAGGGGGATGGGAAGGAAAAGATCTCTCCCAAAGGGATTGAAGGGGATATAGCCGTTGATTCCATCAAATTCAGGTATCCCGGAAGGGAGATACTGTTTGACGGCACATCCATGGTTATTGAACAGGGTAAGATTACCCGGATTGATGCAGAGAGCGGACGGGGCAAAAGCACCCTGCTCAAACTCATAATGGGCGACTATCCCTTGCTGGAGGGGACCATCAGTTATGGGGGAATCAGCATTTCCCAGTTCAACCCGAGTGAATGGAGGGATATGGTTGCCTATGTAGACCAGCGCCCTGCCATCCTCAACACATCAATTCTGGAGAACATAACTCTCGGGAAAGAGGATCCCGACATGGAGAAGATCCTTGGAATATGCAGGGAACTGAAAATGGAGGAGATGATTTCCAGATTTCCTCAGGGGCTCCTTACCAATGCGGGGAACGGAGGAATGGGACTGTCGGGAGGAGAATGCCAGAAAATTGGGATTGCACGGGCCCTCTACAAAGACCCCAGGATATACATTTTTGATGAGGCTACCTCCTCAATGGACCATGAAAGTGAGGAGTGTGCGGCCAGGTGCATACACCGCTTGAGGGAGTGCGGCAAGACAATAATTGCCGTTTCCCACAAAAGGGATGGCGCCGTCATTGCAGACAACGTTGTACAATTGAAATAGAGCTGGCTCAAAGTGGTAACCTACGCAGCACTGATCGGTAGGGATTTAATTTGAAGTATTATGGAAAGATGTTTTGAAAAGGAACTTCGGGAAATCAGGGGCGGAACCGCTGTAGTGTATGAATTTAACCTTGGAGAATGCATTGACAGGGCCCTAAGATTCCTGAAAGAGTACAAGGATGAGATTATCCGTGGTTTGAAAAAAGGGTGGAACAGATTTTGAAAGGAGGTAACCATGAACGCTTTTATTGAAATTGAT
Source organism: Bacteroidales bacterium (assembly GCA_017631435.1). GTDB lineage: Bacteria > Bacteroidota > Bacteroidia > Bacteroidales > UBA932 > Egerieousia. The sequence goes on along the minus strand of JAGBTG010000042.1, from coordinate 106,384 downwards.
TCCAAAGCCGCAGCTTTGGTGTTTGGTGGAAAGGATGAGGCAACTGCAAAAGTTGTGGAATTCATTGCCGAGTGCATAGGGTCAATTGCCAAGATGATTTGGCTGGCCTCAAGAATGAAGAGGATGCTGACCTCTCCTGGAACACTGTAACCGGCTAATATGGAGGGGCAAGGAGCTGTTTACACCGCAACATTTTGGCATCCCTTGCCCCTCCTTTTCAATATTTGTTTAACTTTGCAATATGTATACAGGATACCGGAAACATTTGTGCGCCCTTGCGCTTGCAGCCTTGCTGCTGCCATACCTCTCAATGGCCCAGGAAACGGGAAAACCAGCAGAAAAATGGTCTTTGGAGAAATGCATTTCATATGCGAGGGAACATAATCTGCAGATACGGCAGATGCAGCAGGACATTGAGATTGCCCGCAACAATGTAACCGGTTCAAAGATGGAGTATCTCCCCTCTGTAAATGCCTCCATGGGGCACAACATGAGCTGGGGCCGCTCGGTAAACCTCAACGATCTTGAAATTGTAGAGAACAAACTGTCGCAGAGTTCATCAATGAACCTTTCGGCATCAGTTCCTCTCTTTGAGGGAATGCGCAAGCTCAATACCCTCAAAAGCAGTTTCAAGCAACTGGAGATTGCCAATGTGAACATTGAGGCTCTGGAGGATGAAATTTCCATTTCAATAGCCAGAGGCTACCTGCAGGTACTCCTCAACATGGAGATGGAGAAAAGTGCAGATGCAAACTTCAATAGCCTGCAGGCACAGGTAAGGAAGACTGAGGATCTTGTAAACTCAGGAAGCCAGCCCTACAGCGCACTGCTTGAGATGAAATCCCAACTGGCCAACGGAAACGTGCAGCTGGCCACTGCCCGCAACAACACCTCCACCGCACTGCTTGAACTGGCACAGATGCTCAACCTGCCGGATTCGGCATCATTTGAAATAGAGATTCCACAAGAGACAGACTCTGACGCTGCCTGCCTTGCAGCCACCCTGCAGGAAACTGTAGAGGCCGCCTCCAACCATCCGAATATAAGGAAAGCGGAACTGGCATTGGAGCAAAGCAGGCTCCAGCACAAGATACAGAAAGGGGCAGCACTCCCTACCCTCTCGCTGAGTGCAGGATACGGAACTTACTACAGCGACAGCCAGAACTCTGCATTCTTCACCCAGTTCAACAACAACCGCAACCCTTCTGTGGGGTTAAGCCTGAGCATTCCAATCTTCAACAACTGGAGAAACAGCATCTCAATCCGCAATGCCAGGGCAAATGTGGTAAAATCTGAAATTGGAGTTGACATGGCAGGCCAGCAGCTGGAAAAGCAGATAAGGCTTGCATATAATGAGGCTCAAGGAAGTTACGAAAAGCTGAAGGCAGCTCAGGCCAATAAAGAGGCTGCCAAGGAATCCTTTTCCCAGACTGAAGAGAAATTCAATCTTGGAATGGTTGGTGCCACAGACTACTCTGTAGCAAAAGCCAACCTTCTCAAGGCAGAATCTGAATACATACAATGCAAGTACCAGTATATTTTCCAGCAGAAGATACTGGACCACTACAGGAACTTGCCACTTACACTATAACAGCCCAAACATATATGGCACCAAAGAAAAACAAAAGAAAGATTGTCCTCATTGCCGCAGCGGCACTCATAATAATCCTCATTGCTATAGGCAAAAGCAATACCCCGGAAGGGATTGGGGTAACACTTGAAAAGCCTCTTGTGGGAAGCATAGAGGAGTCTATCCCCGCAAACGGAAAGATACAGCCTGTAACTGAGGTAAAAATCAGTCCCGACGTTTCAGGCGAGATTATAATGCTCAACTTTGAAGAGGGCGATGCTGTAAAGAAGGGAGACCTTATCCTGCAGATAAAGCAGGACCTGTACATCTCTGCAAGGGACCGCGCCGAGGCTTCGCTCAATGCAGTGAAGGCCCAATACGCACAACAGCAGGCGCAGTTCATCCAAAGCGGCCTGAACCACTCACGCAACAGGTCACTTTATGAGAAGGGGACCATATCAGCCGCTGAATGGGAAAAGTCAACTGCAGAATACGAGATAGCCAAAAGCCAGCTTACCGCTGCGGAGTACAATGTTCTCAGCGCGGAGGCTTCCCTCAAGGAGGCACAGGAGAACCTTACCAAAACCAATATTTACTCCCCTATGGACGGCACAATATCCAAGTTGAGCGTAGAGATTGGCGAGAGGGTTGTGGGTACATCGCAGATGGCCGGTACCGAGATGCTAAGAATTGCAGACCTGAGCCGTATGGAGGTGCTTGTGGATGTCAACGAGATGGACATCATCCGCCTGAGTGCAGGAGACACAGCCACCATTGAGATAGATGCATACCCCAACCGCAAATTTACCGGCACTGTAACCCATGTTGCCAACTCCTCAAAAAACTCCGGCGGCACAATCACTGCCGACCAGGCCACCAACTTTGAAGTAAAGGTAAACATAGACCCCGCATCCTACGCACACCTGCTTGAAGAGAGCCCAATTCCTCTCCGTCCGGGGATGAGTGCAACAGTTTCTATCTGTACAATTAAGAAAAATGACATAATTACAATACCTTTGCAGTCTATAACCACCAGAAAAGGTCTTGTGGACACACTCGGCAACACTATCCTGCAACAGGTATTCGTATACGACAGCACCAGCAGAACAGTAAAGGCCAGGTGCATTCAAACCGGAATACAGGACATGAACAGGATTGAGGTGCTTAGCGGTCTTGATACAGCATGCCGCATAGTTACAGCCCCTTACACCGCAATCAGCAGAGACCTTTACAACGGTTCACAGGTAAGAGAAACAAAACAGTAATGGACAAATACATATTGCTTATAGAAACCGCTACAGACGCCTGCTCGGTAGCGCTTGCAAAAAACTCAGAAACAATTGCTGAGAAATACATTAACGAACCCAAAGCCCACGCATCCGTCATAGGTGGATACGTAACAGATATCCTTGCAGAAAACGGCATCACAATGGCAGACTGCAGCGCTGTTGCTGTAAGCAAGGGCCCAGGCTCATATACAGGTCTGAGGGTAGGCGTATCAATAGCCAAAGGACTCTGCTACGGAGCCGGCAAGCCCCTAATCTCGGCATGCACCCTGGCAACCATCGCCCAACTGGCAATTGACAACAACCTCTACACCGGAGAGGGAGATTTCCTCATCATCCCGATGATTGATGCCCGCCGCATGGAGGTATATACCGCAAACTTCAACTCCAAAGGGGAGCAACTCACCCCTGTTGAGGCAAAAATACTTGATGAAAACAGCTACGCAGCAGAACTTGCTGCCGGTCCGGTCCTTTTTACCGGCAACGGAGCCGAAAAGTTCAAGGAGCTGGTTGGAGACAACCCAAACGCTTTCTTTGCACCACAGAGCCCTCACGCAAACGGTATGAGAGCAATCGCTTCATCCAAGCTTGAGGCCGGCGACTTTGAAGACATCGCCTACTTTGAGCCGTTCTACCTGAAAGACTTCGTAGCCGGCAAGCCAAAGAAACTGCTGTAACATACCAACCTGCCCCCCAAAAATAGGCTCCGTCCCTTAAGACGGGGCCGCGGCCTTTAAAACAGGGGGTGGAACTGTGTGGCAGATACAATGACCCAAAAGTTACTTTTATAATACAAGAAACCCCATCAGAATACTCTCTGACGGGGTTTTATCGTTATATGAGCGGGCTTTTGCCTCTACGCTACCCAGATCAAGTTTTATTTTATAGCCTTTCTGATTGCGTTCTCAAGCTCACCTTTGTCTGTAAGGTTGCCGTTTGCCACCAAGTCTCCCTTAGCATTGAACACGAACATAGTTGGCACGGTTAGGAGATTGTAAGCCACTACTGCAGGCGACGCAGGTCCTTTACCGTCACAAACGCTTATCCAAGGCAACTGCTGGTCCTTAACGGCCGATGCCCATGCGGTCTTGTCCTCATCAAGGCTCACCTGATAAATCTCAAGTCCGCTGCTGCGGTATTTTCTGTAAAGCTCCTTAAGGTCATTGTTGAACATCTTCTGGCTTGGCTCTGAGATTGTCCAGAACATAAGGATGAACGGTTTGCCCTCAAGTGATGAAAGATCTACATTCTTTGCATTGATGTCGGGAAGAGAAAGGTTAGGGAAAGATTTTGTCTCAGCCTCATAAATTTTCTCTGCCAATGCAATTGCATTTTTTGCTCCACTGATCTGTTCCTTCAATGACTGAAGATATACAGATGACGGATATAGGGTAGCCAATGAATCGTGTACCCTCTCCACAAGAAGATAGTCGTTCTCAGACGAAAATACAGGAAGCTGCTGGCCAATCTGCTGGTACAAGGCATTGATGTTTGCAAATGAATAAGGGTTCTCCATAATTGTCTTTATAAGGTCCCTTCTGTAGTTTACATAACTCTTGCCCATCTTTATTTTTAGTTCCTCTGCGGCTGCAAGGTCCTTCTTCTCAATTGCGGCATTCATCTGCTCTGACATCTGCGCCATTTGTGCAGATACGGTTGCAAGCCCCTTCTCGTACTGGCCAAGAAGCAATGACTCCTCCGAGCCCTCAATTGCAAGTCCGGCACCCAAAGTATCAACTTTAACGCTTACCTTATCACCGGCCTTAAGCACAAATGAAGCAAGTTTGTTGCCTTTATAGGTAAGGTAGTAGAAATCAGGAGCCGCCTCAGGCATTGCCACTGTATAGCTGAACTTGCCGTCTGCACCGGTCTTGATTGTATCTACTGTCTTTACCTGGTTTACCGCCAACTGGTACAGAACAACCTCAGCGTTGCCCGCACCCTCAATCTGTGCACTTATCTGCGCACCGTTATTTTTTGAACAGCCCACTGCCATAAGTGCAGCAAGGCCCAATACTGCTAGTTTTCTCATTGGTTAAAGTGTTGAAAATGCTTTTGATATACTTTCAGCAACTGCTGCAAACTCCTCTTTTGTAAGCGACAGCTTCTCCTTCCTGAAATCAAGGTCCTGCTCACTGTTGAGCGGCACAAGGTGGATATGTGCATGAGGTACCTCCATTCCAAGTACAGCCACACCTACCCTCTTGCTTGGCACTGCAATGTCAATGGCCTTTGCCACCTTGCGGGCAAACTCCCACAAGCCGGTATAAGTCTCGGCAGGAAGATTGAAGATATAGTCCTCCTCAAGTTTTGGGATTACAAGCGTATGTCCTTTTGCCAATGGATTGATATCCAAAAAAGCATAGTAGTTCTCATCCTCCGCAACCTTCCACGAAGGAATCTCACCGTTTACGATTCTGCTGAAAATAGATGCCATAACTCTTAGATTGAAATGTCAACAATCTCAAATTTGATGATTCCGCTAGGAACACTCACCTCAACAACCTCTCCTTTCTTCTTCCCGATAAGTGCCTTTCCGATTGGAGTCTGCGCAGCCAATTTGCCCTCTTTAAGGTTAGCCTCAGTCTCACCTACAATAGTATACTCCATAATTGCACCATTTGCAAGGTTCTTGATCTTCACCTTGTTCAATAGCTGAACCTGGTCTGTGTTGATCTTTGACTCGTCAATTACCCTTGCATTTGCAATGATGTCCTGCAACTGCGAAATCTTAAGCTCCAAAAGGCCCTGTGCCTCTCTTGCTGCATCATACTCAGCATTCTCAGACAAATCTCCCTTGTCCCTTGCCTCTGCAATCGCTTTTGAAATGGCCGGTCTTTCTACAGAGATCATGTGGGCCAACTCAGCCTTCACTTTCTCCAGACCCTCTTCTGTGAAATAGTGTACTTTTCCTGACATAATATTTTTTAATTTTCTAATTTTCAATTGTATTCCTTAAATTTTGGAGTGAGTATCTCCGAAAGGACTATAGCCTCTTTAGGGTTGCCTTTAATCCTTTTCTTAAAAGAATTCTCCTCACGGGGCTCCGGCTGTGCCATTGCCTCCATCTGTTCTGTCTGAGGTTTAACCTGCTCCTCCACCATGCGGTGCATAGGCTCAGGAATCTCCTCTGCGGGAAGCTCATCAGTCTCACCCTTTGCAGGTTCCCACTGTACATGATCTTCTCCCCGCACAGGCTCCTGATACTGGAATTCCTGCTGCTGGGACTCCTGCTTGCTGTCGGGAAGAATCTCTTCATCCTGCGCAGCCTCCTTGCCCATAAGTACATTGAACAGTTCCTCCATTTCCTCATTCAAGGATGGCGCCTCTTCATCAGATTCTGCGGCATCCTCTTCATGAGGATTCTCCGGCTGAGCCTGTGGATAAAGCTCTGCCTCCCTTCTCTTCTTCTCCTTGCGCTTCTTTTCCAACACACCGGAAACAGCCGGCACAATAAATGTGGCCAACGCCAACAAAATACCCAGTAAATCAGAATCAAGAAGCTTCATAACTATCTAAGTTTTTTAACAATTTTGTCTTTCAAAAGATTATACGCATAATCCTTGTCCTTGCCCAACTGCTCCTTCAAGGCATCCAATGACGGGAATTTCTTCTCGGCCCTTATGTTCCCAACAAATTCAATCTTAATGTCGAGTCCATAAATATCCTCCTCAAAGTTGAGAATATGGGTCTCTATTGTCCTTTCGTTGTTCTCGCCAACAGTAGGCCTGGTGCCTATATTGCATATTCCAATATAAACCTTTCCCAGAACCTCAACAAAAACACTATAGACTCCATCGGCCGGAATGAGCTTGAGCGGCTCGTACAGTTGCATGTTGGCTGTAGGAAAACCTATGGTCCTCCCCACCTTCTGCCCCGATACCACTACACCCTTGAGGCCGTACCTGTATCCCAAAAAGTCATTTGCCCTCTCAATCTTCCCTTCCTGCAACAAGTTCCTTATCTTGGTGGAACTTATCACGTTGTCGTCCTGAATAAACTCGCTTACCTCTACAATCCGTATTCCTATCTCCCTGGCCATTTCAATCATCTCCTCGTGCGACACCTTGTCACACCCGAAACGGTGGTCATAGCCAATGATGAGTGTAGAAACCCCGTATTTGTCCTTAAGGTAGTTCTTCAGGAACTCCCTTGTTGTATTGCGGCTGAACTCCTTGCCAAAAGGTATGGTTATGAACTTGTTCACTCCCAATGCCTTAACAAGTTGCTTCTTCTCCTCAATGGATGTAAGGAGCCGCAGGCTATAAGCCTGCTGCTGCAATACATTCCTTGGGTGAGGCCAGAAAGTTATGACCGCACTTTTTTTTCCCTCCTGTGCTGCAATATTGCACAGGAGAGAAAGTACTTTTTTGTGTCCTTTATGTACTCCGTCAAAAAAGCCTGTTGCTGCTACAACCATTTTACCAACTCAAAGTCTTGTCTGTGTGGAAGCTGTTTGTTCTTTGCATACATTCTTACTGCAGTATGGTATGCACCGGTCTTGTCGGGAACAATCTTGCATTTGTAAGTTGCAACGCCGTCCTTGCTCTCTTTAACCTTGTACTCAAATGTCTCCTTGATGCAAAGTTTGCCTTTCTTGTCAGGCTCTGCAAGAAGAATCTCAATTCCAATATCATTAGGATCAATCTCGCCTACAGACAATTTCATCTCAGCACAATACTCATTGTTCAATAGCAATGCTCCCGACAGATTGTCAACATTTGTAGACTCAAGAACCTCAATCATAGGCCACTCAATTCTCATCTTGTTCTTCCATGCTGCAATCTCCCTGGCCATTGCAAACTCTTTTGCAACCATCTTGCCAGATCTCTTTGCAAGAGGAAGGTAATACTGTCTGATGTAATCCTCCATCATTCTGTTGGTTGTAAAGTTGCATGCAACCTCAGCAACACAGTTCTTGATGGTCTCAATCCATAGTTTTGAGATGCCGTTATCATCCTTGTCATAGTACATTGGAGCAATCTCGCCCTCAATGATGTTGTAGATGGTTGCTGCATCAAGCTCATCCTGGAATCCCTGGTTATCGTATGATCTCTCCATAGGAAGCATCCAGCCAGCGCCCTCTTTGTAACCCTCAACCCACCATCCGTCAAGAACAGAGAAGTGCATTACACCGTTCATTACAGCTTTCTCTCCAGAAGTACCTGAAGCCTCAAGAGGACGGGTTGGAGTATTCATCCAGATATCAACGCCCTGTACAAGGTGTTTTGCAATGGTGATGTCGTAGTTAGGTACAAATACAATCTTACCAATGAACTGAGGCATTTTTGAAACCTCAACAATGTGTTTGATTAGATCCTGACCAGGTTTGTCGGCAGGGTGTGCCTTACCTGCAAACAGGAACTGTACAGGATGCTCAGGGTTGTTCACAATCTCGTTAAGTCTGTCCAAGTTTCTGAACAACAGGTGAGCTCTCTTATATGTAGCGAAACGTCTTGCAAAACCGATAGTAAGGATATCGTCCCTTAGAGTCTCCTTAATCTTCACAATCTGAGCTGGTGAGTAGTGGTTGGTTGCAGAAGGGTTTGAGATTACCTCCTTTACTTTTGCAATCAGTTTTGATTTAAGGGCAGTTCTGATACCCCAGATCTTCTCATCAGCAACTTTTCTGATACCGCCAAAGCAGCTCTTGTCATAGTGGTGAGTCTTGAACTCCTCGCCAAATACCTCAGCGTGAACCTCTTTCCACTCTGGAGCAGTCCAGGTTGGATAGTGTACACCGTTTGTAACGTAACCTACATGGTTCTCCTCAGGAAGGTAGCCTGGCCACAAGTTGCCAAGGATATCCTGGCTCACTTTACCGTGTAGCCAGCTTACACCGTTAACCTCCTGGCTCAAGTTTGCAGCAAGGTTACTCATTGAGAATTTCTCGTTGTAGTTGTTAGGGTCAATCTTACCCAAAGCCATTAGGGTAGTCCAGTCGCAGTTCAATCTTGAAGGGTAGTGTGAAATGTAAGTTCTCAACATATCCTCAGAGAATGCATCATGACCAGCTGCTACAGGAGTATGGGTGGTGTACAATGAAGAAGCTCTTACAACCTCCAAAGACTCGTCAAAAGAAAGGCCTTTGTCCTGTACATACTCTCTCATTCTCTCAAGGCCAATAAATGCTGCGTGACCCTCGTTGCAGTGGTAAACCTCTGAATCAATGCCCAACGCTCTCAAAGCCCTGATACCTCCGATACCCAATAGAAGCTCCTGTTTCAAACGGTTCTCCCAGTCACCACCATAAAGCTGGTGGGTTACACATCTGTCCTCAGGAAGGTTCTGGTCAATGTCTGAATCCAAAAGGTAAAGGTCAATTCTACCTACTGCCACTTTCCATACTCTTGCATAAATGTTTCTGCCAGGGAATGCAACAGAGATGGTTACCCAGTTGTTGTTGGCATCCATTACTGGAGTTGCAGGGGTCTTGGTGAAATCCTGTGGATCATAGTTTGCAACCTGCTCGCCCTGTGCTGAAAGCTGCTGGGTAAAGTATCCGTATTTGTAAAGGAATCCTACAGCGTTCATGTTAACGTTCATGTCACTTGCCTCTTTAAGGTAGTCACCTGCAAGGATACCCAAACCGCCTGAATAGATCTTCAATGATGTATCCAAACCGTACTCCATACAGAAGTATGAGATCTGAGGGGTAACAGGTTTTGATTTTGCATCCATGTATTTCTTGAACTCCTTGTAAACAGAATCCAATTTTGCAAGGAACGCCTCATCCTGTGCCAACTCTTTGTATCTCTTAAGGTCAACCATGTCCAACATTGCAATAGGGTTGCCGTTCGCTTTGTTCCAAAGCTGGGCATCTACCATTTTGAACAGTTCAATTGCATCCTGGTTCCAGCACCACCACAAGTTCTTTGAAATTGTATCAAGGTGTTTAAGTTTTGCCGGAAGGTCTTTGTTGATCAATAGAGTTCTCCACTCTGGAGAGTTCACTCTGTATCTCTGATAAGTCATCTCTTTTGTTTCTTTAATTTGAGGGAAAGCACCGTTTCTTGCCACCACTTTGTCAAGTGCTGCAGAATATGCCTTCACATAGTATTCAATATTGTTTTTCCAAAGGGCAATGCCAGACACTTCTGCCGCATTTTCCCTGTATTTTTTCATTGTATCTGCATCAAGGGCAGCAATCTCCATCACTCTGGCAATTACCCCCTCAACAACTGCATCATAATTGGCATCGTTCCTCTCAAGAACCTCTATGCCCGGATGTTCACCTTTGCAGTACTCCTTAACCCATAGGCCAAAACCTGCCAAGGTAGTAGTTACCGTAGGAACACCAAATGCCAAGGACTCAAGTGGAGTGTATCCCCAAGGCTCATAGTATGAAGGGAATACTGTAAGGTCCATACCAATAAGCAAATCATAGTATTTCATGTTGAAAATACCGTCATTGCCTGTAAGATAGCTAGGGACAAACACCACACCCACATTGTCATTACGGGCATCAAATCCATAGTATCTCATTTTTCCCGATATCGCATCCCACTGGGGCTCCATCATGTGATGGGTAATGTTGGTGGTATAATCACCATTACCCTCTCCATTGATTTTGGCCAACAATTCTTTGTCGGGACCATTGTTCCAACCGGGAATCATAATGAATGCAAGAACCTTCCTGCCACTGTATCTGCTGTTGCGTATTCTGCCCAGTGCATCAAGGAAAATGTCTATTCCCTTGTTCTTGTACTCATATCTTCCGCCGATTCCTACAATCACCGTATCATCCGGGTACTGCACTCCGTGCATTTTTGAAGCAACTGCAAGAAGCTTCTCCCTTGCCTGTGCCCTGCAGGCATCAAATGCCTCAGGAGCCGGTACAAAGCTGCTGTCAAAGCCGTTAGGGGTGATGATATCCACCTCGCGGCCAATGAACTGCCTGCACTCAATTGCAGTAATGTCACTTACAGTAGTGAACACATCTGCCTGGACTGCTGCACACTTCTCCAGTGAGTGTTTTGCTGTTACATTAAACTGCTTTGCCTTTTCATCTGCATTGTAGTCATGCAGAGAATCATAAAGTGGCATGTTGTTGCATGCCAGACATCTGCCCACAACCGTCGCGTGTGTTGTAAAGACAGTTCCAATAGAAAGGTTCTTCCCCTTCAAATACAGCACACCTGCGCCTGTCATCCACTCATGGAACTGGGCTACTGCTTTATGGTGCGGCTGTAAGTTGAAATTCACAAAACTCTCTATCACCATGCCGGAGGCATAACCGAAAAGGAGTGACTCATAATAGTCCCACTGCCCACTTAAGGAATCCAATCCGAACTGCTCCCACATCCGGGCACAGATTTCATCCTTTTTGGCAATGAACGATGTAAAGTCAACCAGTATGGCTATTGGATTTCCCGGCACATTCCATCTTCCCACTCTCACTCGCAATCCGTCTGAAACCGCCTGCTTCTTCCAAGCCCTGAACAGGATTGGATCTTCAGTAAACTCAGGATTAGGCTTCTCGTCTCTCCACACATCAGGGCCAATCATTATATGGTTCCTGCCGTAGTCTCCGGAAAGCTTGAGTGCCTTTGTGGCAACTACGGTGTGGATTCCTCCCACTTTGTTGCACACCTCCCAGCTCGATTCAAACAGATAATCGGGTTTGATTACTTTCTCAATTACCATTCTTATCGTTCTGTTTTTTAACTCAAATTTGACTCAAAAGGGCAGAATCTTTGAAAATCCTGTCCTTTTGAGTCAAATCCGCTTACTTCTTAAGTATTAATTTATTTTTTTTTAGGTTTGTTATTTGCTTTTTCCACTCTAAGAGCAAAATCGCTCAATACATTCATATAGTTGATGAATGCCTCATATGGAGTGTCATATGGGTTGAAGTATTTGTGTACAGCTCCATCTGAGAAGAATTTTGTACACATATAATAGAAGTGGTCGCTCTCCTGCAATTTTCTGTAATCTGCAAGAAGCTCCTCATCTTTAGCTGCCATTACCCCTTTCTCCAAAGAGTAAAGTTTCTCAAATGCCTCATTCTGAAGCTCGTTACCCAACCATGCACTTGTATCTCTCTCCTCGTCTGCCCATGAAATTGCATATGGAACGTGAAGAGGTGCTACCGGCTGGTGTTTTGCAGCAGCCTCAGAAGGGGTAACAAATTTAAGCTCTGTATTTGCAAGCACTGCATCAGGCAAAGCTCTCATGAACTCAAGGATACCTGTAGAAGCATTCTGGTGCTCACCAAATGTCTCATAATCCATGAACAGGTTGATGATGTCTGCCTCTTTTGCGCTCTCTGCCAACCATGCAGCATATTTGTCGCTGGTTACAGGCCAGTTGGGATTGCTTCTGTCCGAGAAACGGAAAGCAATGTCATCACTTAGGTTGAAATTCTTTAGAAGAAGTTTCAATTTAGGATTGATTGCATTGGTATACAAGAAGTTAGGACTCTTCCATCCTAGAATGTGCTTAGCACCCTCTGTAAGCATTGTATTGAAGCCCATTGCTGCTACTGTCTCACCGATAGTATCTGAATAGATAAGCTCAGTGTTTCTGAAAGTCTTTGGTTTTACACCAAAATGTTTCTTGATAGCTGCACTGTGCTCCTTAACCTGGTTCTTGAACTCCTTCTCGGATTTCAAAGAAGCAAGGCTATGGGAATAAGTCTCTGCCAGGAACTCCACACATTTGGTAGAAGCCAATTTCTTGAAGCTCTCCAAAACCTCAGGAGCGTACTGCTCAAACTGCTCCAAAGCGGCGCCCGAGATAGAGAAAGCAACCTTGAAGTTCTTGCCGTGCTTCTGGATAAGGTCATAGATAACCTCATTCATAGGAAGGTAGCAGCGCTGAGCGATTCTCTTAAGGATAGTTCTGTTGGCAAACTCATCAAAATACTGAGAATCATTGCCTATATCAAAAAATCTATACAATCTTAGCCTGTCTGGCTGATGCACTTGAAAATAAAGACAAAGTGACTTTTCCATATATGTTATATTTTTTATTCGTTTCTTACTTTAAGTTATCTATAGCCTCCTGATATACATCAATCATCTTAAGGGCGGCATTCTCCCATTTGAGGTTATTTACCTCCTCAACACCACATTTGGCACTCATTGATGCCAATGCAGGATATTTGAGCAGACCGTAAATTGCATCTGCCATTGCATCAATATCCCAGAAATCGGTCTTGATTGCATAGCTCAATACCTCAGCCACACCAGACTGTTTTGAGATGATACTTGGTACATTCGATTTCATCGCCTCAAGTGGTGAAATACCAAAAGGCTCAGAAACTGAAGGCATTATATATACATCAGAGTATGCAAACATCTTCTTTACATCATCTCCGCGCAAGAAACCTGTAAAATGGAACTTGTCTGCAATGCCCAATTTTGCAACACGTCTGATGGAACGGTTCATAAGGTCACCGTTACCTGCCATAACAAACCTCACATTGTCGCATTTCTTGAGAACCTTGTTTGCAGCCTCAATGAAATACTCAGGTCCTTTCTGGTAGGTGATACGGCCAAGGAAAGTGACAATCTTGTCATCCACTCCCCTCTTTACCTCCATCTGCTTGAACTCATCAAAGTCAACTGCATTGTGTACAGCCACAACTTTTGAAGGATCAATGCCGTATTTGTTGATAACTATATTTCTGGTAAGGTTACTTACAGCCATAATCTTGTCTGCAGCCTCCATACCCATCTTCTCAAGTGCAAATACCCTTGTATCAATTGCATTGTCACTTGCACGGTCAAATGAAGTTGCATGCACATGGATTACAAGCGGTTTTCCCGATATCTTCTTGGCAGCAATACCTGCTGCATATGTAAGCCAGTCATGTGCATGGATAACATCAAAGTCATTCTCAAGTGCAATTGCACTTGCCACCATTGCATATCTCTGCACCTCCTCCATAAGGTTCGCGCCATATTTGCCGGAGAACTTGTATTTTCCGCCATAGTGAATCTTGAACTGCTCGTACTCCTCCCAACGGTTTCTCTGCTCGGTAGTCTCTACCATAGAAGAGAACAGTTCAGGATCAATATAAGGTACAAGGCCTGAAGATACCTTGAAGAAACTTACTTTATCCAAGAAACTTTCAAGTCTGCTCAAGTCTGTCTTTCCCCAAACCTCAGCAACCGAGATATCACTTGCGTTTATGATCTTTACAGCACTCTGGTCCTCATCGCCAGAAGCTGAAGGCATAACAAACAGAACCTCAACATCATGTTTTGCAAGACCTTTTGTAAGTCCGTAACATGCAGTACCCAAACCACCGGCAATATGTGGAGGGAACTCCCATCCAAACATCAAAACTTTCATCACTCTTTACTTTTTAATTCTGTTCAACATGCTCTTTCCTCTCAATATCTCTGCAACACTGATTGCAGAAGAGATACATCCGTGAGGTTTGTGTGAAGGGTCACCGTCATAAATCTCAGCCACTGAGCCAATGCCGTGTACCTCCATATCCTCCTCAAATGCATCAAGCAACTCCTTGGCCTTCCTCACAAAGCTTTTGCCTGTAAGTGCAAGGTTTGCCTCAATATATGGTCCAAGAAGCCATGGGAACGCACAACCATTGAAATGTGCAATGTCCCTGCTGCCCTGGTCACCCTCATATACTCCCCTGTACAAAGGATTCTTAGGAGAAAGTGACCTGATACCCCTTACTGTTAGAAGCTCTCTCTTCACAGCAGTAAGTACAGCCATCTTGGTCTCGTCATCAAGCGGAGAATATTTAACACAACAAGCAATAAGCTGGTTTGGTCTTGTAAACACATTCTGACCCTTGTCATCAACGTAGTCTGCAAGATGGTTTCTCTCCTCACACCAGAACACTCTGGTATAGTTCTCCCTTATCTTATATATAATATTGTCTGTTTTCTGTACAAGTTTGCCTTTACCGAATCTCAAGTCAAGATCCCTTACAAAACAAAGCGCGTTGTACCATAGGGCATTCACCTCTACCTGGTAACCGCAGCGCTCGCTTACTGGCCTGCCGTCTACATAGGTGTTCATCCATGTAAGTGCCACACCATATTTCTGCGCCCACAAAAGACCGTTCTCGTGAAGCCTTACGCTCTCCCTGCTGTTGTTAAGGAATGACTCAACTATATCTACAAGCCATTTGCCATATTTTTTCCATACCTGAGCGGCATCTGCACCATAATCCACATACTGTTGGATAGCCCTGATGAACCACAGGCCGCTGTCGGGACACTCACTCTCTCCAAGCATATTGTCCCTATGGCGTTTGATTGTACTGTCAATCACCTTCTCAAATCTCTCTGTATCCCCGTTGTTGTAAAGGGTAAGGCCTGGAAGGGCAATGAATGACTCCCTCAAGCTCTCATAATCCCATGAGTAGCCCGAACATACGCTGTACTCACCGGCATGTTTGATAAGAAACTGTCCTGCAGCAAGTTTAAGGCATGCCTCATAGTTGCTTCTGGTGTTGTCCCTCTTAAGAACCTCTTTCTCAAATCTGGTCTTGAGTGATTTTGCAGGAACCGCCTCTCCGGTTGATGCAGAAAGGATAATGCTCTCACCTTTCTTGATTGGCAACTCAAAGTATCCAGGAACAAAAAGGTCCTCCTTGCACTCAAATCCTCTTCTGCTCTCCTCCTTGTATACAATTCCCTTGTACCAGTCTGGTGAAGCAATCCACTCGTTCTTCTTGTTCAACTGAAGGTTAAGTGTAGGGAAGCCCTCATAAAGGTTGAAAGCCACTCCGTTGTCAACCGCATTGTATCTGGTGTTTGCAGAAGTGTTGGCCGCTGTAAGGGCATGGATATTCCTGTATGCCAAGAAAGGTTTGATTCTTAGGGTTGTAGGCGAGTGAGCCTCCAAAAGTGTGTATTTTATCAGAACCTCTTCTGTATCCCTCAAGAACATGATGGTTTTGCTGAACTTCATACCTCCAACCCTGTAGGTAATGGTTGAAGCGTAGTCCATTTCAAAGTCTACAATGTACTTGTGTCCCCTTGGTTCGTATACATCTCCATAAGATGTGATACCCAAGTTGAAACTCTGTCCGTGCTGTATCAGGGATTCGTGCAATGTAGATAGGAGAATATGCTTGTCTCCTCCAAAGTTCTCAATTGGAACAACCAGCAACCCATGGTACTTTCTGGTGTTACAACCTACGATGGTTGTATTCACGTAGCCTCCTGCCCTATTGCTGAGCAGAATCTCACGCTCCAAAGAATACTCAAGGTTTACCAGCTCCTCTTTGTTAAATTCCAAGTATGCCATATGATGTGTAGATATTTTGCGTGCGAAATTACAACAAAAATTTCTATTTAACTAATTTACGTTTAAGGACAAAAGCGGTCCTTGCAGGGAGGTACAGGGTCAAAAACGTCCCCTGAGCATCTTCCTGCGTGTAATGCACCTGTTTTTTCCTGTTTCTCTCATACCCGTTAAATTCTTTCCAGTCTGTATCCAGAACCATAGAATACTCCCCTCCAAAGATATTTATGCGGTAGTCGTTGTAAGATTCTGCAGGGCTGAAATTGAACACGAACACAAACTCACCCCTCTCCATTACCAGAATCTGCTTGGGCTCATCATTGTAGATTGAGATTGGAGCATGCGAAAGTATATTGTTCTCCCTGAACAGGTGTATCATCTTCTTGTCAAATGCCAGCAGCTTGCCGTACCTGAGGAAAGGGCTGTCTGCCAGGCTCCACTGCCTTCTTGCATAAGCATGCGACCAGCCGTTTCCTTCCCTTGGGAAATCTATCCACTCAGGGTGTCCGAATTCGTTACCCATAAAGTTCAGGTACCCGTTGCCGGCTGTTGCTATTGTAACCAGCCTTATCATCTTGTGCAGTGCCATTGCCCTGTCTACGTCGAGACTCTGCATACCCAAGTCCATATGTGTGTACATCAGGGCATCCATCAGTCTGAAAATGATGGTTTTGTCGCCCACCATCGCCTGGTCGTGACACTCGGCATAACTCACTGTCTTCTCATCAGCCCTCTTGTTGGTGAGTTGCCACCACATGTCGCAGACATTCCAGTTCTCGTCGGGAACCTCCTTTATCCATTTGATCCAGTTGTCGGGAACACCCATACTCATCCTGTAGTCAAATCCCCAACCGCCCTGATGTATAGGTGCAGCAAGGCCGGGCATTCCGCTCATATCCTCTGCTATGGTAAATGCATCGGGGTGGATCTCCTTTATCATATCATTGGCAAGCCCCAGATATACAAGGGCATCCACATCCACATTACCGTTGAAGTAATCTTCATATCCACCAAAGGCACGGCCAAGGCCGTGGTCCCAGTAAAGCATGCTGGTAATGCCGTCGAAACGGAAACCGTCAAGATTGTACTCCTCCATCCAGTATTTGCAGTTTGAAAGGAGGAAATAAAGGGTCTCATCCTTGCCGTAATCAAAACAGCGGGTATCCCATGCCGGATGGTTTCCCTTTTCACCTGAATGGAAATACAATGTAGAGGTGCCGTCAAAATTGCTCAAACCCTCAAGTTCATTTTTCACTGCATGCGAATGGACAATGTCCATGATCACTGCAATGCCCAATTTATGCGCCTTGTCCACCAGTTCCTTGAACTCCTCCGGTGTTCCAAAGCGGGAACTCAAAGCAAAGAAATTTGAAACCTGGTATCCGAACGACCCGTAATAAGGGTGCTCCTGCAAAGCCATAATCTGCACGGTATTGTAACCAAGTTTGGCAATGCGTGGAAGCACATTTTTTGTAAAGTCCTTGAATGTGGCAACGGCAGGCTCTTCACCGGCCATTCCTATATGTGTCTCATAAATAAGGGGATTCTCAACTTTAGGAGCGCGCGGATTCTTCCATTTGTACCCTTTTGAAGGGGCCCATACCTGAGCGCTGAAAGTATGCGTAACCTCATCCTGCACACACCTTGTGGCATACGAAGGGAGCCTCTCACCGTCTCCTCCATCCCAGAAAATATGCCATTTGAACAGGTCTCCATGCCTGACTGCCCTTTTTGGAAGCACCAGTTCCCATACACCGCCACCTTTATTGGTCATCCTGTAACCTGGAGAGAGTTCCCAGTTGTTGAAATCACCTTTAACATATATGGAAGTGGCATTGGGAGCCCACTCCCTGAACACCCACTTGTCACCTTCCCTGTGCACTCCATAATACAGATGGTTATTGATGGCATCCTTTATAGGCTTGCCGAATCCTGCAATCTCTCCTTTTCGTATCAGCAGTCTCTCGTGCCTTCCCTTGATGGCACGTGCAAACGGTTCCAGATAGGGGTCAGTATGGTATATCATAATTATTGTTTGTTTAATATTCTATTGAAATCATTTTCATAGCCATCAAGCTCCTTGCGGCAAAAATCCAGCAGCTCCATAGCCTTCTTCAGTTCCTTCTCCACCCCGGCAATCTGTGCATCCGGGGCCTCAATCACCTTTACCAGCTCCTGCAACTGTGCCAGAGCCTCCTCATAACTCAATTTATTCTCCATAATCAATATTTTCTTCCCGACAATTTACTGTTCCATCCTCTTTTCCACAGAAGAAACCTCTCCAACCGTGAATTCCACCGTGCCATCTGCCAGCACCATCCTTACCCTGCACCCCTCACGGATATCCTCCACAGAGGCCCTTTTCCCATCAACAGCCACAATGGCAAAACCGTTGCCCAATATCTTGGCAGGATTTGCCGCATTTATCCTCAACTGCAGCATATCCAGTGTCCTGCGGCCATTGGAAACAAGATTGGCTGCACCTTGTACAACCGAATTGTGCAACAAGGCAAGCTTCTGCCGCTCCACTGAAATTTTTTGTGTTAAAGTTAATGAAATTCTCTGAAACAAATACATTATATATTGTTCCTGTTCCACAAAAAGTCCCACAAAAAAGTCTGCCACAGCCGTAGGGGTCTTCAGCCAGGTATGGGCAACCATATCGGCAATATGGAAATCGTGGTCATGACCTATTCCTGTAATCACAGGCAGAGGGAACTGGGCTATGTTGAGTGCAAGGTTGTAGTCATCAAAGCACACAAGATCCATGGCAGCACCACCACCTCTTATTATTATTGCCACATCAAATTCATCAGCCCTCTCCGCTATCCTCTCCAGGGCAGATACAATGCTTTGCGGCGCATCGTCTCCCTGCATCTGTGCTGCAAACAGTTCCGTACAGAACCTGAACCCGTTCTCATTCTGGTGCAGCTGTTTCATGAAATCCCTGTAACCGGCAGCCGTTTCGGCAGAAACCACCGCTATCCTGCGGGGCAGTGCCGGCAACTGCAGCGAGGGATTCATTTCCATGCATCCGTCTCCCTTCAACCGTTCAATTGCCTTTTGCCTCCGCAATTCAAGTTCGCCGACAGTAAAAGCCGGATCTATGTCCAATATATTGAGTGACAACCCGTAAACCGGTGAAAAGCTCACCTGCGCCTTAAGCAGCACATGCAGCCCTTTCTCCAGCCTCACACCCGATGTTGTTTCAAAATACGGCTTGAGCATGCGCCATACATTGCTCCATATTACACCTCTTGCCTTGGCCGCCACTCCGCGTCCCCCCTCCTTATAATCTATAAGATCCAAGTAGCAATGGCCGCTATAGTGGTTATTGAGCTCCCCAATCTCCGCAGTAACCCATACTGCACCGGGAACCGCCCCTTCAATCCCCCTTTTTATCTTCTCCTGCAAATCCAGCAATGTCAACTTCTCTTCCATTGTCTTATTTTTCGCACAAGGTACAAAAAATTATTGTACCTTTGTAGCCTAATACCGGAACATTTTATGAAAATTACCAAGGCCATTTTTGCCGGCAGTTCCCAGAAACTGAAAGACAAGCCAAAGGCTAAATTCCCTGAGTTCGCCTTCATTGGAAGGTCAAACGTAGGCAAGTCTTCGCTTATCAACTCCTTATGCAACCACAAAGGGCTTGCAAAGACCTCTGCTACCCCCGGCAAGACACTCCTTGTAAACCATTTCCTCATCAATGACTCATGGTACCTTGTAGACCTCCCGGGCTATGGCTATGCCAAAATATCGCAGGCCGGCAGGGTGAAGCTCCACAAGATGATCAACGAGTTCATAAACGAATCTGAGGAGATGGCACTCCTTTTTGTACTGCTGGACAGCAGGCATCCTATACAGAAAATAGATCTTGAGTTCCTCATGAGCCTTGGCGCTGCAGGAATTCCGTTCTCCATCATCTTCACAAAAGCCGACAAGTTGAGCAAGACTGCACTTGAAAAGCAGATTGAAGAGAACAAGCAAGAGCTGTTGCAGTATTGGGAGGAGCTTCCGCCGGTATTCGTAACCTCTTCCGAGAAACATATTGGAAGGGAAGAAGTACTTGAGTATATACAAACTATTTTAAATACACTATAAACTATGGATCATAATCATGTGATTAAAATTTTCTCATGTAGAGGATCTCAGTATCTTGCCGAGAAAATTGCAAAGGCCCTAAAACTTGATTTGGGAAAATCTATCGTCAACGTTTTCAGCGACGGTGAGTTCCAGCCAGCTTTTGACGAGAGCGTCAGAGGTGCAACCGTATTCATCGTACAGTCTACCTTCCCACCTGTAGAGAACCTTTTTGAGCTTCTTCTTATGATTGACGCTGCAAAGAGAGCTTCTGCTTACAAAGTTGTAGCAGTTATGCCTTATTTCGGTTGGGCAAGACAGGACAGAAAAGACCGTCCAAGAGTTTCAATCGGCGCCAAACTTGTTGCCAACATGCTTACAGCTGCAGGTTGCGACCGCGTTATGACTGCAGATATCCACGCAGACCAGATTCAGGGCTTCTTTGATGTTCCATTTGATCACGTGTACGCAAGTGGCTTGTTCCTTAACTATTTGAGAAGCCTGAACATTGAGAACCTTTCCATTGCAGCTCCTGACATGGGTGGTGCAAAGAGGGCAAATGCATACTCAAGAATCCTTGGCTGTCCGCTTATCGTTTGCCACAAATCAAGGGAGAGGGCAAATGTTGTAGGTTCAATGACTGCCATTGGTGATGTAGAGGGAAGAAACGTTGTTATCGTAGACGATATGGTTGATACAGCAGGTACCCTTTGCAAAGCTGCCAACATGCTTAAGGAGAAAGGTGCCCTTAGCGTAAGAGCCGTAGCTACTCACCCTGTATTGAGCGGTGCTGCTTATGAGAACATTGCAAAATCAGAGCTTTGCGAGCTTGTAGTATCCGACACCATTCCTCTAAGAGCCAAAGAGGGTCAGGATACATCAAAGATCAAGGTAATCTCTGTTGCTGACCTGTTCGCAGACATCATCAACAAAGTTTACACTGACAAATCAATCAGCGGTTCATTTGTATTCTAAATAGTAAAACATTCAGGTTATGCTGTCACCAAAATTACAGATAGAAGATGTACATGAGACCCTTGTTGCAGGGTTGCGCAATTTCATCCGTTCAATCGGCGCTTCTAAGGTTTGCCTTGGACTGTCGGGAGGAATAGATTCTGCCGTTGTTGCCGCTTTGGCCGTTGAGGCCCTTGGCAAGGAGAA
Source organism: Bacteroidales bacterium (assembly GCA_017631435.1). Lineage (GTDB taxonomy): Bacteria > Bacteroidota > Bacteroidia > Bacteroidales > UBA932 > Egerieousia. Next base: position 85,051 of record JAGBTG010000042.1, on the reverse strand, counting down.
TGTGCATGGCTTCCTTATGCCTAGCGAGTTCTCTACAGTGCACTCAGTGCAGGATGCAGTTGATCTTGCAGACAACCTTGGGATGAGCTATGACATTGTACCTATCGGGAAGATATGGAACAAGTTCATGAAAGAGCTTGCCCCTGTATTTGGTGCAGAGAACAAATGGAATGTTGCTGAAGAGAACCTTCAGGCCAGAATCAGGGGTACCCTCCTTATGGCCTACTCAAATAAATTCGGTGCAATCCTGCTCAACACTTCAAACAAGAGTGAGCTGAGCACCGGTTACGGCACATTATATGGAGATCTTGCAGGCGCCGCTATGGTGATTGCAGATCTCTATAAATGTGAAGTATACGAACTTGCAAACTATATTAACAGAAACGGCGTGGTGATTCCTGTATCAACCATTACCAAGGCTCCGTCTGCGGAGTTGAGGGAGGGTCAGAAGGATACAGATTCACTTCCTGACTATCCGGTTCTGGATGCTATCCTTTATGCAATGCAGGAGGGTGGCAAGTCCCCTGAGCAGGTGATTGCTGAGGGGGCAGACAAAGATGTTGTTGAGAAAATTGTAAGGCTCAAGAGAGGGGCTGCATTCAAGGCTGCCCAGATTCCTCCTATTTTCAACATTAGCGAGAAACCTCTTGGACTTAAGGACAAGTGGCTTTTGTAAACGATGAAACTGTTCCTGTTTACACTGTTCATTGTTGGGCTCTGCGTTATAGGGCTCTGCTTCAACATCATATTCAAGAAAGACGGTAAGTTCCCCGATACCGAAATTGAGCATAACAAGGAGATGCGCAAGCGGGGAATCCAGTGCGCCAAAGTGGAAGAGAAGAAACTTTGGGGCAAGAAAAGCAAAAATAATAGTGGAGAGTGCAACTCAGACTGCGGAAGTTGCGGTATGGGCTGCTCATAAATTGGAGATTATATGGGAATTGTAGCAATTGTAGGAAGACCTAATGTAGGCAAATCAACCCTTTTCAACAGGCTTGTAGGTATGAGACAGGCCATTGTTGATGAAACTGCAGGTGTAACCAGAGACAGGCACTACGGCAAGAGCGAGTGGTGCGGCAAAGAGTTCTCTGTAGTTGACACAGGCGGTTACACCAGCAACTCGGACGATATTTTTGAGGGCGAGATCCGCAAACAGGTAACCCTTGCCATTGAGGAGGCAGACGTTATCCTTTTCATGTGCGAGGTGGCAACCGGCATTACCGATTACGATTCCGAGATTGCCTCAATCCTCCGCAGATGCAAGAAACCTGTAATCCTTGCAGTAAACAAGATTGACACCGGCGACAAGATGTACGGCGCATACGAGTTCAACGCCCTTGGCCTTGGCGAGCCTTTCTGCATTGCAGCAGCAAGCGGCGGCGGCACAGGCGACCTGTTGGACAAAATCTGCTCCCTTCTTCCCGACGACAACAATGTAGTGATAGACCACGAGGATGAGACCATCCCAAGAATCACCATTGTAGGAAAACCTAATGTAGGAAAATCATCAATGACCAATGCCCTCCTTGGCGAGGACCGCAACATTGTAACCAATATAGCAGGTACAACCAGAGATTCAATTGCAACCAGATACAACAAGTTCGGCTACGACTTCATGCTTGTAGACACCGCAGGACTCAGAAAGAAGAATAGGGTTAAGGAAGACCTTGAGTTCTACTCTGTTATGCGTGCCGTACGTTCAATTGAGAACTCTGATGTATGTATCCTCATGATTGATGCCCAGGCCGGAGTTGAGGCCCAGGACATGGCAATCTACAACCTCATCCAGAAAAACAAGAAAGGTGTGGTGATTGTAGTGAACAAATGGGATACCATTGAGAAGGACACCAACACAATGAAGAAATTCAAGGAGGATATCCTCAACAGAATTGCTCCATTTACCGATGTTCCAATCATCTTTACATCAGTTATCAACAAACAGAGAATCTTTGACGTTCTCAAGGCTGCAACCGAGGTTTATGACAACTACTCACGCAAGATACCAACTTCACAGCTGAACGAGGCAATGCTTCCTGAGATTGAGAACTACCCTCCACCTGCATGGAAAGGCAAGTACATCAAGATCAAGTACATCACTCAGCTTCCAAGCCCAAGCCCATCATTTGCGTTCTTCTGTAACCTCCCTCAGTACATAAGGGAGCCTTACAAACGCTTCCTTGAGAACAGGCTTAGAGAGCATTTCAACTTCAACGGAGTTCCAGTACAGATCTTCTTGAGACAGAAATAAAAATAAACGGCAGCCTTTTTGGTTGCCGTTTTTGCTTCAATTCCTTTGGCCAAGCAAACAATAAAGATTATATTAACTATATTGTTGAAGAGAATTATGATGTAGTTAAAGGGAATAGGGATAAATTCCATCAATGTTTCCAATAAAGAAAATGAATAGTAATAGTCTGCTATAAATATTGTCCATGTTATAATCTGCCCTAATATAAAACTCCAGACAGTATTCCTCACTGTCCATCTAAGAAGTCTATAGCAAAGAAAAATTAAGAAGGCACAAGAAAAAATTACAGAAATGAAAGCATATATCAAATCTGCATTGTCCACCAATGAGGTCAACACAAGTCCAACAATAGCATTTATTGGCAGTGACAATAACAAGCACAACAATTGAAGCAGCACTAACTTTAATAGCTGGATTATTGCTTTAATTCCTTTATTGTTCATTTCATTGGAGACAAATTTATATACCCCATAACGATTTCTATCAGTAATATTACTAAAATAAACCTAACCCCTATACACCGGTAGCCAGAAAGAGAAACATGCGCCGCCAAGATCAGACCTCCTGTATGAGATCTTGCCTCCACTCTGTTCAATGATGTTGCGGCAAATGGCAAGTCCAAGTCCGGTACCGCTGCTCTTGGTTGTAAAGTTTGGTTTGAAGAGCTTCTGCTCATCTTCCGGTTTTACACCCGGGCCGTTGTCCTCAATGGATACGGTATAACATCCATCCTCCTGGGCAAGGGAAATCCTTATGTAGCCTCCCTTATCCTCCACCGCCTGTATGGCATTGGAGACAAGGTTTACAAGCACCCTTATGATCTGCCCCTTGCGCACTTGCACCATACAATCCCTGTGTGTATAGGTATAGATGATCTTTATGTTGTCCCTGGTATCAAAGAACACCCTCTGGTCGTTTATAAGTTCAGCCAAATCCACCACGGAGTTCTCCTCATAGTAGAATTTTGCAAAACTTGAGAACTCGGATGCCGTCTCTGAAAGGATATCTATCTGCTCAAGTATTGATGATGCAACATCCTCAAACTTATCTTCCCAACCCTCAACTCCACGCTGTTTCAGGCGGATAAGATGCTGGATACTCAACCTCATAGGGGTAAGAGGATTCTTTATCTCGTGGGCTATCTGTCGGGCCATCTCGCTCCAGGCCTGCTCCCTTTCTGTCTGTGCCAGCCTGCGGGAACTCTCCTCAACGGCATCCACCATCTTGTTGTAGGCCCCTACAAGTTCACCCAGCTCATCCTTATTGCGGTAATTCAGATGCTCGGCCTTCTTTGAAACATCAATAAGTTTCATCTTGCGTCCAATCTCCGCCAATGGTTTTGAGAGCTGGTTGGCCAGTGCCGTTCCTCCAAAAATTGCAGCCAGCACCAGCAGGATATATATATTTATAATGGTAGCCAGAATGGATGAAACATCTCCTGCAATATACGAATCCTTTGCAAAATACGGTATATTGGCAATGGCCACCAATTTCCCCTCCACATTATATATAGGTGCATATAATGAGGAGTACTCAAGTTCACCCAGCCTCTCACTGGCCATTACCTGCATCCTATTCTCATGCACAAGCTGATAATATGCCTGCGGATTGATTCTGGTAGCCAGAAGATATCTGTCAAACAGTTCCGGTTGGGTAGAGCGGATAAGTCGTCCATGCGGGTCAAACAGGTTGATTGTAGCCTGTGTATTCTTTGAAATCCTCTCCAGAGCCTGGAATACACTGGAAGTATTTATCTGGCTGTAGCTCTCGGCATACTTGCACAGGTCATTGAGAGTCTGCTGCACAGTCTGCATCCTCTCACCCATTTGGGTACGGTTGTTTTCCCGATAGTAGTTGAGGCAGAACAACACACTTCCAAATCCCATACAGATAAGGGAAACTACCAATGACGAAGTGATGAGGTATGTAATTTTCCTTCTGAAAGAGTTTTTTGGCAATCTTATCCTCAGGCTTCTCTTTCCCAGTTTCCTTCCGTTTACGAACATGAAAGCCACACCTGAATAGAAAAGCATCAGATAAGAGAATGAGACAAGATAATGGTATACATTCCTTTTCTCACGGGTTATGATAATTATATTGTCATTGTCAGATCTGGTTACAAAATGCAGATGATCTTCCTCTTTCACCACCGATGTGCCAAATGCATAATCATCGGGATTGCAGACCATCGGATATACATAACTTCCTTTATAGATTACCAGCCTGTTGTCTATGTATTTTGCATATGAATATGCCTGCGGCATGTTAACATTGTCCGATGCCTTGTAACCGAACAGCACAGCAGTGTACCCCATAGCATCCCTGGTATACCTCGATTCCAGTTCAATGTACATTGTTATAGGGCCCTGTAGCGTATTGTAAGAAAGGACACCCAAGTAGCTTACCCTTCCGTTGTAATTGTTGAGGAAGAAGAAATTTGACCCATCGGTAAGGGGCACACCTCCCTGGAGAAGATCCTGGTAAAACGAGGAGCAGTCTACCATCTTCTGCCATTTGCTGTCGAGCAGCATATCATTCGGTCTGCATATTGTAATGCTTATCTCATACTTCTGGCTTACACCTTTCAGATACAGTTCCTCCATCCTGCTCTGGATAAGGTTGTACCTCTCCTGAGGCAATGAGAGCATAGCCCCAATTATAGGATCCCTTACAAGTTTTGCCTCAATTGAACGCAACTGCAACTCAAGACCTATATCCCTTTCCACCGCAAGCTTGTTGGCCCATACACTGCTCACCTGCTGCTCTTTCCTGAATCCCATACCGCCAACTACCAGCATTGTATACAGCGAAACCGCTGCAATATACGCCAACAGGTTACGGGGCCTGAGTACGGAGTATCTCCGTACAAAAGGCAACATTGGCAACACAAGCTGTATGGAGAAAAGAAGCCCCACAAAAAGCAATGCATACGAGGCATATGCCACTATGGAATATACACTCAATTCCTCCAACCTGTACAGCTCAAGTACAATGCTTGAGTTGTTGATCAGGGAAACAAAGACATAGTTTATATAAAATATCTGTGCTGCAACAAAGGCCACAGAGAGTGCCACCACACCCCTTTTGGCCCAAGCTTCAGAATTGCTGTAAAGGTGCAATATCCTTTTCCTCAGCAGATACACGCCAAGGGCCACCAATGAGACATACAGGTTATTGAGCAGGAAGTTTCCAAATGAAGAGAACAGTCCCACATCTGCATATAAAGTTGGAGAGAACAGTTCCGAACTGAACCTGAGTGCAGATGTAAGGCCAAAACAGACAGCCCTCACACCGGTAAGCGCCAACAAATACAGCCCCAACACCCTGAATGTACGCCTTCCGTAAATGAACGAGAACATTGCGCCGCAGAAAAACAGGATAGCCATCCATCTCAATGTCATTGGGGCACCACCAGGATATGACCTCAAATCATCGCCAAGAGAAAACAGCGCACCGCCGTCGAGTCCCTTTACAACTGCCCCCTCATCAAATGTAACAGGGGTTATGGTCATCATCCTCTTTACACCAAGTTCCGGGTTTATCCTGCTGGAAAGGATAGTATTGTTTGAAAGGTACTCAGTCTTTATGAGGAGTCCCGATATTATCTTTATGGCATCCTTCCTGTATACTTTTACCACATACCAGGCAGATCCCAGGTTCACATACTGCTCCTGCTCGGTAAGATACGCCAACGGGGCATTGAAAAGGCTCCTGCTGTTGAGATGGTTTATCCTGTACCACAAAGTGAGCACATCCACCTCATCATTTGCCACAGGGAACTGGTTTGCCCACGACTGCAGGGTATCTGCATTGTAACGGTATATTACCATATCGTCGGGAAGACCATCCAGCTTCATCCACTCATCAACCGGAATCTCAAGGGCCTGCTGAACATATCCCCTTAAAATCTCCTGCCTGTCCTGCACTTTTTTCTCCAGTCTGGCAGCCGCCTCATATATCTCCACTCCCGACGGAACTGCAAAGTACGAGAGGACAGCCATTGCCGCCGCCAGTACGAACAGCACAGATGTCCTGTTCCCCAGCAGCAATTGCCATGCATTGCGCAACCATCTCTTTATGTCCTCTGCAAACCTTTCCATTTTTTGTTACTCGTGATGATATGGCTCACCCTTCATTATTGTAAACGCCCTGTAAAGCTGCTCCAGAAAAATCACCCTTATTATCTGATGCGAAAATGTCATCTTGGAAAGCGATATTTTGCCGTTTGCCCTCTGGTACACCTTCTGTGAAAACCCGTAGGCTCCACCTATCACAAATACAATATCCTTCCCTTCATAGTTCATCTTCTTCTGCAGATGTGATGCCCACTCAAGGGAGGTAAAGGTGTTTCCACGCTCGTCGAGAAGAATGACATCATCCGTGTTCTTTATATTTTTGAGTATGAGTTCCCCCTCCTTCTCCTTTATCTGGTCCTGGCTCAGGGCCTGTACATTCTTGAGCTCGGGAATCTCTACCCTGGCATAATTCACGTAATGGCCAAGGCGTTTCTCATAAATTGCAATCCCCTCATTTATATACGGGAAGGCTGTTTTTCCAACTAGCAACAAAGTAATCTTCATATAAACAAAAGTAGGAATATGGCTTGTTTTTTGCAAGTTTAATGCCGTTATTTGCACAATTAAATACAAGCATACATATGAAAAGAACAATACTTTTGGCATTGGCCGCAATCATATCATTCACAGGCTTGTCTGCACAGCAGAAACAGGCGGATGTTTTTGTACCTATAGGGAAATACATCCAGTTGGGCGATGCTGAGAAACTCTCTGCCTGGTTTGCCAGCAATCTGGAACTGGATATCCTTGGCTCTGTAAGTTCATGCAGCAAGGTACAGGCAACCCAGATAATGAAAGATTTTTTTGTAAACTACACACCAAAGGCCTTCTCGGTAATCCACAAGAGCGGCAAGGCTCCCCTCACATACGCAATAGGCAGCCTGAGTGCCGGCGGTGAGAAATTCCGCATTACACTCTTTGTAATGACCCAGGAAAAGGGGAACCAGATACAGCAACTGCGCATTGAAAGAGAATAGTTGCCAATTTTTGAAAATCACAAACTTGTAGTATATTTGCACCCGCTTTTACAAGAATCAAATAATTTACAGATAATAAGATATGGCAACTACTGCAGATTTTAAGAACGGTTTGTTCTTCAACTACAATGGCAAACCTTGTCAGTTGATTTATTTCCAGCATGTAAAACCTGGTAAAGGTCCTGCTTTTGTAAAAACCAAATTCAGAAACCTTGAGAACGGTAAAATTCTTGAGAACACTTTCAGTGCAGGTGAGAAAATTGAGATCATCACCGTTGAGAGAAGACCTTACCAGTTCCTTTACAAAGATGAGACAGGTTTCAACTTCATGCACAACGAGACTTTTGAGCAGATTCACCTTGAGGAGGATTTCGTAGACAACGCAGACCTTATGAAAGAGGGTCAGTACGTTGAGATGATGTTCCTTGCAGACGAGGAGAGATGCCTAACTTGCGAGCTTCCACAGTTCGTTGAGCTAGAGGTAACTTACACTGAGCCTGCTGTTAAAGGTGACACAGCTTCTACCAACGCACAGAAAGAGTGTACACTTGAGACCGGCGCAAGAATCATGGTTCCTTTGTTCATCAACCAGGGTGAGAAAATCCGTGTTAAAGTTGAGGACAGAAGCTACGGCGAGCGCGTAAGATAATCTCTGCAACAGAAAACAGACTGAAAGGTAACCTAAAAACGGGTTACCTTTTTTTGTGCCCGTTCTGACTCTCCGTAAGAAATTTTATTACCTTTGTACAAATACGAAATTAAAAACCCTATGAAAAAACTTTTTACACTATTGGCAATGGTATTTGCCCTATACGCATGCCAGATGCCTGAAATCACAGACGAGAACATTGATGCTGCAATAAAGAGCGGCCAGTTTGCCCAGGCAGAGCAGATGATCAAACTTAAAATTGCCACAGAGGAGCTTACCCCTGGCCAGATCTGGGATCTTGAAGCCAAAGTCCAGACTATGGCTCGCATCCGACAGGACTTCTCAAAAGATGACACTACTGTTCTGGCATACATCAAAAAAGTGATTCCTGATGTAACCCCTGAGCAGATTGCCCACTGGGAGAGCACCGGCGCCCTTGAGTGCATGACCATAGACGGCGTAAAGAAATACTTCTGGAACGCCCCAAGAAACCTCTTCAGAATTGACAAGGATGCCCAGGCACATTGGGATGTAAAAGGAAGACAGTCAGACGAACTTGACCTTTTCCTTGCAGACTACATACCTTCTGTAGTGGCACATACTTCAAAAGACAAGGTTGAGAACCTAAGTGAGCCTAAAAAATTCAAGATCAACTACTCAATCACCGTAAAACCCAACGAGGTTCCTGCAGGCGAGATGATAAGAGTATGGATGCCTTACCCAAGGGAGACCAAACGCAGCACCAATGTAAAACTCATCTCCACCACCAACAAGGACTATATCATTTCTCCCGACAGCTATGAGCACAAGAGCATCTACATGGAGGCCATAGCCATCAAGGACAGCGCAATGAAGTTCGGATATGAACTTGAATTGAGCATTGCAGACCACTGGTTCAACTTTGGCGCAGATGATGTAAAACCTTACGACACTGAGAGCGAGCTTTACAAAAAATACACTGCAGAGCGCAATACTCACGTAATCTTCACACCGGAGATAAAGAAACTTACCGATTCACTTATTGCAGGAGAGACCAACCCTTACCTTAAGGCAAGAAGAATCTTCGACTACATTACAAAAACTTACCCTTGGGCAAGCGCAAGAGAGTATGCAACATTGGAAAACATCCCTTCATACGTACTCAAGAACAACCACGGAGACTGCGGTCAGGTTGGACTTACCTTCATTACAATGGCCCGCTACGCAGGTATCCCTGCAAAATGGCAGAGCGGATGGATGCTTCATCCGGGCGAGATCAATCTTCACGACTGGGCTGAGGCTTACTTTGAGGGAATCGGCTGGGTACCTGTAGACGTATCATTCGGCCGTGTACCTAACGAAATGGACAACGTTGCCCACTTCTACCTTGGCGGCATTGACGCATACAGATACTATGTGAACGAAGACTACTCAGGCAACTTCTTCCCTGCAAAAACACACTTGCGCAGCGAGACTGTAGACTTCCAGCGCGGCGAGGTTGAGTGGAAAGGTGAGAACCTCTACTTTGGCCGTTGGAAATACAAAATGAATGTTGAGTATCTATAAGATTCTCCAATAAGCAGACGGAGGGTAACCAAAAAGGTTGCCCTCTTTGCTTTTTATATATACCCAACCTTGCCTGTTCCTGTACGGTTGGGTATCTTTTAGAAAAAAGAAAAATCTTCTGTCGGGATGAAAACTTTATCTTTTTTTGGCAAGGTTTTTAACCGTTACCTCTTAGTTTTACTGCTGTTTAATTTAATGACAGTAATATGATTCCAAGGGGAGAGACATTAGAAGATGTGTATCTATAGTTGAAACAAGTGAGCATGCCGCTAAAAATTATCTTTCAACATTAGCGGTTCTCCAACTTGATGCGATATTGATTGGTGCTAGAAAAATATCCATAAAAAGTGCAATACTGTATCACAGCTATCACTAGTAAGTAAAAAGAAGAAGGATGTGCCAGGCACATCCTTCTTTATATTTGCCCCAAATGCATGAAAGAGGTTTACACTTGCGTGTGATGCTATGCTGGCGGGGACTTTGCACTACCCATATGCATCTTCTGTTCACGACTTACATATATGCCGCAAAGGTATTGTATTTTTTCTAATCCGCCAATGGAATGAGATAAGTTTTAATAACTTTGTAAAAACGCTACGCCAATAAAATATGAAAAGCTTCTTAAAAATTCTCCTTATTGCATTTATAGCATTCTCTTGCAAATCCAAACAAATAAGCGATGAATCTATCACTAAAGCAATTACTGAGGGCAACTTTACCTGCGCAGAGCAGATGATCAGGACAAAGATTGCCACTGAAGAGCTTACACCTGGAGAAATCTGGGATCTGGAGGCAAAAATTGAGACAATGCGCCGCACCCGAGGGGAGTTCACAGAAGATGACACAACGGTAATGGCCTACATAAAGGGGATAATTCCGGATGTCACTCCGGAGCAGATTGCCCGCTGGGAGAGCACCGGTGCCCTTGAATGCATGACCATAGACGGCACCAAGAAATACTTCTGGGGAGCCGCAAGGAACCTTTTCAGAATAGACCGCGAGGCCAAGGCGGCATGGGACAAAGTTAAAGGCATTAATCCCGACGATCTTGATATCTTCAAGGCCAGCCATATTCCACCTGTAATTGCACAAACCAGGAAAGGGCAGATTGAGCACCTCTCAAAACCGCAGAAGATGAGGATCACCTACTCCATCACCGTAAAGCCCAACGAGGTACCTGCCGGTGAGATGATCAGAGTGTGGATGCCATACCCAAGGGAGAACAAGAGAAGCGGAAACATAAAACTCCTTTCAACAACAGACAATAACTATATCATTGCTCCCGACAGCTATCCCCATAAGAGCATCTACATGGAGGCTCCTGCAATAAAGGACAGTGCTATCAGATTCGGCTACCAGCTGGAGCTTGAAACCAGAGACCACTGGTTCAACTTTGGCCCAGAAGATGTGAAGCCTTACAATACTGAGAGCGGACTCTACAAAAAATACACTGCAGAGCGCAACACTCATGTAATCTTCACCCCACAGCTGAAACAGATTACAGACAGCATTATTGCAGGCGAGACCAACCATTACAACAAGGCCCTCAGAATCTTTGACTTCATAGCAGAGAACATCCCATGGGCAAGCGCAAGGGAATACACCACATTTGAAAATATCCCCGAATATGTTCTCAAGAACAGGCACGGAGACTGCGGCCAGGTAAGCCTCACATTCATAGCCATGGCCCGTTACGCCGGCATCCCCGCCAAATGGCAGAGCGGCTTTGTAGCCCACCCCGGTATGGGCGGCATGCACGACTGGTGTGAAATATACTTTGAGGGGATAGGCTGGGTACCTGTAGACGCATCATTCGGCCTGTGCAAAAGCGATGATGACAAAGTGCGCCACTTCTACTTTGGCAGCATAGACAGCCACCGCTACTACGTGAACGAAGACTACTCAAGAGAGTTCTTCCCTGCCAAGACCCACCTGCGCAGCGAACCGGTAGACTTCCAGCGCGGCGAAGTTGAATGGAAAGGCGAGAACCTCTACTTTGGCAGATGGAAATACAAGATGAATGTTGAGTATCTATAATTTTTTTTAACCATTAAAGTTACGTCGTCTTTTTGTATAAGACACTGATTATTAATACTATACAAAATAAGGTTTGCAAAATAAATGCAAACCTTATTTTGTATCTATTTGATTTTTAGAATTTTGTACAAAAAGACGACGTAACTTTTAAATAAGCTCCATAGTCATTGAAATGTCCTCCTTAGGTCTGTCACCGCGGGCAGTGGTGCAGTTCTGGATCTTCTCCACAACATCAAGACCCTCAACAACCTCTCCAAAAACGGTGTACTGGTTATCAAGGTGAGGAGTACCACCCACTGTGCTGTAAGCCTCTTTCTGGGCCTCAGTGAATTTGAATCCCCCTTTCTCCTTAACCTCAGCCTTTGTAAGGGCAATCAGTTCCTCCTGAAGTTCCATAAGGCCTGCCTGGTCCCTGTTGCGGCGCAAATCCATAATCTGGGCCTTGCGCTCTGCCGCCAAGCGGTTGAAAATCTCCTGCTCCAACATCATGGTCATCTGTTTCTCCATCTGACCAAGTTTGCTCCCTGCATACACATCACCCCACACAATATAGAACTGGCTTCCCGACGAATTCCTTTGAGGATTCACCTCATCACCCTGTCTTGCAGCGGCAAGGGCACCTCTCTTGTGGAAAAGCTCAGGGTAAACAATCTCTGCAGGAACTGTGTAGCCTGGGCCGCCTGTACCAAGAGATTTTCCTGCAGGGGCACCTTTTGAATCAGGGTCGCCACCCTGCACCATAAAATTCTTTATTACCCTATGGAAAAGGGTACCATTGTAATAGCCCTCTTTTACCAATTTGATAAAATTATCCCTATGTTGAGGAGTCTGGTCGTAAAGCTCAACCTTAATGTCTCCCAATGTAGTCCTTATAAGTACCTGTGTTGCCATATATCTTCTGTTTTTCATGTTTATCTGAATAGCGGAGAGGCGTACATCTGTACATCCTCTTTTGTAATTGTCTGGTTGCCAAGAATAAGCAGACGCTCTGTAACATTTCTCAGCTCACGGATGTTGCCTGTCCAGGCATGCTTCTGCAGCTCTGCCACAGCATCATCTGCTATGGCGCGGTTGGCCATACCTGTCTCACTGCAAATCAGCCCAATGAAATGGTTAACCAACAGTGGAATATCCTCCTTGCGCTCTGCAAGTGACGGAACGTGGATTACAATCACGCTCAACCTGTGGTAGAGGTCCTCGCGGAAGTTCCCTTTGGCAATCTCTTCAAGCAAGTTCTTGTTGGTGGCAGCCACTACCCTTACCTTCACATTTATATCCTTGTCAGAGCCCACTCTGCTGAGCTTGTTCTCCTGAAGCACCCTAAGCACCTTAGCCTGGGCACTGAGGCTCATGTCTCCAATCTCGTCAAGGAACAATGTGCCGCCGTCGGCCTGCTCAAATTTTCCTTTATGGTCTTTCACCGCACCTGTAAACGAACCTTTCACATGTCCAAACAGTTCGCTCTCAATAAGTTCCCCCGGTATTGCAGCACAGTTCACCTCCACAAAAGGCATAGTGCTGCGGTTGCTTTTCTCGTGCAGCCATCTTGCCACAAGCTCCTTGCCGGTACCGTTGGAACCGGTTATAAGAACACGTGCATCTGTAGGCGCAACCCTCTCTATCATCTCCTTAATCCTCACAATGGCCTCCGATTCACCTACAATCTGAGGAATTCCGGCAACCTTCTCAACCTTCTTCTTCAGAATCTTTGTCTCTTTAACAAGAGAGGTCTTGTCGGTGGCATTCTTTAGGGTAATGAGTATGCGGTTAAGGTCCAATGGCTTCTGTATAAAGTCAAATGCCCCCTTCTTTATGCAGTCTACGGCAGTATCAATTGTGCCGTGCCCTGAAATCATCACCACCGCAGTGTCAATACCGTTCTCTACAATTCTCTCCAGCATCTCCACACCATCCATCACCGGCATCTTGATATCTGAGAAAATCACATCATAACTGTTTGCCAGGGCCATCTCCAACCCCTCCTTGCCATCTGCAGCAAGTGCTACCTCATGCCCCTCAAACTCAATAATATCCTTGAGTGCAAAGCGGATGCTTTTCTCGTCATCTACAATCAGTATCTTCATATTTTACTGTTTAAATAATTGTCAAACTCTTCTTTCATGCCACCCTCCTTAAGGGAGAACGACGACTGGTAAACTATCCTTGGCTGCAGTTTCTCCAGAACATACCTGGTAAAAATTGAAGCCAGCACAATATAATCAACCCTTATTGGAGACATACCCGGCATCTGCAGCCTCTCACTGGCCAAAGATGCAACCAAAGTGTCATCCAGTTTCCTCAAATCCTCCATGGCAAGTTCAATTGAAGGAAGCTCCCCATATCCGCAATTGAAGATAAGGTCCTTGAAGGTATCAAATGATCCCGACGATCCTATAAAAATCCTTGGCCCGAACTTCTCCACCATCTCCCACAACTCTACCAGCACCTCTTCGTTGAATTTGACAAACTCAGCAGCAACCTCCTGTGGAATGGGATCTTCGTATGCAAACCTCTCGCGCATGCGGGCCATACCTATCGGGAAGCTCCTCTTCCAGAGGATTTCCGCTCCGTTGGTGATGATGAATTCGTTGCTTCCCCCTCCAATATCCAGCATGAGGGCGTTCTCTCCGGTAGCAAACTTTCCGTCAGCTCCTCTCAATCTCTGCACACTCTCCATTATCCCCTTGAAAATGAGTTCCGCCTCACGCTCCCCAGGGATAATCCTCACCTTGAACCCGAACTTGCGGTTGAGATACTCAGCAAATTCTGCGCCATTCTTGGCATCCCTCACCGCAGATGTGGCATACGGTATAATCTCATCCGCTCCTCCGGCCAGTTCAATCTGCTCCATAATTTTCTCCAGAGCCGCTGTGGCAGTCTCATATGCAACCGGTGCAATAAGTCCGTCTGCAAGTCCTCCACCGCCAAGTTTGGCCGCGCATTTGTACTCCCTTACGGTCCTGCACTCCCCTTGTGGGGTGAACTCGCACAGAATCATATTGAACACATTGGTACCCAAATCAAGAATAGCCTTTCTCATCTTCACCTTTATCTTTAGAACATTGTTTTACAAAGATAAGTTTTATTTGTATTTTTGTAGTTATGGAAAATTCTAAAATTATCATAGCCATAGACGGCCACTCCTCTACAGGAAAGAGCAGCTTTGCAAAACAGGTTGCAGCAAGACTCGGTTACGTATACGTAGACACCGGCGCAATGTACCGCGCAGTAACATACTATGCATTTACCAACGGGTTCATAGACAACAAGGGAAAAATCAACGAGGAGGGATTGAAACTCACCCTTCCCGCAAACAAAATTTCCTTTAAGATTGGTCCCGACGGCAAATCGCAGACCTGGCTGAACAATGCCTGCGTGGAGAAGCAGATCCGCACACTGAATATCTCAAACAAGGTGAGCAAGATTGCTGCCCTTCCGTTTGTAAGGGAGTTCGTTGATTCCATTCTCCGTAAGTTTGGGGAAACAAAGGGTGTTGTAATGGACGGCCGTGATATTGGTACAGCAGTATTCCCAAATGCGGAACTCAAGATTTTCATGACAGCATCTGTTGAGGTAAGGGCCCAGAGAAGGTTCAAGGAGATACAGGAAGCGGGTGGAAAAGAGACCTTTGATGATGTTCTTAAAAACCTCAAGGAGAGAGACCATTTGGATCAGACCAGGGAGGTTTCCCCTCTGAGAAAAGCGGACGATGCACTTCTGCTTGACAATAGCCACATGAGTATCCCTGAGCAGTTTGTATGGCTTAACATCATACTGCTGGAACGTTTTGGACTGCAAATGAAATAACAGGAAAGATTATGCGCCTTGCAATTGAAATAGATGAGGGCTCAGGCTTCTGTTATGGAGTGATCAGAGCTATTGAGAAAGCTGAATCCAGATTGAAAGAGACATCTGCACTATACTCTCTTGGAGCTATTGTGCACAACAATTCGGAATTGGAGAGGCTCAACAGTATAGGTCTGCAGGTTGTTGACCTGGAGCAGATGAAGGAGCTTTCAGACACCACCGTACTTATCCGTGCCCATGGAGAGCCCCCAACAACCTACGCTTTGGCCGCAGAGCGCAATATTTCCCTTATAGACTGCACATGCCCTGTAGTGCTCAAACTCCAGGAGAGGATAAGGAAAACATATGCTGCCGGGAAAGGGCAGATAGTAATATTTGGGAAAATCGGACATGCAGAGGTAAACGGCCTTGTAGGCCAGGCAGGTGGGGATGCCATTGTGGTAGACAGCATAGCCAGCCTTAGCAAGGTGGACTTCTCAAAACCAATCCAGATTTTTTCCCAGACCACCAAAGACCCCAAAGAATACACTGAGATATGTGATGCCATTAAGGAGCGCATTGTTTCGGCAGGCGGCTCGTTGGAAAACTTCACAATCCACGATACAATCTGCAGGCAGGTTGCCCAGAGGCACAAGAATCTTGTGGCTTTTGCCCGCAAGCATTCAGTGATTGTGTTCATCAGCGGAAAAGAGAGTTCAAACGGCAAAGTGCTCTATGACTTGTGCAAATCTGTAAACCCAAGGTCATACCACATCCAAACCGTAGACCAGATAGACCAGCAGTGGTTCACAGAAGGCGACTCCGTAGGAATCTGCGGTGCAACCTCCACCCCAAAATGGCAGCTGGAAGGGGTTGCACAGGCACTCGGGGAGATGTAGGGGGTATTGTAGGAGCATTGAAGGGGTATTGAAGGGGTTGCCCAAACACTCAGGAAGATATAGGGGGGTTGAAGGGGTAATTGTAGGGGTATTGTAGATTTAATTGAAGTTTCGGGCGGGAAAATGACATTTTTTCCGCTCCTTTTTTTCAAACATCCCGTTCCGGGCGGAAAATCTGGCCATATCACGCTCCAATTACGAAGACGGAGGCTCCTTATTTCTTGCACAATCTTCCCACAATCTGGCACATCCATACACCCAACAGATCCAACGGCAACACAAAAAAAACAATAACCGCCAGTAATAATACACCTGGCCCAGAACCCGGACCTATAGCCCACTCCCCGGGAAGAATCTCAAACAGCAGGTCAAATGAGAAGTTGCCTATACAGTACAATAATGGAACTCCAATCAGAACTCCTGTAACTGCACCCCATACAGTTTGTTTGCAATCCCACCCCAAGAATCTGCGACACAACCATAACAGGACAATATATTGGATAAGTAAAAGTGCTCCCGAAGTCCAATATGGTCCGATGACTGGAACTGAAACGAATGACACAGCTATAACAAGCGGAACATTTATTGCCAGATACAACAGAATAATTTTCAGAATTTTTTCCATAACAGTATTTTTCAGGCTTACTGGTTAGAATACAATTTCCGCGCCGTTCTCATCAACGGTAACTGTAACCTCACGCCCTGTATACATGGCAAAGTTAGGTCGGCCGTGCCCTGCAGGGAACCCGAAGATTACAGGCACGTCCAGTGTATCTGTATATCTTTTAATGAGGTCATATGGGTGCACCTCCCATGGGTCCTCAAGATCGGATATATCTGTAAAGAGTCCTACAAGAAAGGCCTTTGCCTTGGAGAGTTTGCCGCTCTTGGCCATCTGCTGCATCATGCCGTCAATGGCATTCATACTCTCACCTATCTCCTCAACAAAGATAATGGTGTTGTCATCTACCGGCATATCATAAGGGGTACCCTCTGCAATTGAGATAAGGGTCATGTTGCCGCCAACAAGTTTGCCGGTTGCTGTACCGTATTTGTTATATGGGTGTGGATCAATCTTGTAGCCCTTAACCCTTCCAAACAACGCATCACCTACCGAATTGGCTGCAGGATCGGGGCGTTTTTTCTGCCAGTATGAACTCAACATAGGTCCATGGATACTCTCTATACCATGATTCTGAAGGGCAAGGTGATAAGTGGTTACATCACTGAAACCCACTATCCATTTTGGATTCTTCTTAACCTGCTCAAAATCCACATATTCAAGGGTTCTAATTGCACCATAACCGCCACGGTAAAAGACAATGGCCTTGATATTGGGATCATTGACCATCTCCATGAACTCCCGGGCACGCTCCTGGTCAGTAACATTGAACGGAGTTGCCTCATGTTTGAAGAGGTTCTTGCCGCACTTCACATTTACACCCCACGATTTCACCACCTCAATGAGGGTATCGGTCTGTCCAGGTCTGTGAACCATAGGAGAAGACACAATCATGAGGCCAACAGTATCACCCGGCTGAAGGTAAGCCGGTCTTATCATTACATCCTGATCTATTATTACAGGCTCCCTACCCTGATTTCCACAGGCAACTGCAAAAAGAACTGCAAAAACTGCAAAGATCAATTTTCTCATATCAGAAACTGTTTATTCATCATCCTCGTCACGCTTGCGCAACACCGCTTTCCTCAACTCAAAGTTCTGGCCAAGGTATCTCTTCCTCACCTCAGGGTTGTTTGCCAACTGCTCTGGAGTACCGCTCTCAAGGATATTTCCATCATAAAGAAGGTATGCCCTGTCTGTAATGGCAAGGGTCTCGTGAACGTTGTGGTCGGTAATGATGATTCCAATGTTCTTGTTCTTCAGTTTGGCAATGATATGCTGGATATCCTCCACCGCAATTGGGTCAACACCGGCAAACGGCTCGTCGAGAAGAATGAATTTGGGGTCAACGGCAAGTGCACGGGCAATCTCACATCTTCTTCTCTCTCCTCCACTGAGCTGTATACCGTAACTTTTCCTCACCTTCTCCAACCTGAACTCAGCAATGAGGCTCTCGAGTCTCTCCTTCCTCTGCTCTTTGGTAAGGTCTGTATGTTCCATCACGGACATGATGTTGTCCTCCACACTCATCTTCCTGAATACGGAAGCCTCCTGTGCAAGGTATCCAAGTCCTTTCTGCGAGCGCTTGAACATTGGAAGATCTGTAATCTCCTCATCGTCGAGGAATATCTTTCCGCCATTGGGCTTGATAAGTCCTGTAATCATATAGAAACTGGTTGTCTTGCCGGCTCCGTTAGGACCCAACAAACCTACAATCTCTCCCTGGTTGACCTCAAACGATACCCCTTTTACAACGGTACGTTTTCCGTAAATCTTTATAAGGTCTGTGCAATATAAACGCATATTCTAAATAATGTCTAAATCCAAATCTTTGGTAAGTTCTACAACTTGGGGGTAATTTTTGCGCATCTGTTCCGCCTTCTCATATGCGGTATACGGAACCTTTTTCTGCTGCGCAGCCTCAATCACCTCAACTTTAATCATCACCTCGCCATTATTGAGTTCCTTCTGCAGGAACCCTATAAGTTGAGGCAACGAGTTCTTCTCTATCCAGCTCTGCTGGGCACTGTTGCCCACCTTGAACACAACTGTAACTCCGTCCTCCTTAAGTATAGGCTCGGTCTGCTTTATTGCAGTGGCAAGTCTCGGATACTGGCTCTGGGTCTGGGCCATTTTTGTCCAGGCCTCCTTAAGCTTCTCCATTGTTACAAGCTCATTCCCTGCTACAGTTTCCTGCTGCTGGGTTTTTGGAACACTCTGAGCCTTCTTTATGATGCTGCTTATTGAAATTCCACCTTGAGGTTTCTTTACAATCTTCTCTCCTGCCGGAACCTCAGGCTCTTTTGAGCCCAATGCCGCAATCACATTTGTTGCAGTGGCAGCCTCTTTTGCCTCACCCTGCTGTGCAGCTGCCGGCTCTACTGCCGCTGCCTGCTCCGGTTGCCCCACCTCAACCTGTGCCGCAGTTGACATTGAAGGGGCTGCTGCCGGTGAACCGGATGACGCCGCAGGTGCCGCTTGCTGAACAGGAGCCGCTGTCTGCGGCGCCACTGCTGCTGCCACCTGTGCCTGCTGCACCTGTGCCAGTTTCACAAGCAAAAACTCTACCAGAAGCCTCTGATTGCTGCTTGCCCTGTAATCACTCTCGCATTTTACTGTATGGCCAAGGGCCTCGTAGATGTATCGTACACTCATCTTGGCACTCTGGTCCTTATATCTCTGGGCCAAAGCCGGAGCCATCTCAAGGAGTTTCTCCGTAGATGCATCCTTGCACACAAGCAGGTTTCTCAAATGTGAGCTCAATCCTGTTATGAAATAAAGGGCATTGAATCCCTTTGAAAGGATCTCGTCAAATAAAAGCAGCGACTTGGCAAAGTTCCCGCACAGGGCACTCTCCATTATGTTGAAATAGTACTCGTGGTCGAGCACATTCAGGTTTCTGATTACTGAAGCATACTCAATCTCCGTTCCGCAGAATGCCACACACTGGTCGAACAATGTGAGGGCATCCCTCATTGCACCGTCTGCCTTCTGGGCAATCACATGCAGGGACTCAAGATCAATCTTCACCCCTTCCTGCTTTGCAATTGAGGAGATGTTCTTCACAATATCCTCTACAGAAATACGGTTGAAGTCGTATGTCTGGCAACGTGAAAGAATTGTCGGGAGGATTTTGTGCTTCTCTGTTGTGGCAAGGATGAAGATTGCGTGTGCAGGTGGTTCCTCAAGGGTTTTGAGGAAGGCATTGAATGCTGCAGATGAGAGCATGTGCACCTCATCTATAATGTACACGCTGTACTTGCCAATTTGCGGAGGAATCATAACCTTCTCTGTAAGAAGCCTGATATCGTCTACAGAGTTGTTTGATGCCGCATCGAGTTCATGGATACAGTATGAACGGCCCTGGGCAAATGACAAACATGATTCACACTCCCCACAAGGCTCCAGGTCTGCACCAGGATTCATACAGTTGATTGTCTTTGCAAATATTCTGGCCGTAGAGGTTTTTCCAACACCCCTTGGACCGCAGAACAGATATGCATGCGCCAACTGGTCTCTCTTTATAGAGTTCTTCAGTGTTACAGCTATGCTGTCCTGTCCAACCAGGCTCAAAAAGTTGTTTGGCCTGTATTTGCGTGCCGATACTATAAATTTCTCCATAATCTACAAAAATACGAATAATTTCTAATTTTGCAGAGATTTTTATAACGCTATGGAGAGTACAAAAAACAATATATTGAGAATTGCATTCAAACAGACCAGCTCACCGGTTGCATATTGCGCCCTATCTGCAAAATGCGGCACCAGAGATGAAGATCCTGCATACAACGGACTGGCCCATTTTACCGAGCACATGTTCTTTAAAGGAACGCTCAAAAGGAAGGCAAGCAGCATCAACAATGCTCTGGAAAGGGTTGGAGGAGAGCTGAATGCATATACCACAAAAGAGGAGACGGTCCTGCACACTACAGTTTTGGGAGAGGACCTTCCAAAAGCCATAGACCTCCTTATGGAGCTGGCCTTCACCTCAACTTTCCCCCAGAAGGAACTGGAGAAGGAGAGGGATGTGATCATAGAGGAGATTGTCTCATACAAGGACATCCCCGCAGACTGCATCTACGAACATTTTGAGCAGCTGCTGTTTGAGGGGCACCCCCTTCAGATGCAGATTCTTGGAGAGAAGAAAACCCTCAAGAAGATAAACTCGCAGATAATGCAGGAGTACAACAGACGCTTTTTCACCCCAAGCAACATGGTTTTTACCGCTGTAGGGGCCACATCAAAAAGGAAAGTGGTGGAGCTTGTAAAGAAATCAGCAGCCAAATACTACGGGGAAAGCATTGGACTTGAGATAATTGAGGAGGGAATGCCTTCCAACAGGCCATCTCTCCTTAATCCCGACAGCACCTTGCCTGATGCACCCCCATTCCACAAGGTTGCAGGCAAAAAGAGCCACCAGGGACACTGCATTGTGGGATGCCGTGCATACAGCACATACACAGGCAAGAGGATACAGTTATCGCTCCTTACCAATATTCTTGGAGGCCCCGCTTCAGGCTCAAGACTGAACATGTCCCTGAGGGAAAAGCACGGCCTTGTATACAACGTGGAGGCGGTATACACCCCCTACTCCGATACCGGAATCTTCAGCATCTACTTCGGATGCGACAAGGAAGACATTGACAAGTGTCTTGGACTTATAAAGAAGGAGCTTGACAAGCTTGTGGAGACCCCGCTCTCACCTGCTGCACTCAAAGCTGCAAAAAAGCAGCTCATTGGACAACTCTCAATTGCCCAGGACAATGCGGAGGCACAGTGCCTTTCTATGGGAAAATCGCTGCTGGTTTACGGCAAGATAAGTTCATTTGAGCAGATGAGACAGAAAATTGAATCCATCACAGCCCAAGAGCTTCAGGAGGTAGCCAGGGAGATCCTCTCATGGGACAGGATGAGTACCCTAATTTACAATTAACATCAAGAACAATGAACCTTAACGAATATCTTTTGAATTTCTCACAGGAGCAGGATCCTGTATTGCAGTGGCTTCAGAAACAGACCAATCTGAGAACCAACCACGCAAGAATGCTTTGTGGCCCTGTGGAGGGGAAACTTATTGAAATGATAAGCGGAATGATCCGCCCAAAGAACATCCTTGAGATAGGTGCCTTTACCGGCTACTCGGCCATCTGCCTTGCAAGGGGACTGAAGGAAGACGGGCATCTGGATTCACTGGAGTTGAACGATGAACTTGAGGACCTTATTCTGCAGGCTCATGAGAAGGCCGGGCTACAGGACAGGATTACCATGCATTTCGGTGATGCAAAGGAGACTGTCGGGAAGCTGAAACAGGAGGGGAAAATGTACGATCTTGTGTTCATTGATGCAAACAAGAGGGAGTACCCGGAGTATTACAACCTGGTTTTTGACATGGTTCCATCGGGCGGCTACATCCTGGCAGACAATGTATTGTGGGACGGCAAGGTGTATCAGGAGCCTGTGCCGCAAGATGCCCAAACCCAGGGAATCATCCGTTTCAACCAAATGGTAAAAGATGACCCCAGGGTTGAAAATGTGATTCTCCCACTGAGGGACGGAATGAACCTTATCCGCAAGAAATAGTTATTCCAAAATATTATTTGAGGATATTGAGATATCTGTAGAAATGCCCCATTGTTCCAAGACTGTCCATCTGGAATGCATATCTTTCCATTTGGGCGCGGAACTCGGGCATTTTTTCTTTGGATACAGGCTCCACGCTTGGGCTCTCCATCTTCAAAGGATCAATCGGCTTGCCGTTCTTGTATACTCTGAAATCCAGATGAGGGCCTGTAGAAAGTCCGGTACTTCCCACATATCCGATAAGTTGCCCGCGGGTTACACGGCTCCCTTTCACTATCCCTTTTGCATACCCTTTGAGGTGCATGTATGATGTGACATAATTGCCGGGATGCTTGATCTTTATGGTATTTCCGCCACCTCCGGCCCACCCCCTGTGGGTTACCACTCCGTCTCCAAGCGCCACTACCGGAGTACCGCTAGGTGCTGCATAATCCACACCTGTATGGGGGCGTACAATCCTCAACACCGGATGTTTGCGGGCATATGTAAATCTTGAACTGATTCTTGTAAAATTCAAAGGGGCTTTTAGGAAGGCCTTCTTCATGCTCTCACCCTTTTCGTTCCAGTACATGCTGCTGTTCTCCCCGGCATTGAACCTCACCGCCTTATATTGTTTGCCGACATGCATGAACTCTGCATAGTATATGTTTCCCAACCCCATATATTCCCCATTATGCTGCAACTCCTCATACATCACCTCAAACGAGTCCCCGCTCTGCAGGCCAAAGAAATCTATTGTACAATCATAGACATCGGAAAGCTTGAGGGCCATCATTGCCGGGATACCGGCTCTCTGCACATCGTTCCACAAAGATGTTGAAATGGTCACCTGGGCTTTCTTGAGCACCGGCTCCACCTCTTTTTTGCTGATATATGCATATATGGAATCCTTTAATGACACCACCACAGAACTGATATTGTCAAGTTCATACACAAAGAATGCCGCTGCACCGGATGAATCCTTTTCCCTAAAAATCTCATACCTGTTGCCAAGCCTTATTTTGGTAAGGTCGAACACGTTCCTGCTCGCCTGAATGATGGGCTGCACCCCACTTGCCCCAACTCCGCAATCCTCCATGATTGTGCCAAAAAAGTCACCCTTTTTCACCTCTCCCGGTTCTATGAAATACTTGTCGGCCTCCAGACCGTACTTAAGTTGCTTCTGCGCAGTTTCCCCTGCTGCCGGACCACCTTCATTACCAATTGATGAAGAACAACTTACAATAAACATAAATACTGAAATCAGTGATAGAAACCTCATGGCAAATTCCTCTTTATATGATTGGTCAAATCTGTTTTATCCCTGTCGGGAATGTAAAGATAAGCCTCATTTTTAAATTGTTGATAATTTTGTGTAAAAAAGTGGAAAATTTTGGAAATATATGGAGAAAGTGTTGTATTTTTGCATCAACCGTCACTTTATAAAAAAAAGAAGGACCAATGGCAAAATTCATAGGAGAATACAGCGTAAAAATTGATGACAAAGGGAGAATGATTTTCCCCTCTGCCTTCAAGTCTGCTTTTGCTCCCGACGAGAAAATTGCGTTGGTAGTGAAGAAGGATATGTTTGAGGAGTGTCTTCAGATGTTCACCTACAGCCAGTGGGAGGAGGAGTCGGACCAGGTAAAGGCAAAGCTCAATTTCTTCAGGAGAGAGCATGCAGAGTTCTGGAGGGAATACATGAGGGACAGGGCGGTTGTTGAGCCGGATGAAAAACTTGGAAGGATCACCATTCCCAAAAAGATGCTTTCAAGCATAGGGGCCCAGAAGGAGATGATCTTTGTGGGCAACGACCACAAGATTGAAATCTGGAGCAAGGAGAAGTACAACCAGAAACAGATGAGTTCAGATGAATTCATTGCACTTGCCCAAAGCATTTTGGGTTAAGAAAAACATTAACCCAGTAAAAGAACAGCACAATGTCACAGTATCACGTACCGGTATTACTGAATGAGAGCGTTTCTGCCCTCAATATTGAGGAAAACAGGAACGGAGTGTTTGTAGACGCCACTTTTGGAGGAGGCGGACACAGCCGCGAGATATTGGAAAGATTGGGCCCAAAAGGAAAGCTCATAGCTTTTGACAGGGACAGCGATGCCATAAAAAATGCACCAAAGGACAAAAGGCTGATACTTGTGCACAACAACTTCAGATTTGTACAGAATTTTGTGAGGGCTTTGGGATTCATTGGAAAAGTTGACGGCATCCTTGCAGACCTTGGAGTTTCATCACACCAGTTTGACACAGGAGAGAGAGGATTCTCTTTCAGGTTTGATGCCCCGCTCGACATGAGGATGAACCAACTTGGGGGAAAAAGCGCTGCAGATGTGGTGAACACATATTCCCAGGAGGAACTGAGCAACATATTCAAGATATACGGCGAGCTTGACAAGCCTTGGAAAGCAGCCGAGATGATATGCAAGGCAAGGGAGAATGCCCCTATTGAAACAACTGGAGACTTGAGCAAGGCTGTAGCCAAACTTTACAACAGTTTCAATGAGCACAAGTTTCTTGCAAAACTTTACCAGGCCTTGAGGATTGAGGTGAACATGGAGATGAGGGCACTTGAAGATTTTCTCAACGGCACGCTGGCCTGCCTGAAACCACAGGGAAGACTCTCTGTAATAACATACCACTCGCTTGAGGACAGGATGGTGAAGAACTTCATAAAGGCAGGAAATATCCAGGGCAATGAGGAGAAGGATTTTTATGGAAGGAGCCTCTCCCCTTTTACGCAGGTAAACAGGAAACCCATACTGCCTGCCGAAGAAGAGATATCCTCAAATACAAGGAGCAGAAGCGCCAAACTGAGAATAGCGGAACTGACAGAAAAAGAATAACGGAATAATGGAGAACAATACGGAAAAACGCAGAATAAATTTTGCAAGTGATATATTGGGCGGCCAGATCTTGAACAGGTTAAAGACGGTTGACCAATATTTCATTATATATCTGTTTGTTCTCACCATAGCGTTCATCTCAATAAACCTGGGTGTAGAGAAGACC
Source organism: Bacteroidales bacterium (assembly GCA_017631435.1). GTDB lineage: Bacteria > Bacteroidota > Bacteroidia > Bacteroidales > UBA932 > Egerieousia. The sequence continues at coordinate 59,626 of JAGBTG010000042.1, read as the reverse complement.
CAGATGACAATGAGACGCAACCAGAGGGAGCTGAAGAACCTTAAGGCAGACTACACTGCCAAGGCTGCAAGACTCCAATATTTGAGCAAAAGGAACGAGGTTGAAGAGAGGCTGAAAGAGCACAACTCATCATTATACAAACCGGTAACCCCAGCCAAGGCTGTTAAACTGGCAAAAAGACACAAGTAATGGAAAAGATAGACGGAATATTCAAAAATATGGCTTTGCTTTATAAGCTGTTTGTACTCATAGCAGTGGCTGTTGTGGGCAAGATTGTCTATTTGCAGTTTATCAACCCTACAGATACAAAAGCGGTGGACATTGCCTACAAGGAGGAGACAATTGAAGCCATAAGGGGAGACATCCTTGCCAGAGACGGCAGGCCTATGGCCACATCTGTGCCGTACTACCAGATAAGGATGGACTGTACCGTATCAAACCCGGATACATTCAGCAAATATATTGATGCATTGAGCCAGTCGCTTGCATCATTCTACAAGAACAAGAAAGCTTCCGAGTACAAGAAGGAACTTGTAAAGGCCAGAAAAGAGGGCAAGAGATACAAGACTATAGGCAACAGGCTTGTAGATTACGCAGAACTTGCCGAGATAAAGAAGTTCCCCATCTTCAGGCTTGGCGCAAACAGGGGCGGCATAATTGTTGAGCAGAAATACAAGAGGAACAACCCGTACGGCAGGCTTGCCTACAGGACAATAGGTTTCATCAACACTGAGGGTGTTGGTGTAGGCATTGAGGGAACCTGCGATTATTACCTCAAGGGAACCCCCGGCAAACAGACAATCCAGAAGATGCTTGGCGGCGAGTGGAGACCGGTAACGGGTGTGGAGGGTGTAGCCCCAAAAGACGGATATGACATCCAGACCACCATTGACATTGAGATTCAGGAGGCGGCAGAAAAGGCCTTGAGGGAGCAGCTTGCCAAAGGTATGAACATTGAGGGTGGTACAGCCATAGTGATGGAAGTTGCAACAGGTGCAGTGAGAGCCATTGCCAATATGAAAAAGATGGGTAACGGCTATGATGAATCATACAACTACGCAATTGGAGATGCAACAGAGCCTGGTTCAGTTTTCAAACTCATGACACTTGTGGCACTGCTTGAAGACGGCCATGTTACACTTGACGATCCTATAGACGGCGGCAACGGCAAATGGAGCTACGGCGGACACACATATTCAGATACCCATGCCTACGGAATGATGGATGTGAAGACAGCCCTTGCAAAATCTTCAAATGTGGCTTTTGCAAAGCTTGCCACACATTACTACGAGGGAAAGGAGCAGCAATATGTAGACCGTCTTAACAGCATGAAGGTTGGAGAGAGGTTCAATCTTGATATACAGGGAGAGGCCCGTGCATCAATTTATGGTCCTGGAGATGCAATGTGGAGCAGATCAAGCCTTTCATCAATGGCCATAGGCTATGCAACACTGCTTACTCCACTGCATACACTCACATTCTACAACGCCATTGCAAATGACGGAAAGATGATGAAACCGTACTTTATTGAGAATTATCAGGAGAATGGAGAGGTTGTAAAGGATTTCGGACCACAGGAGATGAGCGGTTCAATCTGTTCAAAGGAGACAGCAAGGGAAGCAAGAAAAGCCCTGATGCACGTGGTTGAGGTTGGTACCGGAAAATTCATGAGAAACGACAAATACAAGATTGGCGGAAAGACCGGAACATCCCGTATAGCATTTGGAGGCAAGATAGGATACGAGAAGAACGGATTCAGGAGATATCAGGCATCATTTGCAGGATTCTTCCCTGCTGACAACCCCAAATACTCGGCAATAGTGGTTCTGTACTCGGGAGAAACCAGAGGAAACTTCTACGGCGGAAGCTGGGCAGGTCCGGTTTTCAAACAGATTGCAGACCACATATACTCTACCAGCAATGACTGGGAGCCTGTTCTCGACGGAAAGAAAAAATGTGGCAGCAGACCAGACATTGCAACAGGAAGGATGGATGCCCAAAACAAGGTTATGGCCGAATTGGGTATTGAATATGACAAGATTGACATAAGGGAGAACAATTCGTCGGGATGGGCAAAATTCAAAAAGGATTCCACCGGAAGGCTTTTGGCAATGAACTACCCTACAGACAACGACTCCCTTGCCAATGTTGTGAATATGGGACTCAAGGATGCCGTGTATCTTTTGGAGAACAACGGATATAACGTAACGTTTGAGGGGTACGGAAAGGTTGTGAGCCAGGAGCCGGCAGCCGGAACCAAACTTGAAAGGGGTACAACTGTAAGACTTATACTTAAGGAAAAATGAAACTAAGCAGACTGTTACATAATGTGGAACTTTGCTCACCGTTCAAAGAGGCAGAGATTGGACATATAAGCTGTGATTCGCGTTCATGCTCAAAGGGTTCGCTTTTCATTGCAGTAAGGGGTGCCGACACAGATGGCCACACCTATATCAATAAGGCTATTGAGAACGGTGCATCACATATCATATGCGAAGAGATTCCTGCAGATGTACAGGGGAAAGCTGAATTCATTCTAATTAAGGAGAGCCGCAAGGCATGTGCCACAATAGCTGCAAACCATTATGGCAATCCATCGGAGAAGCTGAGGGTTGTAGCGGTAACCGGCACAAACGGCAAAACCTCCATTGCAACCCTGCTTTACCAGCTGTTTACAATGTTGGGATACTCCTGCGGACTGCTCTCTACAATTGCAAACTATGTTGGGGAGAAGAGATACGAAACTATAAATACCACTCCAGGACCGCTGGAACTCAACCGCCTTCTGGCCCAGATGGCTGACGAGGGATGCGAGTTCTGCTTTATGGAGGCAAGTTCCCACGCAATAGACCAGCAGAGGACCGAGGGGATACACTTTACCGGTGCGGTATTCACAAACCTCACACACGATCACCTGGATTACCACAAGACCTTTGCAAACTACCTTGCAAGCAAGAAAAAGCTGTTTGACAACCTTGCACCTGATGCATTCGCCCTTACAAACATAGACGACCGCAACGGTGAGGTGATGGTACAAAACACCAAGGCAACCATAAGCACATACTCATGCCGCAACTGGGCAGATTACAGGGTTAAGATTTTGGAGAAAACCATTGAGGGAATGCTCCTCAACATAAACGGCACCGAGGTATGGTGCAGGTTCATAGGAACCCACAATGCGGCAAACCTTACAGCAGTATACGGAACTGCAATGCTGTTGGGAGCCAAGGAGGAGGAGACAATAACAGCAATGAGCAGGCTTCAGTCTGTAGCGGGAAGGCTTGAGTACTTCAAGGGAGAGGACGACATCATTGCAGCAGTGGACTACGCCCACACACCAGATGCCCTTGAAAATGTTCTCAAGACACTTCAGGAGCTGGAGCCTCAGGGAGACCTTGTATGCGTATTCGGATGCGGAGGCAACAGGGACAAAACCAAGAGGCCTGAAATGGGAGCCATAGCAACAAAATATGCCGGCAGGGTGATAGTTACCTCAGACAACCCAAGATTTGAGGACCCATTGGAAATCATTGCAGACATAAAGGCCGGAATGGACATAAAAGGAAAAGCAAAATCCCTTTTTATTCCCGACAGGACCGAGGCTATCCGCACCGCAATCCTTACCGCAAAACCGGGATCAATCATCCTTGTAGCCGGTAAAGGACACGAAGATTACCAGATAATAGGTGGAGTGAAACACCACCTCGACGACAAAGAGATAATAAAAGAATCCTTCATGATGCAGAAGGAGGCAAAAAACTGATAAAGGAAGAAAGAAATGATATACCACCTGTTTGAATACTTGAGCAACTCGGGAGTGGACTTTCCGGGAATAGGACTGATGCAGTACATCACCTTCAGGTCTCTTATAGCCCTGATGACTGCCTTGCTTGTGGCATTGTATGCCGGTCCGAGAATCATCAGGAAACTGCAGAAGAAACAGATTGGAGAGGAGATCAGGGATCTGGGTCTTGAGGGTCAGATGCAGAAGAAAGGTACCCCTACAATGGGAGGTATCATCATCATCATGTCAATCCTCATTCCGGCGCTGCTGTTCGGAAACCTTACCAACATCTATGTACAGTTGCTTATAGTATCGGCAGTCTGGTTGGGGCTCATAGGATTCCTGGATGACTCAATAAAGGTATTCAAGAAGAACAAGGACGGCTTGAGCGGCAAATACAAGATCATAGGACAGGTAACCCTAGGACTTGTAGTGGGAATTGCACTTTGCATGAGCGAGCAGACCAACCTTGATGTAACCCTCACAAATATCCCTTTCTTCAAAGGCAACCAGTTTGACTATTCATGGCTGAGTCCGTTTGACGGGGAATTTGGAGAGATCTTTACCAGAATAATATATGTGGCGGCAATCATCTTCATAATCACCGCCGTATCAAACGGTTCAAACCTTACAGACGGCATGGACGGCCTTGCTACAGGTGTTTCCGCCTTCATTGGAATTACCCTTGCAATCCTTGCATACCTGTCGGGAAACACAATATATGCTTCATACCTTGATATAATGTACATTCCCCACAGTGGAGAGGTGGTAATCTTCATGTCGGCATTCATTGGTGCCCTTGTGGGATTCCTCTGGTACAACACCTACCCTGCCCAGGTATTCATGGGTGACACAGGAAGCCTTGCATTGGGAGGAATCATTGCAGTTGCAGCAATTATCCTCAAAAAAGAGCTCCTTATTCCGGTAATGTGCGGTATCTTTTTGGTGGAGAGCCTCTCTGTTATCATGCAGAGATATTACTTCAAATATACCAAGAAGAAATACGGCGAGGGACACAGAATATTCAAGATGAGCCCTCTGCACCACCACTTCCAGAAAGAGGGAATGCCTGCCCTTATCCAGAAACCCGAGAAGGCATGGCCTGAGGCAAAGATTGTAGTAAGATTTTGGATTATAACCATTTTGCTTTGTGCAATAACAATCATAACACTTAAAATACGTTAATCATGCAAAGAGTTGTTGTTCTTGGTGGCGGAGAGAGCGGCGCAGGTTCAGCCGTTCTTGCAAAAGTGAAGGGATTTGATGTCTTCCTAAGCGACAATGGTCCAATTAAGGAAGAGTTCAAAGCCATGCTTGACAAATGGGAGATTGAGTGGGAAGAGTGTGGCCACACCCAGGAGAAAATCCTCAACGCCAACGAGATTATAAAAAGTCCGGGTATTCCCGACAATGTCCCTCTTCTTGTTGCAGCAAGGGAAAAGGGGATAAGCATCATCTCTGAAATTGAATTTGCAGGAAGATATGACTCTGCAAAGAAGATATGCATAACAGGCAGCAACGGAAAGACCACCACCACCTCGCTCATCTATTACATGCTTAAGAATGCGGGGCTGAATGTAGGACTGGCAGGCAACATTGGCCAGAGCTACGCATACCAGGTGGCTACATGCAACTATGACTACTACGTATTGGAACTTAGCAGCTTCCAGCTGGACGGGATGTACACGTTCAAGGCAGACATTGCCATACTTATGAACATTACACCAGACCACCTCGACCGCTACGATTTTAAAATGCAGAACTACGTAAACTCAAAGTTCCGCATAACAAGAAACATGAAGGAGGAAGACTGTTTTATCTTCTGCCAGGATGACCCTGTAACCATTGGGGAACTTGAGAAGATAGTGTCAAGGGCCAAGATGCTCCCATTCTCGCAGAAACAGCAGGTTGAAGAGGGTGCATATCTGCAGGACGACAAGATGTGTGTAAAAGTGAACGGCGACATGGATTTCATGTACCTTAAGGAACTCGCACTGCAGGGAAAACACAACGTATACAACTCAATGGCGGCTGCAATTGCGGCAAAAGCCATAAAAATAGACAAGAAAGTGATCCGCGAGAGTCTGATGACATTCACCGGAGTTGAGCACAGGATGGAGAAAGTGCTCAAGATAAGGGATGTGATGTACATCAATGACTCCAAGGCCACCAATGTGGACTCCGCATGGTACGCACTTGACAGCATGACAACGCCAGTGGTATGGATTGCAGGAGGAAAGGACAAAGGCAATGACTACTCCCCTCTTTATGATCTTGTAAAGGACAAGGTAAGGGTACTCATCTGCATGGGACTCCACAATGAGAAACTGCATGAGAACTTTGCAGACAAGGTTGACGTGATACTTGACGTACAGTCTGCACAGGATGCCGTCGCAAAGGCATATGAACTGGCTTTGCCCGGCGAGACAGTGCTGCTCTCACCATGCTGCGCAAGCTTCGACCTTTTCAAGAGCTACGAAGACAGAGGAAGACAATTTAAAGAAGCCGTAAGGAATTTGTAATAAGAATATGGAGAACGCAACAACAGAGAAACGTGAGTCGATGCTGAGCAGGCTCAATGGGGACAAGGTGATATGGACAGTGGTATTCCTGCTGTCACTCATTTCCATTGCCCTTATCTACTCATCCAGCAGCTCACTGGCATACAAGGAAAAGACTACAAACTTTGCGTTCCTCATAAAACAGATACAGTTTGTTTTCATGGGACTTGTAGCCCTGTACATATGCTACAAGATACCGTTGGGATGGTATAGGGGTCTGGCAAACATAGCCCTTGGCATAAGTGTGGTATTGTTGGCCCTCACCCCAATAATAGGAGTTGAAATCAATGGTGCCAAAAGGTGGATAGACATAGGATTCACCACATTCCAGCCCACGGAGATGGCCAAGATTGCCATTGTGCTCTATCTTGCAAGGGCGCTTGAAGTAGCCCGGCTCGACACGTTCAAGGAGTTTCTCATAAGGATAATCATCCCGGTGGGAGTCACTTGTGTACTCATCCTTATAGGTAGTGTCTCCGCTGCGCTGTTTGTAGGACTCATCAGCCTCCTCATGCTTATAATTGCAGGGGTAAAATGGAACTATATCTTCAAAGCCGGAGGAATTGCAGCGGGAGCGTTGCTTCTGATCATAATCCTTCACCTTTGCGGTCTTACCCTTTTCTCAAGGCTTGACACAGCAATGAGCCGACTCACAAAATTCACCAAGGGTGTGGAGATTGAAGAAAGCATGTCGGCAGAGGAGAAACAGAAACAGGCAGACAAGACATATCAGGCAGACATGGCTAAGGTTGCCATATCATCTGTTGGAGTATTGGGAAAAGGTCCGGGAAAAAGCACACAGCGCTACTTCCTTCCCCACCCTTACTCAGACTATATCTTCACAATTATAATTGAGGAATACGGCCTTGTTGGTGGAATAGGTGTAATACTGCTCTACATGTGGTTCCTGTTCCGGTGCATCATACTGGTAAAGAACTGCAAGAAGGTATTTACCGCCCTTACCGTTGCCGGTCTGGGAATGCTCATAACCATTCAGGCATCCCTGCACATACTGGTAAATGTAGGCTATCTTCCGGTTACCGGACACACGCTGCCGCTGCTGAGCCTTGGAGGAACCTCACTTGTAATCCTCAGCTGTGCATTTGGAATAATCCTCTCTGTGAGCCGTACCATTGATGTGAACTCACAGAAAAAACAGCTTGCAGCCGCACCTGTTGCAGCTCAGATTGGGTCTGAACCAACCCCTGCAACGGTTAAGGATGAAGATAATAAAGAATATGAAATAATGGGTCCTGGAGACCAGTTCAAATAAAGGAGATGAAAAAGGATTTAAGAGTAATAATAAGCGGAGGAGGTACAGGAGGACATATCTTCCCTGCCATATCCATAGCAAATGCCATAAAGGAGGCAAGGCCTCAGGCGCAGATACTGTTTGTAGGTGCACTTGGCAAAATGGAGATGGAAAAGGTTCCTGCAGCAGGATATGAGATAAAGGGTATTCCTGCCAGAGGCCTCAAGCGCCCGCTGTATTCCCCTTCCAACATCTCCGTTGCCATTGATTACCTCAAATGCAAAACCCTTGCAAAAAAGATAATCAGGGAATTCAAGCCCAACCTGGTTGTTGGAGTTGGCGGTTATGCCAGCGCAGCAATAGTTGGAAGCGCAGCAAAGATGGGAGTTCCGGTACTGCTTCAGGAGCAGAACTCCTTTGCAGGACTTGTAAACCGCAAGAACGCAAAGGATGCTGCAAAGATATGTGTGGCATACGACGGAATGGAGAGGTTCTTCCCCAAAGAAAGAATCCTCAACACAGGAAACCCTATCAGAAAAGACATTGACAAAGCCACACCTGAGCAGAAGGCACAGGGTTATGAATACTACAAACTTTCTCCACGCAAAAAAACTGTATTTGTTGTTGGAGGAAGCCTTGGATGCCGCACACTGAATGAGTGCATGAAGAAGGCCGTAGCAGAAGGGAAACTTTTTGGAGGGGAGAATGATTACCAGGTAATCTGGCAGCACGGCAAGATATACAAGGAGGAGATTGATGCCTTTATGAAAGGAAAAGAGACAGAAGGGGTATATTATTCAGACTTCATACAAAGGATGGACCTTGCATACGCAGTGGCAGACGTGGTTGTAAGCCGCGCCGGAGCAGGTACCATATCTGAGTTGTGCGTTGCAGAGAAATGCACCGTATTTGTACCGTCCCCTATGGTTGCAGAAGACCACCAGACCCATAATGCAATGGCACTGGTAAACAAAGGTGCTGCAATGATAGTAAAGGACGCTGCAGCAACAGAAGAACTTCTCCCATGCCTTGAGGCACTTTTGAAGGATGAAGCCAAAATAAAGGAATTGGAAAAGAACATAGGCACACTTGCAAAGAAGGATGCAGCAGCAACAATTGCACAGGAATGCCTGAAACTTGCAGAGAAATAGGATGAAGAACGTATATTTCATAGGAATTGGAGGTATAGGAATGAGCGCAATAGCCCGTTACTATAACCATGCAGGATATAATGTGAGCGGATACGACCGCACACCAAGCAAGCTTACCGCCAATCTTGAGAAGGAGGGGATAAAGATCCACTTCTCCCCTTGCATTGGGGCTATACCTGCAGATATTGAAGAGACCCTTGTAATATACACCCCTGCCATACCAAAAGATATGGAGGAGCTTGTTTATGTACAGCAGAAGGGATACAGGCTTATCAAACGTTCCCGTGCACTTGGCGAGATAGCATCAACCCAAAAATGTCTTGGCGTTGCAGGCACACATGGCAAGACCACTACCAGTACTTTGCTCTCGCACCTTTACACCCACTCGGGTGAAGGTTGCTCGGCATTTCTGGGAGGCATTTCCAAGAACTACCACACCAACCTGCTGCTGAGCAAGAATCCGGTGCTTGTTGCTGAAGCCGATGAGTTTGACCGTTCATTCCTGCAGCTGTTCCCGGATGTGGCAATCATCACCTCAACTGATGCAGACCACCTTGATATCTATGGCGATGTAAACACCATCAGGGATGCATTTGCAGAGTTTGCAGGACAGATAAAGGAGGATGGTGCACTGATCCTCAAGAAAGGTGTAACCCTAGACTTGAGCAACGTAAAGGCAAAGGTATACAGTTATTCGTTCAGGGAGGAGGCAGACTTCTGCCCGCGCAATACAGAACTCCAGCAGGGGGGATATTTCAGGTTTGACCTTGTATACCCGCAGTTCACCACCCTCAAGGGTGAGACTGTACCTGCCGGTATACTTGAAGGATGTACAGTTGGAATTCCCGGCTGGGTAAACGTAGAGAACGGAATTGCAGCTGCCGCAGCAGCAATGCTGGGAGGCGTGGAGCCACAGAAGGTAAAAGAGGCTTTGGCCGCTTTCCAGGGTGTGGAGAGAAGGTTTGACATCCATATCAACACCCCTCAGATTGCATACATAGATGATTACGCTCACCATCCGCAGGAACTCAGTTCTGCCATCACCTCCATCAGGAACATGTTCCCGGGAAGGAAGATTACCGCAATGTTCCAACCACACCTGTACACCAGGACAAGGGACTTTGCGCCGGAGTTTGCCCAGAGCCTGAGCATGCTGGATGAGCTTATCCTGCTTGACATCTATCCTGCAAGGGAGCTCCCTATTGAGGGGGTTACCTCAGAGATAATCTTCAAGGATGTAACTGTCGGGAATAAGGTTCTCCTCAAAAAGGAGGAGGCGCTGGAATACCTCAGAGGAAGGGATATTGACATTATGGTTACATTTGGTGCCGGCGACATTGACAGGCTCATTGTACCTATAGAAGAAATGTTGAAGGAGAGGATAAAATAAGATGCTGAAGAAGGTTCTCATATATTTTGTTGTTGCCGTTGCCTTTGGGGCAATAGGGTGTTATTTTTTCTTTGCAGAGAAGCTCTATAAGGAAGGTATGCCGTCACAGCTGTGCAAGGAGGTGACAGTCACTCTTCTCGACAGTGCCAGCAACAGATTTGTAACCAGGGACGAAGTAATTGGGATCATAGACGGGTTCAACGGCAAAAGCATAGGAATGCCGGTGGAGAAGATAAATACCCACCTGATAGAGAAACTGCTCAACCAGAAAAACGCCATAAAGGAGTCTCAGGTAAGCATTACCAGAAGCGGCCACATGAACATCAACATCACCCAGCGCAAGCCGGTACTGAGGATACAGAGCAGCAACGGAGGTTTCTACGTAGATGAGACGCAGTACATCTTTCCGCTGGTACCTACGTTTACCTCGTATGTGCCCATTGTAAGCGGAAACATTCCGTTTACCCTCAACGACGGGCACAGGGGAAAGGCCCAGGAAGATGACACCAACTGGCTGGGAAGGATGATGGAGCTTGGCAACTACCTCAGCGGCGACCCTTTCTGGAGTGCACAGATTGAGCAGATATATGTAGATGACAAAGGGGAAATAATACTCTCGCCAAGAATTGGAAACCACAAGATAATTTTTGGGGAGCTTACAGACATAGAGAACAAGTTCAACAAGCTGTACACATTCTACAAGCACATTGTGCCGGCCGAGGGATGGGACAAATACAGCGCAGTGAACCTGAAATACAAAGACCAGATAATTTGCAGTACAAACAATAAAAAGAACAAAAAATAATCTCTTGGAGTTATGAGAAAACTAGTTGCAGCCATAGATTTGGGAACTTCCAAGGTTGTGTGTCTTGTTGGAGAGAAGACAGATGCCGGAATAAAGATCATCGCCATGAGCGAAGCCCCTACCAAGGGCATAAGCAGAGGTGAGGTGATAAACATCCAGTCTGCCCTTGATTCAATGATGCCCACAATCAGAAACGTGGAAAATGCCATTGGAGAACAGATCAATGACGTATTCATTGGAATAGCAGGACAGGGAATAAAATGCATCCAGGGAACAAACCAGACCACAAGGGTTAATCCCGACGAATACATAACACCTGAAGAGATTGAGCAGATAACCGAAGCAATGTACACCAATTTCTCCACCGATGGTGATGAGGTTATCCATGCTGTACCGCAATCATACAACATTGATGACTTCATGGGCAACAATGAGCCTGTAGGAATGATTGGAAAACAGATCTACTCAAACTTCAAGCTCTTCACAGGCAAGAAGACATCATCACAACTGAGGAAAAACGTGCTCTCAAGAGCAGGGCTGAACGTATCCGGCACCTATCTTGGCCCGTTTGCCTCTGCAATGGCTGTACTTGGAGAAGACGAAAAAGAGGTTGGTGTAGCATTGCTTGATATTGGCGCAGGCACAACAGACCTCATAATAATCCACGAGAATGCAATAAGATATGCAGCAGTTATCCCATTTGGCGGCAACTGCATCACTGAGGATGTAAAACAGGGCTGCGGAGTATCCTCAAGAGTGGCAGAACAGCTTAAGGTGGAGAGGGGCTCATGCATGAGTTCAACTGCTCCCGACAAACAGGTGAAGATTCCTGGCATTGGGGGAAGGGAAGACAAATATATCCATGTGAAGAACCTTGCAGAGATCATTGAATCAAGGGTAGAAGAGATAATTGAGGCTGCAATGTACGAGATAGAAAAGTCTGGCTACAGAGACAAAATCACAGCCGGTCTGGTAATAACCGGAGGATCATCATATCTTGCAAATCTCCAGCCGTTTGTAAAATTCATCACTGGCATGGATGCCAAACTGGCCTACCCAATGAGAACACTCTCAGAAGTGGATGTAAATATAAACAGACCGTCCATATCAACAGCTGTGGGACTTGTAATCATGGGATTTGCAGAGCTTGAGAAGATGGAGAAAAAAGGCAGGGCTTTCAGGACAACTACCCCGTCACCTGCAAAGAAAGAGGCAGCAAGCGGCTTTGTAAAGGATGAGAAAAATGAACTCCCTGCAAAGGATGAGCCTAAAGAGGCTGCCAAGAAAAGCCCAAGTTGGGGAGAAAAACTCAGCGGCTTCTTTGGAGCAATAAAATCAGATAACGTATTCAACGATAACGAGGCATAATTATGGAAGATCTAACTATTGTTCCCGACGGATGGGACATGAGCCAGAACATCATTAAGGTTATTGGTGTAGGCGGTGGCGGATGCAACGCGGTATCTGAGATGTACCGCCAGGGCATAAAGGATGTGGACTTCATGATCTGCAATACAGATATGCAATCATTGAAAACAAGCCAGGTTCCCGAAACTTTGCGCTTGGGATCAGACCTTACCAAAGGCCTCGGAGCAGGTTGCGACCCTGAGAAAGGCCGCAAAGCGGCAACAGAATCCATTGAGGAAATCCGCAAATCCCTGCAGGGCAACACAGAGATGGTGTTCATCACTGCAGGTATGGGCGGTGGTACCGGAACCGGTGCTGCACCGGTAATTGCACAGGTTGCAAAAGAGATGGGCAAACTTACCGTAGCGGTAGTAACCCTACCTTTCCGCGATGAAGGACACGATTTCATCAAACGTGCCGTACTTGGAATACATGAACTCAAGAAACATGTAGACAGTCTCCTTATCATTGACAACCAGAAACTCTACAATGTATTTGGAGAACTTACCATATTCGATGCCTTCCCAAGGGCCGACGAGGTACTGAGTACCGCTGTAAAAAGTATCGCAGACATCATCAACCGTCCCGGTTTCATCAATGTGGATTTTGCAGATGTGAGGATGGTTATGAACAACAGCGGTATGGCAATCATGGGTATGGGTGAGGCTGAAGGCCCGGACAGGGCAATTGACGCCGTGCAGAAAGCCCTCGACTCCCCTCTTTTGAACGACTGTGACCTTACTACCGCAAAAGGCGTTCTTGTAAACATCACCTCAAGTAAAGAGGATGGAGGTCTTACAATGGCCGAGCTTTCGCAAATTATGGAGCAGGTACGCAGCTACACCGGAGGAGTGTTCAACAAATTCAAACGAGGTGTGGTATACGACCCTAACATAGGCAAGAAGATCAGTGTTACCATTGTAGCCACCGGATTTGAGATAAACAGCCTTCCTCAGATTGAGATGCCTGATGAGACACTTGAAGGTGATACCTGGATAATAAACGACCCTGGCAACAAGGAGCCGGAGGAAAAAGTTGCAGAACCTGTAACCACAGAAAAACAGGTCTACATCAAGCCTGAAGGCAAGCCTGCGCTTATCCTTGAGCCATCCGATGACATCAGCCAACTTGAGAGGGTTCCTGCGTATATAAGAAGAAACAAGAAATTGTCGGGAATAACAGAAAATTAGTACATTTGCATCCCAATTGACTAGAATTATGACAGAAAGAAAAAGAAGAGTAAGGTTCGCACCAAGTCCAACAGGCCCCCTACATATGGGAGGTGTAAGAACTGCACTATACAACTACCTTTACGCCAAACAGGCAGGCGGTGATTTCATTATCCGTATTGAGGATACCGATTCACAGAGATTTGTCCCTGGCGCAGAGAAATACATCATTGACTCATTGAACTGGTGCGGCATTATTCCCGACGAGGGAGTTGACGCAGAGGGCAACGTAGTTGAGACTCCATCTGAGAGACACCCTCATGCCCCTTACCGCCAGTCGCAGAGAAAGCCCATCTACAGGGCATATGCCGAGAAACTTATTGAGAACGGCTACGCTTACTATGCATTTGATACCGCAGAGGAGCTTGACGCAAAAAGAAAGGAGGCTGAGGCCAACAAACAGAACTTCATCTACAACTACCAGACCCGTAAGGAACTTAAAAACTCCCTTACACTCCCTGCAGATGAGGTGGCAAAGCTTCTTGAGACCACAACCAACTGGACAATCCGTTTCAAAAACCCTGAGAACGAGATTGTAAAGATGGACGACCTTATCCGTGGCCATATTGAGATAAACACCAATACCCTGGATGACAAGGTACTTTGGAAACGTGCAGACGAGCTTCCAACATACCACCTTGCAAACATCGTGGACGACCACCTTATGGAGATTACCGAGGTAATCCGCGGTGAGGAGTGGCTTCCTTCACTTCCTTTGCACTATATGCTTTACAAGGCATTCGGATGGACAGACTCGCAGCCTCGCTTTGCTCACCTTTCATTGCTTTTGAAACCTGACGGAAAAGGCAAATTGAGCAAACGTGACGGCGACCGCCTAGGATTCCCTGTATTCCCTCTAAAATGGGTTAACCCTGAGGGTGAGGTAAGCCGCGGCTACAGAGAGGACGGTTACTACCCTGAGGCATTTGTGAACCTTCTTGCCCTACTTGGCTGGAACCCCGGCACAGAGCAGGAGCTCTTTACAATTGATGAGCTTGTAAAGGTATTCTCTCTTGAGAGAGTAATCAAATCAGGTGCAAAATTCAATGCCGACAAAGCAAAATGGTTCAACCAGGAGTACTTGAGAAAACAGACAGATGCACAGTTGGCAGAGCAGTTTATCCCTATCCTTGAGGAGAAAGGTGTTGATACCGGCAAATACCCTATGGCATTTGTTGAGCAACTTTGCGGCCTCATTAAGGAGAGAGCACACTTTGTTGCTGATTTCTGGGATATCTGCAGCTACTTCTTCATTGCCCCTACTGCTTACGCAGAGAACGATGTAAAGAAGTTCTGTACCCCTGAGACAATGGAGATCATAGAGAAAGTCAAAGCCTTCATTGCAGCAATGGACATTAAAGAGTTTGCCACCGCAGGCGATACTCCAAAAGCCGAGTGCGTACACGCAATTGAAGAGAAACTTACAGGATACATCAAGGAGAACGAGTGGAAAATGGGTGCAGTGATGAATACCCTCCGCCTGTTCTTCGTTGGCCAGGCAAAAGGGTTGGGCATTGCAGACATCATCTACTTTGTAGGTAAAGAGGAAGCATTGCGCAGAATTGAGGCGGGCCAGCAAGCCGTATAAACTACACAAAACACACTACTTGAAAAACTATTTGACTCGGGGAGCGGCTCATTTTATTAGGCCGCTCTCTTTCCTTTTCTTACATATCCAACATCCCATACACCTGTCCGGTTGTGTATTTTTCAATATTCAATAATTTTCTGTATCTTCATAGCAGCCTACTCAGTAGCAATAAAATCAAATTCTATGGAATATAAACGTTTTTTGAGGAATTTATTTCTAATTATACTAGGTGAAATACTGTGTTATTGTTTATTTGGATATACAATTATTGTATCTGTTATTGGTATGACAATAATTGCTCTACATATAGAAGATATGTATTTAGTTCATACAGAAGTTTTTATCTTATACTATTGTTGGGTATACCAATGGTATAGATACTTTAAATGGGGTAAAGCCATGTTTAAAGTGATTACAGGTGCAGGAATTATATTCCTAATATGTATCTCTATAAAATGGCCTATCATTTACGATATGCCTACGATAACTAAAATTCCTATGGATTCCAAAATTTGGGTTCCTGATATAAACAGAGTATTTACACTTTTAATATACATGTTGCCTGGAAGTTTGATTTTGTATTATTGCATTTTAAGCCCTGTTATTAAAAGAATCAAGAAATTGTAAATTCTTATCACACCCTCACGGAGCACTATTGTTATCATGAGGGTGATTGCTTTTTAAGAGTTGCAACTGTCGTATAATTTCATTAACTTGCCAAAGACGGTAACGGGGCCTAACGGCACGATAGTTTACAGTTTCAGCGCAGATGGGACAAAAGTTGCAGTGGAGGACAACAACGGCAACGGTTACTATTACATAGGGTCTTTGATATACAGCTTAAAAAGGGGGATAAATATCTAATAAATATCTTAACTAAAATATATGACATTCCTATTATTGTGTTAGAAGAAAGTTTTCCTACAAAATCAAACAAATCATCAAATGGATAACGACAACTATATTATAAGAGTTAATTTTAAAGTACTGATTACTATTATGTCTATTTATTTTGTAGTATTTATAATCAGTAGCGCCTATATCAAAGATTGGTGTGCATTTATATTGTTTTTTATAGGTTTAGTCATCGCTTTATTAGAAATTTATTGGACAATAAAAGAGATGGAGTATGTAAAAATTGACAAGAATGGGATTCATTTAGCAAAATGGAATGGTTTAAAATCTCAGTTTCCAGAAGATGCCGAAATTCTTCATTATGATTGGAGAGAAATTTCAAAAATAGAAATAGGTACAACCAATTCCGTTTATCATAAGACATTATTAATGAAAATTATCTTTTCTGACAAAAGGCCACCATTGAAAATATTTCCTCCATATTGGGGAATAGTTAATAATAAATACAATATTATCAGATCTAAAGTGAAATTATATAGCGGAAATGATCTCGTTTTATGGGTTGGGACTAAAATATAACGGAATTATCCCTTTTTAGTATTATAAAAATTCTGGACTTTGATGGTAGTAGTATATAGTAGATTACCAAGTGTCGCTTTCCCCTTTTAAGGGAAGGGTACACTTTCTGCTCCAGACCGAGGGTGGCCATTACGGGGTCTTGTCTGTCGCCTCTTCTGGTCATCAGCTGAGATTACACACACTGCAAATAGAGTCCTGTACCACTTGATTTTCTTTCTCAGGCAAATTACCCCAAGAGACAGTGCACTCAAAACGGCTATGGCAAGAAATCCTGCATAGGGACCGGGATTGAAGAAACTTCCTGTAATCCCAAACAGAGGAGAGGCTATTTCAGCAGCCCCTGCAATCTGCAGAACTCCCAAAACAGCCTCGTATATTCCACCTGCCACTATCAGACAAATGAAAACTGTTGGAGAAACAATAACCCTGCAAACTATATAAGCCAACAGCAATGCACCCCATTTGAAGATAAACTCCGGGCTTGCGGCTGCTCCGCCAACCAATAAATGACCTGCCGCATACAGACAATACAGCAGCGCCATATAGTCTGTCCTGAACAACTTTCCCATCATCTGCATGAGCCTCTATTTCTTCTTTGCCGGAGTACTCTCCTTAACCCTCTCAATGATCTTCTCCGCATAGTGGTACTGCCTTGCTGCAGAACGTCCTTCAACCTCCACCCTATAGTTTGAATCTGAATCCGAAGTATAAAAACTAATATATGCGACTCCTTCACTGTCAAATTGTATCGATGGGTTCCAATAAAGGGTAATTCTATTATCTACAATCTTATTTTTGCGGGATTCAGCATTATCATATCTCGGAGAATACATCTTTGCTGGTTTTTGCCATCCCAACGGATAATCACTGGAAACATTATAAGGAATGGCATCCGTTCTTATGTGAGGTTTAGTCCTAACCATAAGAACCGGGAATGACGATATATCTCCAGAAGAAAAACTTGGCTGAAAAGTAGAGGCATTTAAGCCAGATACATATATAATGGACTCCACTTCAGACAAAGGCATAGAAAGCACAGTGTGAACAGCCTCCTCGGGATAAACAAAATTTCCGTTCAAATAGACCAGAACTACACCTAAACGTTTTGGACGTAATATAGGTGCTGTTTTGTCTTGAGTCTTGAACGAAGCTGGCGATAAATATTTTCCAATAAGAGAGCCAGCTGGAATCCCCCTAGGGTGTGCGTCTCCTGGCCATTCTTCAGGTGTACGATCCTCCAGGTAAATGGGCATTGCAACATCTGGCAATATACCACCTTGAGTCTCATGTACTCCAGGATATGTAGCCGTAACATAAGCACTGACAGTATAGTTTCTTGCATACGCTTTCATATCCAAAGTATCTCTGAACCATTCCCTCTGAATTGGATAATTGGGAATTGGGGAAGGCGAGTTTTTAGGAGTTATCATTAGGGACTTGATAACAACTGGGTCCAATTCAAACGACATCTGATGATCTCCGTCATCATTGGAATAATAAATCTGCTTCACTACATCTTTTAAAGTATCAGAATATATTACCGGTTCTGTCCGGATCGGATAACTGAATATAGGGGCAAAATAATCATTCTGTAGGATAGGCATATGATTCTGGCTCCTTCCGTTCTTACCTACAGCACTAACTATAAACCTTGTATTCTCAGGAAAAGAAATATCTCTTAATACAAAATATCCAGAGTCTATCTGTCCCATTGCCTTAAAATTTATAGATGGCGCCAAAAATGAAACCGTTGCCTTTTTAGTAAGTCCTATGGGATTTACTACCTTCCCAAACAATGTCTGCGTATATTCTCTTCCAAAATATGGAATCTCACTCCTTCCTTGTACAATCTCCCCAAAATCATAATAGCGCCACCCTTGAGTCTGCAGTAGCTTATCAGCCCTATGCATCCTTATGGATAGAGGAATGGTGTCATTAAAATACCAATCTATTGCCTCAATGTACCCTTTTACCTCACTTTTTAATAACATATAGGATTGCATGCTGGTTCTCTCAGAATTTTCAGACAATCCAATATCCGTCACTGCAACAGAAAAGTTGGCTGTATTGTCCATCAAATCCGCAGGTAAATGTATCTTCACATCTACATGCTCTCTCTTCTTATATCTCTGTTTATCAGATTGTATACTCATAAGCTCCTTCCCCTGTGGCAACACTATAAACGGACGTTCTGCAAAGACATTCCCTTTAGAATCAATAATTGAAACTGTATGTATGCCTGGAGGAAGAGGTTTAAGTGCCAGAACTACAGTTTCTGTAGGATTGACAATATTTCTGCTATAATATACCTCTGAACCGTTATGAAAAAATATTTTCAACTGGTGCGGAAGAACACTTTCGGTCGTATTGATTACAAATGTTGCCACATCCCTATCTGTATACTCAGTAACTCCTCCCATAATGGAAAATCTACCATTTATCGTAACACCTGCCAAAACAGGATGCTGTAATCTCACTGGCTTTCCTTGGTAACCGGAAGAATCAATAACTGTTGCACGGAGTTGTCCATAAAACGTTGATGGTATAACAACCCTTCCAAATCCCAAGGAATCTGTTGAATATTGCACAACCACATTATCATTTGAATCTGATATCTCTCCATATATACTTACACCAGCCCCATTTTTGCCTATTGCCTTCACAAACAACACATTTTCTTTTCCCGACAATATATTGCCACTTTCTGGCAAAAACTGAACATCATAACGGTCCTGCACTTTTTCCTCCTTGGCCTCAATCTTCAGCTTCTCATCAGGCGAAAGTTCTCCTATTCGCAAATAGTCCTGTTTATATTTCACATCACCCTTTTGCATCGCTGATACAAGATTATCCTTCATTGGATTGGTAATTTCCAACTCCTTGTAGAACATATATTCTGTTGGTCTGTTAAGCATCCAGTACGTATATGCCCTTATAATAGCCCTGCCCGTTGAGTTCATCTCGGGAACTACAAGATGACCTTGAAAATTATTTCCTATTCTTCTTATTTTCTTTCTCACAACTACATCTTGACTATACTTCGCATAATTTGACAAGCTATTTTCATCTCTATATAGCTGATTACTGATCAACTCCACATAGATATAGTTTGATTCCTCAAACTCACTTGCATATGAAGCATTCTCAACATATCCGCTAAACCAGATCGTATCCGTAGCAAAATAGACATCCTTATCAGTATGCAGGTACACCTTCTCTGGCGAAAGTAGTCTTGACCAATTGTGAAACATCTGCACAGGCTTATTATTAACCTCTTGGGCTAATAATGAATATGAAACAGAAAGCAATAAGAATGATGTAAATATACCAAGTATCTGAAAATGTTGATTGCGCATATTCTATAATATTTTTATATCAGTTTTCCTTTGTACAAAAATACTTAACAAAACTCTCAGCCACAAAAAATACCAAACATCTAATATGTTGGTTTACTGATTATTACATCATGAATTTTTTATTAAATTCATCAAACTCTCAGTTGATGTATTTCTAACATAAAATAATGGAATATCACTTATATATGGTTATATTTGTTCTAAGAGAGATTGATTAAACTTATGAAAAAGACAACCGTTTTACTTTTTTTATGCTTATGTATTCATTCATGCATTACTGAACATAATAGTATATCGTATTTGCTTGATGAAGTTGAATCCTTTATAGAAGACAGGCCAGATAGCGCACTTGCTGTTCTGGAAAATATCAATATGTCAAAATTACAAGCAGATAAACAGAAAGCTCATCATTCTCTACTATACTCAATAGCCTTGGACAAGAACTATATTGACAAAACTGATTTTTCCATTCTGCAACCAGCAATAGACTATTATCTAAAAAAAGGAAATGAGACTGAGAAATTGCGCACTTATTATTATATGGGAAGAATATATAGCAATGGTGGAAATGATGAAAAGGCAATGGAGTCTTTTGTACATGGTCTAAAAAGTAGCAATAACACAACTGATTATTTGACCGTTGGAAGAATGCTATTTGCTAAAGCTCAAATACACAACAAGATTTATGAGTTTGAGAAATTTTCTGAAGAAATGATGAAAGCCTCCGAGCAATTTAAAAAATGCTATAAGCAAAGTTCATATTTTAACTCCCTCACACAGGCACTTAGAGGACTGATCATAACACACGACACCTCTGGTATAGCTGAACATGTCATACGAGAATTGCAAGAAGTTGTAGACACAAACGATATAAGCCAATTGATAAGATTCTATTCTGTTAAGATCCATTATTCAATGACATACAAATCTAATAATGAAACTGAAAAACTTCTAGATGAATGTATCGACCTGATTCCTCCAGGAAATGCAATATGGCTCACAATAGCAAAT
Organism: Bacteroidales bacterium; assembly: GCA_017631435.1. Taxonomy (GTDB): domain Bacteria; phylum Bacteroidota; class Bacteroidia; order Bacteroidales; family UBA932; genus Egerieousia. The sequence continues at coordinate 38,655 of JAGBTG010000042.1, read as the reverse complement.
CATTATTTGGAGAGTAATCAATATGAAAATGGGATTGAAGCTATAAATAAATATAATCAGGCAAATACAAAGAAAAACTCCGGCTATTACGCTATTGCTTCAGAACTTTACGAAATGTCCGGAAATACAGTTTCAGCCCTTGAAAATTACAAGATGTACATAAAATTGAGCGACTCTGCTGATATGGAAATCTTCCGAAAAGACACAAAATTCATTGAAGAACGTCATAAACTGGAGTTGGACAATATAATGGTCAAGAAAAGGAAAGACATTATTGCAATCATTTTCCTCACATTACTTGCAGTACTGGCAGCAGTACTACTATGGCTTAGAAATAGACTAAAACTCAAAGATATAGAAAATACATCATTAATAAAAGCTAAAGAAGATTACAAGATATTATGCAACAACCTTACTGCCGAAAAAGAGACTCTTATAATTATTCTTAACAATAGTAAAGGACTTGACTCAGATATCCGGAATGCTATTGAGAACAGACTTTCTATACTAAACAAATTCATTAAGGCATATCTTCTCAATGACTGGAGCATGACCAATAAAGCAGAACAGGAACTCGAAAAAATGTTGAATGACAAAACCAAGTTTATCAGAGACAACAAGCTGGTAATACAAGGTAATTATCCTGCTTTTATAAAATATCTGCAGAACAAAGGTCTTACAGAAAAAGAGATTGACTTCTGCTGTCTGTATACCATGGGACTAAAAGCAGTTCATATTGGTCAATATATGGGGACAACAAATATCTATAATATCAGCAGCAGTATCCGCAAAAAATTGGGAATTGATGAATATAAGACAAATCTGGATAAGCACATAGAGATCATTAAAAACAAAACCGCATAAATTATTTTTACTGCGCTATAAAGCGATAAACAATCTCGCCAACCTGTTTGTCGGGAGCAGAAGAAGAGGCGGTAAAACGGCTTCTTTTGGCCGCTGCAATGGCGGATCTGACAATGCACTCGTCAGATGAGGATACATTGCCAATTACTGAGGCTGCGGTTACGTAGCCTTTTCTGTTTACGGTTATCTGGATGCTCACGTCTCCCCCACCCTGGCATTTATATGCAGGTACAGGCAGTGACATTGCCTTGCGGCCGTCGAGGGAGTATGATATTACAGATGGTCCTTTGTATTGGGGGGCATTGCTGTCGGGAAGATTCTCATTGCCTGCGGTTGCTGCATCTTCTCCCTGCTGCTCACGGATGGCGGCTGCGCGGGAGGCATCAAGTTTGCGCTGAAGCTCGCGGGCCTCGTCGTATACCTGGTTGGGGTTCTTGAAACGGTCATCCTTAAGAGGCTTGGCATTCCTGTCTACTGCAACATTACGGTATTCGTTTGGAGATATTTTACCACTCAGAAGATCGTCAATCTCCTTGCTGGCCTGGGCCTTCACCTCCTCCTGCTTGGCTATCTTCTCCAGTTCCTCAAGCTTGGAGAAATCCAATACAAAAGAAGTCTCCTCACTCACAACCCCGTGGATTGCAGTGAGGAGAAATATTATAAGTACCACCAAATGGAAAATGATGGTGGCATAGAATCCTGTCTTCTTTTCTTTTGAATCCAGAAAGCTCATTCTAGAACTCTGCAGATTTAGGGGTTCTTGGGAATGGGATCACGTCTCTGATGTTCTGCATACCGGTTACGAACAGAAGAAGTCTCTCAAAGCCCAAACCAAAACCGCTGTGAGGTGCTGAACCAAAGCGGCGGGTATCCATGTACCACCATAGGTTGGTAGTATCCATACCTAGCTCCTCAATACGTGCCTGCAACTTCTCGTAGCTCTCCTCTCTCTGTGAACCTCCAATGATCTCACCAATCTTAGGGAACAATACGTCCATTGCCCTTACAGTCTTGCCATCCTCATTCTGTTTCATGTAGAATGCCTTGATGTCTTTAGGGTAGTCTGTAAGGATAACCGGTTTCTTGAAGTGTTTCTCAACAAGGTATCTCTCGTGCTCGCTCTGAAGGTCAACGCCCCATGATACAGGGAACTCAAACTTCTCACCGCTCTTAAGAAGGATATCAACTCCCTCTGTGTAAGAAAGTCTTACAAACTCAGTTGAGATTACGCTCTCAAGACGGCTGATAAGCTCTTTGTCAAACATGTCGTTCAAGAACCTGAGGTCGTCCATGCAGTTGTCCAAAGCATATTTCACACAGTATTTGATGAAATCCTCTGCAAGGTCCATGTTGTCCTCAATCTCAAAGAATGCCATCTCAGGCTCAACCATCCAGAACTCTGCCAAGTGTCTTGGAGTATTTGAGTTCTCAGCACGGAAAGTAGGGCCAAAGGTGTAGATCTGGCCAAGAGCCATAGCTCCAAGCTCACCCTCAAGCTGTCCGCTCACTGTAAGTGCAGTCTGTCTGCCAAAGAAATCGTTTGAGAAATCAACCTCACCGTTCTCTGTTTTAGGGATATTGTTCAAATCCATTGTGGTTACCTGGAACATTGCACCGGCACCCTCACAGTCACTTGCTGTGATAAGTGGAGTGTGCAAGTAGCAGAAACCTCTGTCATTGAAATATTTGTGGATGGCAAACGCCATTGCATGCCTGATTCTCAACACACAACCGAAAGTGTTTGTACGAGGTCTCAAATGTGCAATCTCACGTAGGAACTCCATGCTGTGGCCTTTCTTCTGCAAAGGATAGGTCTCAACATCTGCTGTACCGTAAATCTCAATCTCCTTAGCCTGGATCTCAACGCTCTGGCCTTTACCCATAGACTCTACAAGATCTCCTTTAACAGCAATACAAGCACCTGTAGTGATGTTCTTCAACTGCTCCTCAGAGAAAAGTGCAGCATCACATACAACCTGAATATTATTTACAGTAGAACCGTCATTCAAAGCAATGAAGGCTACGTTCTTGTTTCCTCTTTTGGTTCTTACCCAACCTTTTGCCACTACCTCAACACCTGGAGTCTGGCTGAGCAACTGGGCGATTCTCATTTTTTTGATCTCACTCATCTTTATATGAAATTTTCTTAATCAACCTAAAGATGCAAAGTTAAGAATTATTTTACATACTTTTTCAAAGCATTTGCCCAAATCTCGTATGCAGCCTTATTAATGTGCAGACCATCTTTGGTAAACTGGGCATCAAGATGCAAAGAACCCGGAGCCTTAAAGTAATCGTAAAGGTAAATGAACTTCACATTATACTTGCGGGCCATCTTCTTCAAACCTTTGTTCACGTCACGGATAACCGGGGTCTTGTCAACCTTGTTCATGGTCTTGTAGATACACTTGTCAAAGTTGTAAGGGAGCAAAGACTGTATATAAAGCTTGGTCTTAGGGCACTCTTTTCTAATAGTTTTAACCACTCTCTCAATGTCTGTAAGGACACTGTCTGCAGTAATCTGGTGGCTGATGTCATTCACACCCACAAGAAGGAAAATCTTCTTTGGATTGCCCGGCAAGATCTGATGCAACCTGTCATAAATGCCCGGAGCATCATCACCCACAATACCCCTGTTCACCACAGAAATCCCTGTAGGAAGCCAATCCTTAAACAAAGTGGCCCAGTCGCCCCCTTCAGTAAGGGAGTCGCCCAACATCACATAATCATTTGAATTCACCGGACGCTCCTGCTCAAACTGGGCAGTCCTCTTGTAGTAGTGGTCACTGTATTTTTTCTGCGCATACAGGCCGGTACCCATAACCATACAAGCAAGCATCAATGCAAAAATTTTCTTCATATATCTAGTTTTTTCTTCCCGACAAATTAAAACTTAACCACCTGTGAACCCTTGCTCTCATTCCAGCAACGGTCAACAACTGTAACCACATACTGGCCACCCTCTGCATGGGCAGGGTTCATTGCTGTATCAAACTCAGCATCAGGAACCAGTTTGATCAGACACTCCTTGTTCGCCTTGTCTGCCTTAACACCTGCAGGGAAATAGTATACTGCATAGAACAAAGACTTCTGCATAGGATCTGCAGCATCCTGGGCATTCTGCTTCCAGGTAATCTTACCCTCTGCAGATGCAATTGCCTCAACACCCTTAGGGGCCTTGCTGTCTAGCCAGTGATAAGAAGGAATCAAAGCAGGAACCTTCTGATAGTTAGTCCTCAAGTTATACTGCATATTTGCAGAGTTTCTCACAAGGCTCCATGCAGGCCACCACACATTACCGTGAACATTAGGAAGATCCCTTACAAGTTTCATCTTGGCCTCGGTCTGGTCAATCTCAGGGTTGTTCACATCAGGCTTGCTGAATGAACCCACGCTCTGGCCAATGTAAAGGTGACCTCTCTTCCAGGTGTCGTTCCACCAGTTGATAAGGATCTCATAACATGCCCTCTTATGGCCAATCTCCCAATAAAGCTGAGGCACTACATAATCAATGATGCCAATCTCTGCCCAATGTGGAACATCCGCATAAAGCTCATCATAGTTTGAAAGGCCGTTGGTGTTGCTGCCCGATCCGTCGGGAGTATCCTTCTTGTTCCTGTGGATTCCAAATGGGCTGATACCAAATCTTACCCAAGGTTTTATCTCCTTTATAGTATCATTCAACTGTTTGATAAGCAACTCTACATTCTCCCTTCTCCAGTCTCCCAACACTCTCTGGTACTCTGTAGAATCTGCCACATCAATACCCTGTGCAGTTGTATATCTCTCAAATGCCAATGAATCGTTGAACTCAACTCCTGCAATAGGATATGGGTAGAAATAATCGTCAAAATGGACTGCCTCAATATCATAGCGGTTTACGATATCTGCAATTGCCTTGGTTGTAAAATCCCTTGAAAGCGGCTCGGCAGGGTTGAAATACAACTGCTTGCCATGCTTTACAAAAATCTCGGGATGCTGGAAATAGAGGTGCTCTGCACACAAAGAATCCTCCTCAAGCAAAGTAACCCTGTACGGGTTGCACCATGCATGGAACTCCATACCCCTTTTATGACTCTCCTGGATCATGAACTCCATAGGATCCCACTCCTCAGCAGGGGCCACACCCTGTACTCCCGACAAATATCTGCTCCAAGGCTCCACATCAGATTTGTAGAATGCATCTGCGCAAGGCCTTACCTGGAAAATCACAGCATTGCAACCTGCAGTCTGCATGGAATCCAACACCTCCACAAACATTGCCTGAACCTCTGCGCGGCTCATATCCTTAATTTTTGTATTGCCTACAATGTGGATCCAACCGCCTCTGAACTCCCTTCCGGTGTTGTCCTGAACCTCAGTTGCACACCCTTGCAAAGCTCCAGATACAAGAGCTGCCAAAATAATTACAAACAGTTTTTTCATATCATCAAGTTTTTAGAATTCAACACCCATTGCTTTACAGATCTTCTTTGGAATATCTGTATTGTCCTGTCTTCCGGCAAACATTCCACTGCCGGCACCTACAGCAAACACCGGTACTGCCCCTCCGGTATGCGATGTGGTTGTCCAACCTATCTTGGCCACTACAGAAAGGGAATCCTTTGAAATGTCATTCATATAATTGGAAACATCTGTACCTTCTGTTGCCTTTTCCGCTTGTTTCACAACTGAAAGGTCATATGCATAACCCTTTTCCCTTCCAAGGGTAACGCCACCGGTCTCATGGTCAGCTGTAACTACAATAAGGGTCTCCTGGGGATGCTTCTTGTAGAATTCATATGCAACTGCAATTGCCTGGTCAAAATCAAGCATTTCAAAGATTGTTCCGGCCAAATCATTTGAATGTGCTGCCCAGTCAATTTTGCCACCCTCTACCATAAGGAAGAAGCCTTTGCTGTTGTCCAGAAAATCAATGGCCTTTTCCACTACCTGAGGAAGTTCAAGATCACCCTCCTGCCTCTCAGTAACATAAGGAAGATCATTGTTTCTCTTCTCCATCTTCTGGAAAAGGATCATCTTTTCAGCCCCATCTTTTGCCGCAGCATATTCGTCAATTCCATAAGCTATTGAATAGCCGTTTTCAGCAGCAAGGTCATACAATGATTTCTCAGCCTCCCTCTTATCTTTCGCTCCGTAGAAACCGCCACCACCAAAGAATTCAAACCCGGAAGTTGCAAGCTGCTCTCCAATGCTGTAATAATCGCTTCTTGCAGTAGAATTTGCATAAAAGGCACCCGGCGTTGCATGATCTATTGTAACTGAAGTTGTAACACCTACAGGAATACCTGCTTTATGAATCTTGTAAGAGATTGCTGTGAGATTTGAGCTGTCGGGAGTAGTGCCCAACATGCCGTTGTTGGTCTTGGTACCAGTAGCCAAAGCCGTACCTGCCGCTGACGAACAGGTAATGTACTTGTTGGCAGAGTAAGAAGTAGCCATTCCCATTACCGGAAACTGAGTAAAGCATAGGGGCTCATTCCCTATCTTCCCCTCAACTGTAGCCTTATACCCCTCAGTTAAAGAGATATGTGAAAAGCCCATGCCATCGCCAATAAAATAGAAAACATACTTTGCCTGTTTCTCTTTTCCACACGAAACAGCCATTATTGCAACCGCTGCAACCAACAGCATTCTACGCAAACAATTACTCATAATTATATATTTTAGATAATCGCAAATATACAAAAAAAGGGTGGCAATGAAGCCACCCCTTTTCTTTTATATTCAAACTCTTCAGATTATCTTACTTTATCTACAGTTCTTGCAGAGTACATAATCTTAAGAGCAGAACAACGTCTGAGCTCTTGTTTTACATCACTGATGATACCCATACGAACATTCTCGTCTGCTTTGATAACAGTTGTCATGAACGGACGGTCACCCTCACCCATAGCCTCACGCTCTACTGCAATGAAGTCACGGATATCTGAAACGTTTCTGAAAGAATCGTTCAACTGGATACGTGCGTCAGTACCATACTCAGCCTGTTTGTCTTTAACAGGAGTACCAATATTAATGTAAGAAGCCAAGTCTTTACGTTCCAATTTTGCTGTCTCTGTTGCCTCTGGCAGTTTTACCATAACCAGTTTCTCACCCTCACGCATGGTAGTTGACACCATGAAGAAGAAGATAAGCATGAAGATAATATCAGAGGTAGAAGACATTGAGAAACTTGCAAGTTGTCTCTTTCCTTTATTTCTAAATTTTGCCATCTTTATATCCTCCTATTATCTTTTTTTAGAAACATCTTTAGGCTCTGCCTCTGAAATTGACTGCGGAATTGCCTCACGGACAATCTTCTGCTGGTCTTTATCCAAATCGCGGTATTTTGAGCCAAAAGCGCTCATTGCAAAATCATCACGGATCTCATTAAACGCCTTTACAATCTCATTCTGTACTTTAAGATAAGCGCTATAACTTGTACCACGGTCATTCTGCAAAGAAACAACACCTTTTGAAACGGCATACTGGCCAAATCCCTCGATCTCCTTCATCTCTTTCTCAGGAAGAGACTCGCTATTGGCTGGGTTAAGGATGAACTCCTTGATTTTATCTTTAACCTGTGTTACATCCATAGGAGTACCACCAGCCAAAATTCTATCTTGTGCGTTAATTCTAACAACAACAATGTTTCTACGGTTTACCTTAATATCCTGCTGTTTCTGGTTCTCATCAGGCATAGGAGGCAGACGTCTGTCAAGACCTTTATCTACATCCATTGTAGTGGCAACCAAGAAGAAGATAAGCAACAAGAACGCAATATCACCAGTTGAAGTTGTATTTAACGCTGGAAGTGGTTTTGCCATATCTTTTTTAGGTTTTATTATTTACTAAACATACTTTTTAGGCTACCTGCAATGATTGCAATAAATGATACAGCAATCAAAAGACCTGCAGCCATTACACCACCGTCGGTAAATTTCAAATCTGAAGCAGTTGGCTCAACGCTGGTTGTAACACCCTCAAGTGCTGCATCGCTAGAGCAGAATACTGCTACAAGAACTACTACTGCAAAGATGCCATAAGCAATCAATGAAGACTTCTGAACTTTCTTACCTGATTTGAAGAAAAGAGGAAGTACGATCATACTTACAAGAGCAATGCCTACAAGTACGTATGCCCAATTCAAGATTGTTGACACCATAGTCTCAGGAGTACCCATTGCATAGAAAGCAATGATAAGTACTGCAGAAACAGCTAGTAGTAAATAATATAAATATTTTACTAGTTTCATTTCAAATTATTTTTTTGCTTTTACTAAAATGTCGATCAATGATACTGAAGCATCCTCCATAGTGATAACTAGACCCTCAATTTTTGCAGTGATGTAGTTGAAGAACACCTGAAGAATAAGAGCAACGATCAAACCGGCAACTGTAGTAATCAACGCAACTTTAATACCTGAAGCTACAACGATAGGTGAAATGTCACCAGCAGCCTGGATAGCATCAAATGCACCGATCATACCGATAACTGTACCCAAGAAACCAAGGTTTGGAGACATTGCGATGAACAATGACAACCAAGTAAGACCAGTCTCAAGCTGAGCAGCCTGAACGCCACCGTAAGAAACTACTGATTTCTCAACAGCCTCTAGACCCTGATCCATTCTGCTAAGACCCTGGTAGAAAATAGAAGCTACTGGACCACGAGTATTGCGGCAAACCTCAAGAGCAGCCTCAACGCCACCGTTAGCAAGAGCCTCCTCAACTTTAGCAATCAGTTTAGAAGTGTTGGTAGTTGAAAGTGAAAGGTAAATGATTCTCTCAATTGCAACTGCAAGACCAAGGATAAGACATAGAAGGATAGAAGCCATAAAGCCTACACCACCATCAATGAATTTAGCTTTAATCTGCTGGTAAACTGGTGCCTCAGAAGCAGCACCTGCAAGAAGCTCCTGAGCTGCAGCGTCATTAGTCTGAGCTACTAGATCATTAGCAGCTAGAGCTACGAAGCCGATAACTGCCAAAAACATGAAAAATTTTTTCATAATTTTTTTTGAAATTTTTAATTAAACAATGTATTTAAATAGTTATAGTTTTGTGTTCACACTATAAATTTCCGCGCAATTTACGTAAAAAAATCCAAACCACAGCAATTAAATTGTGGCTAAATTGTTATTTCACCTCTTAAATTACTGTTTAACAATCTTTTAGCCTCAACCAGATCTTCTGTCTGGCCCAGCACATAGAACATCTTGGTTACAGCCGCCTCAAACGTGCTGTCATAACCGCTTATAACCCCCTCATTTTTTAGTGCAATGCCGGTGGCATAAGCATCCATGTCCACCTTGCCTGCCTGGCATTGCGTTACATTGAGTACAAGAAGCCCTTTGCGTACGGCATTTTTCACCCTTTCCACAAACCATCCTGCAGTTGGAGCATTGCCTGAGCCGAATGTTTCAAGCACCACACCCCTGATTCCATCCATTCCCAGAACTGCATCCACCACTTCGCGGGTAATGCCCGGAAAAATCTTCAGTACTGCAACCCTTGTATCGAGGGATGTTGATATCCTCAGAGGTTCCGAAAAACTGTCGGGAAGAAGGATGTTGTTGGGGTTGAACTTTATATGGATGCCCACATCTGCCAGAACCGGGAAGTTTGCAGACCTGAATGCCCTGAAGTTCTCCGCGTTGTATTTGGTGGTGCGGTTGCCCCTGTAAAGGTGGGCATCAAAATAGATGCACACTTCAGGTACCACAGGGTTCCCGTTCGCATCTGCTGAAGAGGCAATCTCTATTGAGGAAATGAGGTTCTCCTTACCGTCTGTGCGGAGCATACCTATAGGGAGCTGGCTTCCGGTAAGGACTACCGGCTTTGCAAGGTTCTCAAACATGAAACTCAACGCCGAGGCTGTGTATGACATGGTATCAGTTCCGTGGAGCACCACAAAGCCGTCATATCTTCTGTAGTTCTCCTGAATCATTCCGGCAAGCCTTACCCAGAACTCCGGCTGCATGTCTGAAGAATCGATGAGGGGATCAAACGAGTAGGTATCTATCTCGCACCCGAACTTCTTGAGCTCCGGCACCTCCTCCAGAATCTGGTTGAAATTGAACGGCTTGAGGGCCAAAGTAACCGGATCCTGCTTCATTCCTATTGTACCGCCAGTGTAGAGCAGCAATATCCTTTTCTGCATAATGACTTTTATATTATAATCTGAACATTTCTTTTGCATTAGCTGTAGTTGCAGCAGCCACCTCTTCCAGTGTGCACCCCTTTACCTGGGCTATCTTCTCCGCTATATATGCAAGGTACGAAGAATCATTCCTCTTGCCTCTCATAGGCACCGGGGTAAGATACGGGCAGTCCGTCTCCAGCACAATCCTCTCAAGCGGTATCCTTTCAATGCTCTTGGCCACCCCTGCATTCTTATATGTAACAACACCGCCTATGCCAACCATAAAGTCTCCATATCTGCTTATCCGGTCATAGGTCTCCCAACTGCCGCTGAAAGCATGGAACACTCCCCGCGGCATGCTCCCGCCAAGAGAATCCAGAACCTGAAACACCTCATCGGTAGCCTCCCTTACATGAATGATAACCGGCAAATCCTTCTTATATGCCAGCTCCATCTGCACCCGGAACGCCTCTTTCTGCTGTTCTATAAAATCACGGCTCCAATAACCGTCAATTCCTATCTCACCAACGGCAATGTACCCCCCCTTTTCCATCTCAGCAACTGCAAAATCAAGTTCATCCTTCCAATTCTCCCCAATTGAAGTGGGGTGCAACCCCATAGCCTGTGGAGTAAAGTCCCCGTATTTTGCAGCAACCTCCTGCTGACGGGCAAACGAAGTGGAATCAATGGCCGGCAAAATGCATTTAACCACCCCGGCACCTTTAATCTTCCCGACAACTTCATCAAGGTCCCCGTCAAAAGCCTCATCATACAGATGGGCATGCGTATCTATAAACTGTATCATCTCCTTAAACAATATTCCGAACTCCCTTTTGACACAACCTTCCCCTCAAGTTCAAGTTCCAGCAGCAAAGAGGAGACAACTCCCCAATCCAGCTCCGTAACTGCACATATCTTCTCCACATCTACAGTTGTATCAAACTTTAAAGTTAGCAATATTTTTTCCTTATTCTCAACATCAAAGGAAAATAATTGGGGTTGAAGCCCCGGCTCCAGTCCGGCATCCCCACTCCACCCCAACGCTGTAGGTAGCGTGAGTGCAGAACTGTATATGGCAGCCACATTCTTGGAGATAAGATAATTGCACCCAAAAGAATTAGGGTCGGAAATCCTTCCGGGCACAGCAAATACATCCTTGTTGTACATATTGGCATACTCTGCCGTTATCATTGACCCACCCTTTACCCTGCTTTCCACTACAACCAGAGCCTGGGTCATTGCTGCAATGATCCTGTTCCTCTTCACAAAATTCATTTTCTGCGGGGAGGTTCCCCTGGGAAACTCCGTAAGGAGACCTCCGCCTCCACGCACCATCTGAACTGCAACATCCCTATGCCTTGCAGGGTACACCATATCCAATCCGTTAGGCAACACTGCAACCGTAGGAAGCCCGTTTCCCAGCGCTGCCCTATGAGAGGCTATATCTATTCCATAGGCCAGACCGCTTACCACAAGAGGAAGGTATTCGGACAGATGCTCCACCACCATACTGCAGGCCTCCTTCCCGTATACAGAGGCCAGGCGGGTCCCCACCATTGAGATGCTGCGGGGATTGTTCAAATCCGCCTCACCTTTATAATATAGCATGAACGGTGCATCCGGCACCTGCGCCAGCAATGCAGGATAATCCTTCTCCCCATTGAATATCAGTTTTACCCCTTTGCTGCAGCACCACTCCACCTCCTGCTGTGCCCACTTTATGCTGTCGGGAGAAAAAACCTTTTCAAATGCCTTGCTTTCAAACACACCTTGTGCACTCCCATACTCCTGAACCAATCCATTTGCCACATGCGGCCTGTACAGGAACTCCCTGGCCATAGCACATCTGAGTACAATCTCCTCTTCCATAGTTTTTTTGCCTTAAAGCTACCTTACCGGCAATGAAGGGGATACATAAAAAAGAAAAATCCACCTTACAGGGGTGGATTTTTTCTCTTTTCTAAAAAAGTTGCATCAGATGATAAGCATTGCATCTCCGTATGTACCAAACTGGTAACCCTCTGCAAGAGCCACCTTGTAAGCATTCATCACATTGTCATATCCGCCAAACGCAGCCACAGACATAAGCATGGTTGAAAGTGGCATATGGAAGTTGGTAACCAAAGCATCTGCCACTGCAAACTGGTAAGGAGGGAAGATGAACTTGTTGGTCCAGCCAATGTAAGGCTTAACCTCACCTTTGGTGGTAACAGGTGTCTCAAGAGCCCTGTTAACTGTAATGCCCACCGCAAACACCTTATGGCCCGCAGCCTTGGTATTATTGATAAGTTCTGCAGTCTCCTCAGTAATTATCATCTGCTCAGAATCCATCTTGTGTTTTGAAAGGTCCTCAACGTCAACTTTCCTGAAATGGCCCAAGCCCATGTGCAAAGTAAGGAATGCAGAATTCACATCCCTGATCTCCATCCTCTTGAACAGTTCCCTGCTGAAGTGCAGACCTGCCGCCGGTGTTGCCACAGCACCCTCATTCCTTGCAAAAATATTGTGGAACCTCTCGTTGTCAATCTCCTCAGGTTTGGTCCTGATCCATTTTGGTACCGGAAGTTCACCAACTGCAAACAAAGCATCACGGAACTCTTCATAGCTGCCGTCATAAAGGAATCTCAAGGTTCTGCCTCTGGATGTTGTGTTGTCAATAACCTCAGCAACAAGAGAATCATCCTCTCCAAAATAAAGCTTGTTGCCAATTCTTATCTTCCTTGCAGGATCTACAAGCACATCCCACAATCTCTGCTCCCTGTTAAGTTCCCTCAAAAGGAATACCTCAATCTCGGCACCTGTCTTCTCCTTGTTTCCATAAAGCCTTGCCTTGAACACTTTGGTATCATTGAATACAAAAGTATCTCCTGCCTCAACATAATTGATGATGTCCTTGAACTGCTTGTGTTCAATCTCGCCGGTTGCCTTGTGGAGTACCAACAACCTTGATTCATCTCTGAATTTTGCAGGATATTTTGCAATCTGCTCTATAGTAAGGGGAAAATTGAATTGTGATAATTTCATATTGTTCTTTGTATAAAAAAGTCAAAAGTAATAATTATACGAAAAAAAACAGGGAAAGTTTCATTTTCCCCATTTTTTCTACTATTTTTTCATAATCTCAGTCAAGTCATCCATTTTCAGACATTTCCCAACCGAGAATCCTCCCGACATGGTCCTCTCCAGCCCGGTGAGATAACCTCCACTGCCCAGAGCTGCCCCCATGTCCCTGGCAATTGAACGTATATATGTACCCTTACTGCACTTTACCCTCAACACCAGTTTGGGAAGATCAAACTCCAGCACCTCCATGTCATAGATTGTGATCCTTGCAGGTTTCATCACCACCTCCTCCCCTGCACGGGCTATCTCATATGCACGGGTTCCGTCTATCAGCTTGGCAGAGAAGATTGGGGGTATCTGGTCCTGCTCTCCTATGAAGCCCTTAACAGCCTCATCAACCATTTCCCTGGTGATATGCTCAAACGGATATCTCTGGTCTATCTCCTTCTCCATATCACAGCAAGGGGTAGTTGCTCCAAGTTCAATATGGGCAATATACTCCTTCTGCTGGGCCTGGAGCGCCTCCGCCTGCTTTGTAGCTTTTCCCAAACATACAAGCAGCACACCGGTTGCCAACGGATCAAGGGTACCGGCATGCCCCACCTTGAGGTTCTTCTTGTGGAAATGCTTCTGGGCAATGAACTTCACTTTCCTCACCACATCTGCAGAGGTCCATCTGTAAGGCTTGTCAATAGGGAGCACAACTCCCCCCGGATAATCATCAATATTCCCGCCAAGGAGCTGAAGATTATCCTTGTCTATTGTCAAAAACTCGCTCATCAATTATTTGCAGGCAATTTTCTCAACTCTTCTGAGGTGTCTTCCACCCTCAAACTCAGCAGCAAAGAATGCTTTCACAATCTCCTGAGCCATCTCAAGAGGGATAAATCTTGCAGGCAACGAAAGGATATTGGCATCGTTGTGCTGTCTTGCCAAAGATGCAAGCTCAGGATTCCAGCAGATAGCAGCCCTCACACCCTGGTGTTTGTTCAAGGACATTGAAATTCCGTTTGCAGAACCGCACATTGCAACGCCGCAACAAACCTCGCCTTTCTCTACAGCATCAGCAAGGGGATGAGCTACATCCGGGTAGTCCATACTCTCTGTTGAATGGGTTCCAAAATCCTTAACCTCATAACCCAACTCGTTCAAAAGGGGTTTCAAAGCCTCTTTAAGCTCATAGCCGGCATGGTCTGCGGCCATTCCAATAAGTTTTGCCATAACTAATGTGTTTTATTGTAATTGTTTTTCTTTCCTTAACTGTTTAACCATATCAACAACGTTGTCCATCCTTAGGATATACTGGTAAAAAGCATTGTCATCCAACACAGTATACCTGCCCAAAAGACCGCTCAGCTGCAGCAGCACAATCTCCTTTGACTCATTCCACTCTCCCCTTGCAGGCACTACTCCGTTCTTCCTTGCATAAGATAGGAATCCCCCCTCCATATCTATGGAAGCAACAAGTTTCTCCATATCCTCAAAGGTCTCCACCTTCCTGAGTTCCTTCCTGTACCTGTCTGCAAGAAGGTTGCTGTATTTCACTATAAGGCTCTTTCGGTTGCATGCCACAAGGAAATCGGTTACTCCTGTTGTGTCAACCGGTACAAAAATGTCGGGAATAATACCTCCTCCTCCGTACACAACCTTCCCTTTTGGAGTCACATACTTCAGCGAGTCCACCTTCTTTATGCTGTCGGCAGAGAACATCTCGCCATGCCTGTAGCGTTCAACTATATCCAGGCCGTAGTCATCCCCGTAAGGTTTCTGTATGCACCTTCCGGTTGGGGTATAGTATCTTGCCACTGTAAGCCTTATGCCGGATTTGTCTGAGAAATATACCGGCTCCTGTACAAGACCTTTACCATATGAACGGCGCCCCACAATGGTTGCCCTGTCATTGTCCTGCAGTGCCCCTGCAAAAATCTCAGAAGATGATGCAGAATTCTCATTTATAAGCACATACAACTCTGTATCCTGACACAGGCCGCGGCCGTCTGCCTTATACTCTTCCCTTTTCCTGTTCCTTCCCTCCATATATACTATTGCCTCGCCCTTGCTAAGGAACTCATTTGAAAGGAGCAGGGCCTGCCCCAGATATCCGCCGGAGTTGTCCCTCAAATCCACTACAAGAGTGTCTATCCCTTCAATCTTCAGAGAGGCAACCGCCATCATAAACTCGTCATACGTAGTTTTGCTGAACTTTGAAAGTTTCACATAGCCCAAACCGTCATCAAGTTTGAGTGCAACATCCACACTCTTTACAGGAATCCTGTCCCTTGTAATCTCAAATGGTATCAGTTCTGCCAAATCATCCCTCTTCACCTCAACATTCACCTTGGTACCCCTTGGTCCTTTAAGCATCTTCACAAGAGAATCCTGGTTGAGTTTCACCCCAGCCACAACTTTGCCGTCAATCTTCACAATCCTGTCTCCCGACAGCAAACCTGCCTTCTCTGACGGACCACCGGCAATCACACTTATAACGATTGCAGTATCAGCCGGCACATTGAACTGGATACCGATACCGCTGAAATTTCCCTCAAGGGACTCTTCGGCAGCCTCAAGTTCAACGGGCGGGAGATACATTGAATGGGGATCCAAGTTTTCCATCACATGCGGAAGGATCTTTTCTACAAGATCACCGTATGCAACCGAATCCACATAGTTACGCTCTATCTGCTCCAATACAAGCATCAGCTTGTCCCATTTGTGGCTCTTTACCTTAAACTCCCTGCGTCCGGTTCCCAGCTGGCCAACATACAGTCCGCAAACCAGCAGGAACATCACTGCCCACATCACCAGCGACAGTCTTCTGCGTTTCTTCTCGTCCATCTCCACTATTTGTCCTCCTCCAACTGCGAGGCATCTATCTGTTCAACAATCACTCCAGCCCTCTGCAAAAGCTCTATGCCATCTGTAAGCCTGTAGGCATCCCTGTACACAACACGTACAATACCCGCCTGAATTATAAGCTTGGAACACTCCATACAAGGGGCAGCGGTAACATACAAGGTGGCCCCGTCACTGCTGTTGTTGGATTTGGCCATCTTGGTTATGGCATTTGCCTCCGCATGCAGTACATAAGGCTTGGTGCATCCCTCATCATCCTCACATACGTTCTCAAAACCGCATGGAGTTCCGTTGTAACCGTCGGAGATAATGCTCCTGTCCTTTACAATAAGTGCCCCCACCTGTCTTCTCACGCAGTAGGAATTCTGGGCCCAGATACCGGCCATCTTCAAATAACTCTTGTCAAACTGAAGCTGTTTTGAATCCATCTTTAGCTGTTTTGATACATATAACGCTTGATGCTCTTCTTAGGGGTCTTCTCAAACTCCTCAGGAACGAGCTTAACACCTGCAATCTTTGAATAGTTAGGCATATCCACATTTACTGCAGCAATATTCTCCTCCATCTTCTTAAGCACTGCAGCCTTGTCCATACCGTCCTTGCCAGCAAGCTCCATATCAGGGTAGATAAGTGCAACAAGTTTACCGTTTGAATCAATCACCAAAGACTCAATTACATAAGGCATTGTATTGATAGCACTCTCAATCTCCTCAGGATAGATATTCTGTCCCGAAGGGCCAAGAATCATGCTCTTGCATCTTCCTTTTATGAACAGGTAACCGTCCTCATCAATCACACCCATATCTCCTGTCCTCATCCATCCGTCCTCTGTAAATGATTCTGCAGTAGCCTCCTCATTCTTATAATATCCCAACATCACGTTTGCTCCCCTAACCTGAATCTCGCCAGGTACATTTACCGGATCCGGTGAAGCAATCCTTATCTCCATTCTTGGAGCTGCCTTACCGCAAGAGAACAGTTTTGCCTTGTCCCAAGCAGCGTAAGAGATGATTGGTGCGCACTCTGTCATTCCATATCCAACGGTATAAGGGAAACCAATCTTGTTGAAGAACTCATCAGCCTCCTTGTTGAAAGCGGCACCTCCAACAATAATCTCATAAAACTTGCCGCCAAATGTCTTAACAAGCTCATTCTTCATCTTCTCCTGTAGCATCTGGTCAATGAAAGGCAGGTTCAAAAGCACCTTCATGCTGGTCTTGTTCAAAATAGGCTGAAGTTTCTGCTTGTATATCTTCTCAATGATAAGTGGAACAGAGATGATCACATCCGGCTGGATTGTGGCAAATGCCTCCATGATGATTCTTGGGCTAGGCACTCTGGTAAGGAAATGCACGTGTGCACCAACTGTCATCTCAAACAGGAACTCAAACATCATTCCATACATATGTGCTGTAGGAAGCATTGAAACCACATTGCTCTTATTGTTGATCATAGGAACCACCTCCTGTCCGAACAGCACGTTTGAAAGGAGTGCCCTATAAGGGATCATAACACCTTTTGAGAACCCCGAAGTACCGCTGGTGTAGTTGATCATAGCCAACTGGTCACCGCTCTCCTCCTGATAATAGTTCAAATCCTCAGGTCCGAAACTCTTTGGATACTTCTTTCCAAACATCTCGTTAAGATGCTCCCTAGTCTCTGTAATATGCTCATTCCTTGAGCAAAGAAGTGAAAAATCGTTAATCTGGATAATGGCCTCCAAATCCGGCATCTCGCTCTCGGCCAAGTTCTCCCACACCATATCACCAACAAACAGCACCCTTGAATCTGAGTGGTTTACAATATGGTGTACGTTACCCGGTTTGAACTCATGCAGAATTGGAACAGGCACTGCACCATAAGTGATACAAGCAAGGAATACCACACCCCAATTGGCCTGGTTCCTTGAACAGATGGCAATCTTGTCACCTTTCTCAACTCCGCAAGTATTGAATATAATATGAAGTTTCTCAATTCGCCTTGCAACATCCCTGTAGTATAGGGTAACCCCCTTAAAATCCGAAAGTGCAGGGCTGTTCCAGTTTTTCTTGAAGCTCGCCTCCAGAATTTTGTTCAATGATCTTTCCATAATGTGTAAGGTTTATAATATAAATGTTTTGTAGGTTTGGTTTCTATTTGTAATTCTGCAACTGGCACAAGTTTGAATACATCCCGCCAGCTCCAATAAGTGTATCATGCGTACCTCTCTCAATGATCTCTCCCTCCTTAAGCACCACAATCTCATCAGCATTCCTTATGGTGGACAACCTGTGGGCAATCACAATTGAGGTTCTGTTCTTCATCAGGTTGGTAAGAGCATCCTGCACCAGTCTTTCACTCTCTGTATCCAACGCAGAAGTAGCCTCATCCAAAATCAGGATTGGAGGATTCTTCAGCACCGCACGGGCAATTGAAAGCCTCTGTCTCTGTCCTCCCGACAGTTTCGCACCCCTGTCACCAATGTTGGTCTGGTATCCATTCTCCATCTGCATCACAAAATCATGTGCATTGGCAATTTTGGCAGCCCTCTCCACATCCTCCTGTGTCACGTTCTCCATACCGAATGCAATATTGTTGTACACGGTATCATTGAACAGGATAGCCTCCTGGGTAACAATACCCATAACGGAGATAAGGCTCTCCAAAGTATAATCCTTAATGTTCTTCCCGTCCAACAGAATCTCACCGTCTGCAATATCATAGAACCTCGGCAACAAATCTGCCATAGTGGATTTTCCTCCTCCCGACGGCCCCACAATTGCAACCATCTTCCCTTTGGGAATCTCAAGATTGATATTTTTGAGCACAGGCTCCTGTGCATATGCAAAATTCACATTCCTGAACTCAATACCTTTGTTGAAACCTTTCAACTCTTCAGCACCGGCCTTCTCCTTAATAGGGTTCTCAACATCAAGGATTGCAAAAAGTCTCCTTCCTGAAACCATACCTCTCTGGATGCTGGCATAAGCCTTTGACATCGCCTTTGCAGGCTCAAGCACTCTCCAGTAGAATCCGATATACACTACAAACGCAGGCATATCCATACCAAGCTCACCTCTGAGCTGAAGCCATCCGCCATAGAACAGTACCGATGCCGCAACTGTAATTCCCAGGAACTCGGAGAGTGGTGAAGCCATCTCCTGCTTGTTGAACATGTTCCTGCTGCTCCTTCTGTGGCTGGCATTTGTCTCCTCAAAATTCTCCCCCACATATTTCTGGGCATTGAAGGCCTTGATTATCCTCACACCGGAAACAGCCTCCTCAAAATGGCTCACAATCCTGCCCATAAGTGACTGGGTATCGGCAGCCTTGCGCTTTAGCGAACGGCTTATCTTGCCAATCACAAGAGCAGAGAAAGGCAATGTAAGCAAAGTAACCATGGTAAGTTTTGGCGACATATAGAAAAGTGCCCCAAGGAATCCCAGAATGAGGAGAGGCTCCCTGAAAATGACATGGAAACTGTCTGCCACACCGTTCTGCACCTCAGTAACATCATTTGAAATAGAAGAGAGGATATCACCCTTCTTCTGGTTATGGAAATAACCCACATGCAAATTGGAGATCTTCTTGAAAAGGTCTCTCCTTATGTTCTGCATGATGTAGGTCCTCATGTTTACAAGAATCCTCTGCGACAGGTATCTTGTAATGTTTGAAAGCAAAGATGCAACCACAAATAAGGCACATACAAACATAAGTCCCTTGAGCATGCCGCTCCCTGTCATCACCCTGGTAAGGTAATACGAGAAAATCTCCTCAAAATATGCCGGATCCAATGCAAATTCAGGTTTAACCAGCTGAACATCCATGGTCTGAGGCTGGAACAGCACAGTAAGAAGCGGATCTATCAAAGCATAGTTCACCACTCCAAAAATTACTGAGAGAATAGACAGGATAAGGTATCCCGGCCAGAATCTCTTGTACGGTTTGGCATACGCCAACAATCTTTTAAAATCTTCCATTATTTCTCTTCAAAATCAACATATTCCCCAACTTCCTTGTCAATTACCTTCTCCTGTTTGGGGATATCCGATATTATTACTTTACCTTCCTGTTTCTTCTCCGCATAGGGCTCCTGTTGCTGCTGGAAACCGTTGAAGCCGGCAAATCCGGTTCCGCTGTTCCACCCAAACCCTGTGAAGCCTCCGTTCATCTGCCCCTTTTTCATCTTCCTCTTTATCACCCATGCAAGGATTATCGGGAAGAGTTTACCCATAATCCATCCAAAAAGAACCAGAAAGAACAAAAACGTTATAAAACCTTCCATCAATTACAATTTTTTAATCTTGCCTGTGGCAATGTTCCAGGAATACTCCTTCCCGTCAGTACATTTTACCTTAAGGTTACCGCCCTCCAGCAATGTCACATCCGAGCTCCTGTCTATCTTCTTTTTCTTGTCAAGCATCTCAACCCTCTTGCCGTCAATTGTATAGAGCAACAACTGTGAAGGGGCTCTCAATACCCAATATCTCTTGCCTCCCAATTTCAGGAATTCCGGAAGCTCCTTCACAAATTCCGGAGCAACGATATCTACAGTTCCGGCGACAGGCTTTCCTGAAACATCACACCATGAAATTGTATTGTCTTCATTAAGGACAAGAATTGAATACCTTATACCGTTTACATTCTTGAGCAGACGTGGCCCCAACACCACTTTCTTTGGAAGTTTGGCAGGATATCCCCTTACAAACCTTCCCAATCTGTCGAGAAGATACAGCTTGTCTTCGGAAGCAAACAGCATCTGCAGTCTTCCGTTTGCATAAAGGTCTATCTGCTCAACATAGCCGCACAAAGGTGTCTCAAACGGTATGGCCCACACACCCTTTTTATTGGCATCCATATATCTGAGCCTCATGTTTGGAAGCTGCTCAAGATATGCCGCACTCTTCTTGGTTGCATCCTTCACCTCAAAAGGTCCTGCAGGAACGGCCACCGTACTGTCTATCTTGAATGTCATCACATCATCCTCTCCGCGCTCAGGAGGCTGAGGCAGCCTCTCCATCCTTGACGAATAGAGGTTTGCCCTCAGCTGCGGCTCCCCTTCTGCAAAAAAGAGGTCAGCAGTAACGAATTCAAAGTTTCTGCCAGCCATCTGCCTTTCAAAAGCACCCCTATAATATGGCTTGAACACCTGCAGAACGGAATCTCCAGCCTCTTTCATATTTGCTACCAGCTTAAGCGAAGACTCCATATGTATATCCCCCTTTGCAGGAGTCTGTCCCATATAATCCTCAAGATTGAAGAAAGTTGCGCTTCCATTTGCAAAGTCCTCAACCACTGTCTTTGACCCAAGCACAGTCCACGCACCTATACGGCAAAAATACTCTTCACTGCAATGCGCAAACAGTTCGCCAAAAACAGACGCCAGATACCCCTTGTACCTGAACGGCTCAACCTCAGGAGCCTTATCCCTGTCCACTACAGAGGAGATCATATTGTTCAGTCCAAACTGCTGCTTCTCCCTTATTACAGTTACCCACTCACATTTCTCGCCAAATTTGCAATAGGCGCTCACCAGTTCTTCAATAGCCAATGAATCCACCCACTCCCTTGGAGAGATACCGTTTTCCCCTTGTGCCATTTTCTGCCTGTACGCAAAACTTCCTGTCTTCTTCTGCATCTCAAGATAGAGATTATGCTGCTTGAGATACTCATGCATATTGGATTCTGGCATTGACACAGCAAAAAGTGTGGATGCCGGAAGTATTCTGCCCATCAGGCTCTTTTTAACCGCCTGTTGCCCAAATACATTGGAGAATCTTCCCTCATCTGAAAAATTGTCGAGCACTCCGTTGAGAATCATCTTTCCGGGCTGGAACGACATCCTCAGGCAACTCCATGACGCAAATTTCATCACAAAGTCCGAGTGCCCCAGAAACCTCCTTTCCACAACACCCGAGAAAAACTTTCCAATCTGATTATGGTTTATATATACAGCAGAAGAGACACCGTTGTCCTTCAACAGTTTCTCAAATTCACGTTTGTCCAAGATGGAAGTATTGTTTTCCAGATGTCTGATAGAACTCTCCAGCACATAGGATGAAGAACTGGCCATAAAGAGGTTCCCATACACGGCTGCCACGGCATCTGAACAAACCGAATATACAGTTATGCCATTGTACTTTCTCCTGGAGGTTGCCTTACTCTGCAATCCTTCTGCCACCTGTTCAGCCACCCCTTCTGCAAGGCTCATGACCTGCAGAAATGACACACTGTTTTTGGCTGAATAATGCATGGAAAAAACCAGTGGAGCACTCTGAAGCTGCTCCATACCGGCAAAATGCTCCTGCAGTTGCACAATTCCGCTACCCGCATCCGGCATGCCGTAAAAAAAGGAGGCCGTATCACTCATCATGGCACAATAATCGCCAAAATGCTTGAAATCAAATACCGCCACAGCATCACTGGGGATTCCGTGATATACCGATGTCTTCCCCTCGCCAACCTCAAAACTTCCCTTTTTCCAATTGCCGGAAAGATTCAAAAAGAGAAAAACTGTTGCCGTTGCCAGAAGCAGCACTGCAACACTTCCCCACAACAGCATTTTCTTATTGTTTGTCATTGAATAATCTTCCTTTTACAACTGGCAAATATACTAAAAAAATACAAAGGCCGGCTCCCTATTTGGATATCCCAAACTGGAAACCGGCCTTATTTTCAAATTTTATTTTCTAGAACGGCAAATCCCCGCCATCATCCTCTGCATCAGAAGCAGAAACATTCATAAAAGGATCCACTGCCGGAGCCGCCTGAGGCTCAGCTGCGCCCTCTCTCTGAATCTTCCATGCACGCACGTCGGTGTACCATCTGCCATTGAACTCCCTCGACTCAATGTTGATTGAAATTGTCAGCATCTCGCCGGGATTGAATCCCTGCAGCTCATTCACCTTATCCTGTCCCCATACGTTCATGCAGATTTTCCTTGGGTACTGCTCCAAAGTCTCAACTATGAAATCCTGTTTGCTCCAAGGTCCCCTTGCACTGGTTCCGCTCTGTACTGCCAGTTTGTCCAGCAGTTTGCATTTAATATCCATTGCCATACTTTTCTCTCAATTATTTTTTCTTCTTCTCCTCTGCCTTGCAAACTTTAATCAACTCAACCTCAAATACAAGAGTTGAATAAGCAGGAAGATCTGCACTTGCTGCATTGGCACCATAACCCAAGTTGAATGGAACCCACAAAGTGATCTTTCCACCCTCACCTACAAGCTGCATACCCTCTGTCCAGCCAGGGATTACCCTGTTCAACGGGAATTTTGCAGTCTCACCTCTGTCGTAAGATGAATCAAACACCTTACCGTCAAGCAAAGTACCCTTGTAGTGTACCTCAACAGTATCAATAGCAGTAGCTCTCAAATCATTGCCCGGATTCTCAATCTTGTACTGCAAACCGCTGGCAGTCTCCTGAACACCCTCGTTGGTCTTGTTCTTTGCCATGAACTCAGCCTGCTCCTTCTCTTTCTTCTCACCTATAGCCATCTGAACCTTCTGAAGATAGTTATTGATGATCTCGTTTGCCTGATAAGGATCCACATATGTCTGCTCACCGGCAGCAACCTGCTGCATTGCCTTCTTAACCTCTGAATAGTTAAGACCCTCAAGCTGTGCATTTGTAATCATTCCTGCCAAGCTTACGCCAACTGCATAACTTACTGAATCAAGCTCAGCTTTAGTAACACTCTCAATAGGAGGCTGAGATCCTCCACACGAAGCAAGCATTGTACCTGCCACAACCCCTGCTGCCAAAAATTTAAATACTTTCATCTTTTTTATTGTTTTTATTGTTATCTGATCATTTCTTTTCTCCCGACGATGTCACATAAACGGCTGCACAGCCCAAAATGGCAGCAACCAGAGATGTGCACAAAATTGCCACCTTACCGATGTTTATCAGCTGCTGGTCTGCAAAAGCCAGGCCATCAACAAAAATTGACATTGTAAATCCGATACCTGCAATGATACCCAGTGCAAATATCTGTTTCCATCTTGTACCTGAAGGGAGTTCCGCTATTCCGCTCTTCACCGCTATGAAACTGAAGAGGAATATTCCTATAGGCTTACCGCACAAAAGTCCGAAGAAAATGCCCAACGCCACCGAAGGCAACGGCAACGAGAACAGATCTCCCGATATTGCCACACCGGCATTTGCCAACGCAAACACAGGCATGATGAAAAACGTAACCCAAGGATGCAGACTCGCCTCAAACCTGTGCATGAGGGGATTCATATTTCTTGCACTCGCACCAATCTGATGGATAATATGCTGCTGCTCGGGATTTGCAAGCACCTCAACCTGGCTGTTGCTGTGCTCCTTGAATTTCTCCAGCCAATATTTCATGCCCACTGAGAACCTTACCTCATTAATCACTGTCTTTGACGGTATTGTAAGTGCAAGGATAACTCCAGAAATCGTTGCATGTATTCCACTCTGGAAAACAAAATACCACAAAACAATACCCAGGATGCCATAAGGCCAGCGCTTGTTCACACCTGAACGGTTGAGTGCAAACAGGAACAGCACCACAATTGCCGCATATAGGAGCATGTCAAAATGAAGGGCATGCGTAGGGTAGAAGATTGCAAGCACAATAATTGCTCCCAAATCATCAACAATCGCCAAAGCGGTAAGGAATATCTTCAATCCCAGTGGTGTCCTGTTTCCCAAAAGCGAAAGGACTCCCAGCGCAAAGGCAATGTCTGTTGCCATAGGGATTCCCCAACCAGAAATGCTGTCGGGATTATTATAGTTGAAACAGGCATAAATAATTGCAGGAACAACCATTCCTCCCACTGCTGCCAGGATTGGAAGGGCAGCATGCTTGAAGGACGAAAGTTCTCCTACCATCATCTCCCTTTTTATCTCCAGTCCCACAACAAAGAAGAAAATGGCCATGAGCGCATCATTAATCCACTGCTCAAGGGACATATCCAGGCAGAAACTGCCAATGGAGATTGTCATATTAGTTTCCCACAGTTCCTGCACAAAATGCAGCTGCGGCACATTGGCGCACAACAATGCTATTGCCGCACAGATTACCAGAACAATTCCTCCAATTGACTGGTTATGGAGAAATCCATTGAAATAGTTACGTACCGCAAGGGTCGTTGTAAGAATTTTCTTTTTTGTTGCCATCTGTAAAAATTATAGGTGGACAAATATAATATTTTTTTTGATTCCCAAATTTACACTATACCTTCACGCAAGACATCATGAATATGGATAAGACCGGCATATTTCCCCTCATCCATAACAATTACCGAAGTAATCTTGTTCTTCTCCATAATGCTGAATGCATTCACTGCAAGTTCCCCCTTCTCCACAACTTTAGGATTGCGGCTCATGATATCCTTTGCCCTGAGGTCTCCAAGCGGACCGCCCTTCTCCACCATCCTTCTCACATCGCCGTCAGTAATGATGCCCATCAGATTCTCCTGAGCATCCAGAACAACTGTTGCCCCGAGCCTGTTCTGGGAAATGTTTATGATTGTATTCTGAATAGTCTCATCAGGTTTCACCCATGGTCTGAGCGCCTTGTCAAACACGTCATCCACGGTAAGGTAAAGTCTCTTGCCCAAAGATCCTCCCGGATGGTATTTTGCAAAATCCTCAGGTGAGAACCCTCTCATTTTCAGCAGACATACCGCCAGGGCATCACCCATTACCAACTGGGTAGTGGTACTTGATGTAGGAGCCAGGTTGTTTGGACAAGCCTCAGCATCCACAGTAGCCTTAATCACATAATCGGAGTGCTGAGCAAGATAGGAATCCACATTGGACACCATTGCAACAAGTTTGTTGCCCATTCTCCTGATAAGTGGCACAAGCACCTTTATCTCCGGAGTGTTTCCGCTCTTTGAGATGCACAACACCACATCATCTGGCTGCACAATTCCCAAATCTCCATGTATGGCATCCGCCGCATGCATAAAAATTGATGGAGTTCCCGTAGAATTCAGGGTTGCTACAATCTTACTCCCGATAATTGCACTTTTACCTATTCCGGTTATCACCAGACGCCCTTTTGAGGAGTATATAAGATTTAGAATTTCAACAAATTCATCATCAATGAAAGGTTTCAGTTTCTCAACAGCCTTGGCCTCCTGGTCAATTACACTCACCGCCAATTCCTTCAAATCGATTTGCATTTTTTCCATAAAAAATTTTGCAAAAAATAAACTAATGGGTAACTTAGAGCCACAAAGGTAACGAAAAAAGAGACTTCACCCTATTTATTTTTGTATTACTATGCAGGTAACGTCGGAAATCTTGCACGAAAAATTGAAAGAGTTTTTCGGATTCGACTCCTTCAAAGGAGACCAGGAAGCAATAATAAGACACCTTATAGAAGGGAACAACACGTTTGTGCTCATGCCAACCGGTGGCGGCAAATCACTTTGCTACCAGTTGCCGGCTTTGGTCATGCCCGGAACAGCCATAGTCATTTCACCGCTGATTGCCCTCATGAAGAACCAGGTGGACGCAATCAGGGGCTTTGTGGCAAATAAGGACGGCATTGCCCACTTCCTCAACTCCTCACTGAACAAAACCCAGTTGCAGGAGGTGAAGGATGACCTGCTCAGCGGAGTCACCAAACTGCTTTATGTAGCACCGGAGTCCCTTACCAAAGAGGAGAACATACAGCTGCTCAGACAATGCAAGATCTCGTTCTATGCAGTTGACGAGGCCCATTGTATTTCTGAGTGGGGCCACGATTTCCGTCCTGAATACCGCAAGATACAACCTATAGTAAACGAAATAGGAAAAGCTCCAATCATTGCCCTTACCGCCACAGCCACACCTAAGGTACAGTCAGACATTCAGAAAAACCTTGGCATGTCTGAGGCAAAAGTATTCAAGTCTTCATTCAACAGGGAGAACCTCTACTATGAAATGAGGCCTAAGGTGAATACAGAAAAGGAGATCATAAAGTTCATCAAGTCCAATCCGGGCAAATCGGGCATCATCTACTGCCTCAGCCGCAAGAAGGTGGAGGAGCT
This sequence comes from Bacteroidales bacterium, assembly GCA_017631435.1. GTDB lineage: Bacteria > Bacteroidota > Bacteroidia > Bacteroidales > UBA932 > Egerieousia. The sequence goes on along the minus strand of JAGBTG010000042.1, from coordinate 11,754 downwards.
TGCAGAGCTGCTCAATGTAAACGGAATCAAGGCCCGCCCTTACCACGCCGGACTCGATGCTGCTACCCGCTCGGCCAACCAGGACCTTTTCCTTATGGAGGAGATAGAGGTAATTGTGGCTACCATCGCATTTGGAATGGGTATAGACAAACCCGACGTAAGGTTTGTAATCCACTATAATATACCTAAGAGCCTTGAGGGCTACTACCAGGAGACCGGACGCGCAGGCCGCGACGGAGGAGAAGGACAGTGCATCACCTTCTACAGCTACAAGGACATCCAGAAGCTTGAGAAGTTCATGCAGAGCAAGCCTGTAGCAGAACAGGAGATTGGCAAACAGCTGATAAATGACACTATAGCATACGCAGAATCAAACCAGTGCCGCCGCAAGACACTGCTCAACTACTTTGGCGAGCAGTACACCCAGGAAAACTGCGGCAACTGCGACAACTGCCTGTATCCCAAAAAACAGTTTGAGGGCAAGGAATATCTTGCAACAGTACTTGAACTGGTTACCGGCATAAAGGAGAACTTCAAAGCAGACCATCTTGCAAACATACTTGGTGGAGTGATGAACTCCATCATCAAATCATACAACCACAACGAACTTGAGTGGTTTGGCATAATCCCCGGCAAGGAGAGCAAATTCTGGCTTGCCATCATCCGCCAGGCCCTTGTAATGCAGTACCTGTACAAGGATGTTGAAAAATACGGCCTCGTATCGGCTACTGAAAAAGGAATGGAGTTCCTTGCCAACCCGCAATCTGTAATGTTTACAGAAGACAGGGTATTTGCCAACACAGATGATGATGACGATGTTCCTGTGATCGGCAACAACAAGAACCAGGGCGGTGCTGGAGACCCGGCACTTCTGGCAATGCTCAAGGATGTAAGGCACTCTTTGTCAAAGAAACTCAAGCTTCCTGCATTTGTAATATTTGGAGACCCTTCATTGGAAGACATGTCTACAATGTACCCTATCACCATTGAGGAGCTCAAGAACTGCCAGGGCGTGGGCGAAGGAAAGGCCCGCAAGTTTGGAAAAGAGTTCATTGCACTTATTGCCAAATATGTGGAGGAGAACGAGATTGACCGTCCTACAGACCTTGTGGTAAAATCTGTAGCCAACAAATCTCTAAACAAGGTATACATCATCCAGAGCGTAGACAAGAAGATTCCGTTGGATGAGATTGCAGATGCCAAGAACCTTGAACTTGAACAGGTTTATGATGAGCTTGAGGCCATCGTAGGTGCCGGCACCAAAATAAACATAGACTACTACATCCGTATGATCATAGATGAAGACAAGGTGGATGAAATCTATGAATACTTTAAGGAAGAGGCCACTTCAGATTCTGTAAACGAAGCCATGAAGGCTCTTGGACCTGACTACACAGAAGAAGAGGTAAGACTCATCAGAATAAAATTCCTTTCAGAATTGGGCAACTAAAAATTTGCTTGCATATGAAACGCACCCTTATTATAGCCATGATTTTTCTGGCTACGGCAACTGCATTGCATGCCAAGAAGATAACCGGAAAAGTCCACCACAACAAAAAAGGGCTTCCCGGAGTAGTGGTTTCAGACGGAATAAAGTTCACTATAACTAATCCCGACGGAACCTTCAACATTGACACCCACAAAGATGCCCGACATGTATTCATCGTAACCCCGTCGGGATACGTTGCATCTTGTGACAGCGGCACCCCCCATTTCTACCGCAGCATAGACGAGAAGGACTTCACATTTGAGCTTTTCAGATGGGGAACACCAGGTGGCCCATACACTCTTTTTGCCGTTGGAGACCCTCAGCCGAAAGGTGACAGGGAATTCGAAAGGCTTGAAAAAGAAGGCTATACAGACATAAAGGAACACGCCGAAAAGATCATCAACGGCACTGACATCCCTCACTCTTTTACAGTTGCAGGCACTCCCGTGATTTCAATACTGTTGGGCGACATCCTTTGGGACAACCCACAATATTACCCTAAGATGAAACAGGCCATCAAAGAGATAGGACACCCGGTATATCCTGTAATAGGCAACCATGACCACGACCTCAGAGTAGCAGATGACGCTGCAAGCGCCCACATCTACGAAGATTACTTCGGACCTGCAAACTACGCTTTCAACGCCGGAGAAGACTATTACATTATTCTCGACAACATCCTCTACGAAGGAAACAAGAAATACAAGGAAGGGGTAAACGAGAAGCAGATAAAATGGGTAAAGGATTACCTCAAATACGTACCTGAAGGATCCCATATCTACCTTGCGATGCACGCCCCAATCTCCTATTACAGAGGAAACTACAAGATAGTGAATTCAGAACAGCTGATGGATGCATTCAAGGGATATGATGTTACCGTACTTTCAGGCCATACCCATGTGCAGTGCAATTCACAGCCAAGGGAGAACATTAGGGAATACAACATTGCATCAATCGGTGGAGCATGGTGGCTGTGGGACTGCAAATACAGCAAAGACGGCACACCTCTGGGATATCAGGTATTTCAGCACAAAGGCAAACTTGCCAGAAACTACTACAAGGCTCTTGGACAGAGAAACGATTACCAGACCAGAATCTTCAGCCCTGGTACCATTGCCGGATACCCCGATGACATAATCCTTAAAATTTGGAATTGGGACAAAAGGTGGAGCATAACTGCATCCCAGCGCATAGGAGACAGCACAAAAAGTGAACCTGTTGAAATTGAACAGATAAGCATGCCAGACCCCGACTACTCATCATACCTGCAGAAAGAGTATATATTCAACAAAAATAAAGCTGGCAAGGGTAGCCAGCCTATCAACAACGTATATTTCTTCTTCAGGGCAAAAGTGAGCAAAGATGCTACTTGGGTCCAATTCCACATCAAAGATCCGTACGGCATTGAATCAAACCCTGCCATTGAATTGGCATACTAGAACATCATCCAGCTGATCTCCTTGTCACGTCCCCAATAAGTAAGCTGTTTCTTGGCATAGTGTCGGGAGTTGCGCTTGATGAGTTCTACGGCGGTTTCCAGCGAGTGGACGCCATCAAAATAATCAAAGATCTCCCTGTAGCCTACAGTCTTGAGCGCAGGGAGATTTTTGTATTGTACAAGTCCCTGAACTTCAGCAAGGAGCCCCTGCTCCATCATGATGTCTACCCTCCTGTTTATCCTGTCGTAAAGTTCCTCCCTGTTGCGGTTGATTCCAATCTTGCGGATTGCAAACGGACGAACTTTTTTGGGGGCACTCTTCCAGTCCGAGAATTTCCTGCCGGTCTGCAATGTTACCTCCAAAGCCCTTACCACCCTCTGCGGATTGGCAATGTCAATTGTATCATAAGAGGCTCTGTCTACAACTCTCAATTCGTTGCGCAACGATTCTATCCCTTCAGTCTCAAGCCTTTTCATAAGGGAATCCCTGAGTTGCAGATCTGCAGGGGGAAAATCATCCAGCCCGTTGCACAGGGCATCTATGTACATTCCGCTGCCACCCACCATGACCAGCTTGTCGTGGGTTTTGAAAAGCTCCTCAAGAAGAGCCATCGCCTCCAGCTCATAAAGGCCGGCGGTATAGTATTGGGTTACACTATGGGTGTGAATAAAATAATGCCGCACCGCCTCCAGCTGCTCTGGAGAAGGCGATGCGGTACCTATGTTCATCTCTTTGTAAATCTGTCGGGAATCACAGTTTATGATGGGAGAAGAATACTCCTTTGCCAATTCAATGGAATAATCTGTCTTTCCCACCCCTGTGGGGCCCAATATGATGGTGAGTTCCTTCTGCATTACTCCTCACCCTCAGGCAGTTCGTCATCCATGAATGAATCATCATCGTCGCCGCCGTTGTCAATAGGCTCTGCGTACTGGTCCATATCATCATAACCGTTGGCGAACTGCTCCGGATTGCGTCCTTTCTCCGCCACAAGCCTTGGATATGAAGCTCTCCTGGATTCCTCCACCTCACCCACAAGCTCAAGTTTGATAACTCTGTCTTTCCTCAGATCAAAGACATACAAAAGGGCTGTCTCACCTTTCTTGATTGTCTTTTCAATGGTAACCATATCCATGGAACCGTCACCCATATCAAACAGGCCGTACTCGCTCTTTATCTTGCCGGCATTATCCAAGCCCCTGAAAACTACCATCTGGTCTGGAGAAAATTCAAGATCATTGATAAGGAAATCATTAAGTTTATACAACGAAGTCTCTCCTTTTATCTCATACTCCCTCATAAAAACTTTACTTCCCGGGATAGATGCTTTGTACTTGTATATCATCACGTGTAATTTATTGCTGTTAGTACTCCAAAGATACAACATTTTTCTCTATTTAGAGGGCAAAAAACATTTTTTTGATTATCTTTACGCTTTAGTATGGATACTAAGAAAACACCCGTTTCAGATTGTTTCAAAAGCATTTCAGAGCTTTCAACTGGCCTGTTCAAGGACAATGGAAGCAAGTTCCTCGCTTTTGCGTATCCTGTCACTACAGAAGAGCAGATTAAGGAGATTGTGCAGGGGCTGAAGAAGGAGTATTACGATGCCCGTCACCACTGCTATGCCTACCGTCTGGGACACACAGGTGCCACCTGGAGAATGAATGACGACGGAGAGCCCTCATCTACTGCAGGCAGGCCAATTTACGGACAGATACTTTCTGCCGAACTCAGTGACATCCTTGTAGTGGTAGTGAGATACTTTGGCGGAATAAAGCTTGGAGTACCGGGGCTCATAAGGGCCTACAAGACCTCCACAGCCGATGCCATAGCAAACGCTACAATCATAGAGAAGATTGCAACAGAACCGTTCAACATAATTTTTGATTACCTGCAGATGAATGCAGTAATGAAAAGGCTCAAGGATCTTGGCCTCACCCCCACCAACCAGCAGTTTGACCTTAATTGCTCCCTGAGGGTTGATGTGAGGCTGGCCCTTATAGACACATTCCTTGAAGCTTTTGACAAACTGGAAGGATGCCGGATTGAAAAGATTGAACCGCAGCAGGACCAAGAAGAAGAAAACATTTAAATTTTACGACATATGCCTAAAAGTCTAATTTCCATCCACGATTTTACAAAGGAAGAGATGCTGCACGTATTGGATGTGGCACAGGAATTTGAGAAGAACAAGGTACAGCCTATCCTCAGGGACAAGGTGATTGCAACCCTTTTCTTTGAACCTTCTACCAGAACCCGCCTCAGCTTTGAGACAGCTGCCAACAGGCTTGGTGCAAGGGTAATAGGATTCTCAGACGCAGGAAATACCAGCGTAAGCAAAGGTGAAACCCTCAAGGACACCATCAAGATGGTTTCCAATTATGTAGACCTCATTGTAATGAGACACCCTCTTGAGGGTGCTGCCAGATATGCATCAGAGGTGGCTTCAGTACCTGTAATCAACGCCGGAGACGGTGCCAACCAGCACCCTTCACAGACAATGCTGGATCTGTTCACAATCCGCCAGACCCAGGGCACACTCAACAACCTTAAGATAAACATGGTGGGTGACCTCAAATACGGCCGCACAGTGCACTCGCTGCTTCAGGCAATGTCACACTTCAACCCTGATTTCACATTCACTGCTCCCGACGAGCTGAAGATGCCTCAGGAGTACAAGGACTTCCTTAACGCTAAAGGAATCCCTTACACAGAGACCAGAGACCTTGAGGGAAGCCTCAATGACTGCGACATCCTCTACATGACCCGTGTACAGCAGGAGCGCTTCACAGACCCTATGGAGTACGAGAAGGTAAAGAATACATACAACCTTACAGCTTCAATGTTGGGTGGAGCAAAGGACAACATGAAAATCCTTCACCCGCTTCCAAGAATCACTGAGATTGCCCAGGATGTGGATGACACAAAACATGCATACTACTTCAAACAGGCGGAGAACGGAGTTTACGCCAGAATGGCAATCATTTCTTATCTATTGGGTTACAAATAATTATCGGGATTAAAATTTTTCAGTTATGGAAAAAGGAGGAAAAGAATTGAAAGTGAGTGCCATCAAGAACGGTACTGTACTTGACCATATACCTGCAAGCCAGCTTTTTAAAGTAATAAGCATCCTTGGCTTGAAAGACTGCGCAAACCAGGTGACATTTGGAATGAACCTTGAGAGCCGGAGGCTGGGCAAAAAAGCCATCATCAAAGTGGCAGACAGATACTTTGAGGAGACTGAGATAAACAAGGTTGCCCTGGTTGCCCCTGATGCAAAAATCAACATCATAAAGGACTTTGAGGTAATTGAGAAAAAGGTTATCCGTGTTCCCGACGAAATTTCAGGCATAGTGAAATGTGCAAACCCAAAATGCATCACAAATCACCAGCCAATAACCACCAAATTCACAACCACCTACGAAAACGGGGAGCTGAAACTGCACTGCCGCTACTGCGAAAAGAACACAAGCTCCGATAATATGAAAATAATATCAGAGAATTAGCATTTATTTGCTATCTTTGAAAAATGGTTAAAGATTTTTAAGAAACACAATAAAAAATACACCAATATGAAAGCATATAACTTTAACGCCGGCCCTTGCGTATTGCCTAAGCAGGCTATTGAGAGCGCAATTGAGGCTATCAGAGATTTTGACAACACAGGCATTGGTATCCTTGAGATATCACACCGTACTCCAGGTTGGGAGAGAATCATGGCTGAGACAGAGCAGCTATGGAGAGAGCTTTTGAACATTCCTGAAGATTACGCAGTAATGTTCCTTGGCGGTGGTGCTTCAACCCAGTTCTTTGAGGTTCCTGCAAACCTTTTGAAAACAAAAGCTGCATACCTTCAGACAGGTGTTTGGGCAAAAAAGGCAGCTAAAGAGGCTAAATTCTACGGAGAGGTTGAGATAGTGGCTTCTTCTGAGGACAAGACTTACTCATACATTCCAAAAGGATACACCATCCCTACCGATGCAGACTACTTCCATATCACAACCAACAATACCATCTACGGTACTGAGATGCACGAGGACATTGATTCTCCTGTAACTTTGGTTGCTGACATGTCATCAGACATCATGAGCCGTCCTGTAGACGTTACCAAATACGGCATGATCTACGGTGGTGCACAGAAAAACGTAGGCCCTGCAGGTGTTACTTTCGTTATCGTACGCAAAGACCTTCTTGGCAAAGTTGACCGTCCTCTACAGACAATGGTTGACTACCGCTCACACTACACTGAGGAGGCTAAAAACAGATCAATGTTCAACACCCCTCCAGTATTCCCTATCTTTGTTATGCACGAGACCCTTAAATGGGTTAAAGAGCAGGGCGGTGTAGAGGCCATGTACAAAATGAACAAGGAGAAAGCTGAGATCCTTTACAACGAGATTGACAGAAACCCATTGTTCGTAGGAACAGCTGCCAAAGAGGACCGTTCACTTATGAACGTATGTTTCGTAATGGCTCCTGGCAAAGAGGAGTTGCAGGATGAGTTCTTCAAATTTGCTAAAGAGCGCGGTATGGTGGGTATCAAAGGTCACCGATCGGTTGGCGGTTTCAGAGCTTCCATCTACAACGCTTGTCCAAAAGAGGCTGTTGAGGCATTGGTAGCTTGTATGCAGGAGTTTGAGCAGCTTCACAAATAATTGAAATTTCAGAAAGGGTGTAATTGCAATGTGCAGTTACCCCTTTTTTCTGTTAATACACATGCCCCGCTGGGGGATAATCTATCGGGATATAAAAATAAAACAATATGAAAGTTTTGGTAGCAACCGAGAAGCCATTCTCAAAAGTGGCTGTAGACGGTATCAGAAAAATAGTTGAGGCTGCAGGTTATGAGTTTGCAGCTTTGGAGAAATACACTTCAAACGATGAGCTTTTGGCTGCTGTTGCAGATGCAGATGCCCTTATCGTACGTTCAGACAAAGTAACCAGAGAGGTAGTTGACGCAGCAAAGAACCTTAAGATTGTGGTTAGGGCAGGTGCCGGTTATGACAACTTGGACCTTGCAGCTTGCACTGAGAGAGGCATTGTTGCAATGAACACCCCTGGCCAGAACGCAAACGCTGTTGCAGAGCTTGCAATCGCATTCATGCTTTTCATGAGCAGAAACCATTTCAACCCTGGAACAGGATGCGAGCTTAAAGGCAAGACATTGGGTATCCAGGCATTTGGAAACATTGGAAGACGCGTATCTGTACTTGCAAAAGGCTTTGGTATGGATGTTCTTGTATATGCACCTACAGCTCCAGCTCAGGTAATTGCAGATTATGGTGTTACAGTTGCAACTACTTTGGAGGAGTTGTTTGAGAAATCAGATTTCCTTACCCTTCACATCCCTGCAAACGAGAAGACCAAGGGTCTTATAGGATACGACCTTGTTTCAAGAATGCCTAAGGGTGCTTGCCTTGTAAACACAGCAAGAAAAGAGGTTATCAATGAGGAGGGCCTTATTAAAGCTCTTAAAGAGAGAGAGGACCTTAAATACATCACTGATGTTCCTACTGCAAACCACGCTGCTATGGCAGAGGAGTTTGGCAAACGTGTATTCGGTACTCCTAAGAAAATGGGTGCAGAGACTGGTGAGGCTAATGTTAACGCAGGTCTTGCAGCAGCAAACCAGATTGTGGATTTCTTCACTACAGGAAATACCAAATTCCAGGTAAACAAACAGTAAACTCTTAAAAACACAGATAACCATGGTAAAAGTTAAACCATTTGCAGCTATCCGACCTCCAAAAGCAATTGCAGCTGAGGTAGCATCACGCCCATACGACGTCCTTAACTCAGTAGAGGCAAAAGCTGAGGCTGGCGAGAAATCGCTCCTACATATCATCAAACCTGAGATTGACTTTGATCCTATAGCAGACGAGCACGGCCAGGAGGCTTATGACAAGGCTGTTGAGAACTTCAAGCTATGGCAGGAGAAAGGCTGGCTTGTACAGGATGCCAAAGAGAACTACTATGTTTACGCACAGACCATGGAGGGAAGAACCCAGTACGGTCTTGTAGTTTGCGCAAACGTAGAGGATTATATGACCGGCAAGATCAAGAAACATGAGCTTACCCGTAAGGACAAAGAGGATGACCGTATGATCCACGTAAGGAACCAGAACGCCAACCTTGAGCCTGTATTCTTCGCTTATCCAGATAATGCACAGATAAATGAGATTGTTGAGCGCACAATCAAGACTCAGGAGATTGAGTACGACTATATCGCTCCAATTGACGGTTTCGGCCACAAATTCTGGGTTATCGAGAACGAGGAGGACATTGCTGCCATTACTGAGATCTTTGCTGGAATCCCTGCTTTCTACGTTGCTGACGGTCACCACAGAACTGCAGCTGCTGCCCGTGTAGGTGAGGAGAAAAAGAACAACAACCCTAACCACACAGGTGATGAGGAGTACAACTACTTTATGGCAGTAGTATTCCCAGAGAGCCACCTTAAGATCATTGACTACAACCGCGTAGTGAAAGACCTTAACGGTATGAGCGAGGAGGAGTTCATCCAGAAACTTGGTGAGGACTTTGTTGTTGAGAAGAAAGGCGAGGAGATCTATACTCCGTCGGGATTACATAACTTCTCAATGTACATTGGCGGCCAGTGGTACTCATTGCAGGCTAAAGAGGGCACTTACGATGACGCAGACCCTATTGGAGTACTTGACGTTACCGTATGCTCAAATCTTGTATTTGACAAGCTATTGGACATCAAAGACCTCAGGACTTCAAAGAGAATTGATTTCGTAGGCGGTATCCGCGGTCTTGGCGAGCTTAAGAAACGTGTTGATTCAGGCGAGATGGTTGCAGCATTTGCTCTATATCCTGTTTCAATGAAACAGCTTATTGACATTGCCGATACAGGCAACATCATGCCACCTAAGACCACCTGGTTTGAGCCTAAACTTCAGAGCGGTCTTGCAATCCACAAATTGGAGAGATAAGCAATACCTTATAAAAAAACAGGAACTGGATTGTCCGGTTCCTGTTTTTTATTTTACCCCAGCGCTACAAGAAATATAGCAGCAGCTCAAATGAAAGCTTGTTATGGTTATAATGAGGCTCCTTATACAAGGCTGACATATCCATACTGTTGTTGAAATACTGCTCAAAATTGATTCTGAACATGCTTGTATAAGAAGTATTGAGGACAAAATTCAAACCCGCTGTTACCCTGTTCACACCAAAGCCCCTGTCCTTCATATCGTAGCCCATAGCATCCCATCTGAGAAGCGGCTCAATCCTCTTCAATGTATTGCCCTTGGCTTTTATTTTATACATGGCCTGCGCATATACTGCAGAAAGTGTTCCCGGCTGATAGACTGGCTTCCCTGTACAACACACATCCTGCGAAGGGATATTTTTTGTCATAACCTCACTCTCCACCTTAAACGCATCGCACGCATACCTCATATCAACTCCCCAATAAAGGTCCTTGGAATCTTGGGCATTGGTTGCACTGAAGTACTTGGCCGTAGCCCTGAAACCTTTCTTCATTGATCCAAACTCTATTCTTCCCCCCTGCACCACAGAACTGTTCCAGGTAGGATTGTTAATGCTTGATCCATTATATACTCCATACTCCAGGTTTATAGGAAAGCCTTCTTTTTTGAGGGCATACTTGGCAGTAATACCTATATCCCTACTTGATGCAAAATATTTTCCTACAAATGGCCTGTTAATATAATCAACATCATTAGGGGCAACTGTCCATGAATTGAACAACGGGTGATACTGCTGTCCAAGTGTAATTGTCCATCTGCCGGTTGGAGTAAACCTGGCATATAAATCCAGAACTGTCACCTTACTCTCAGTACAAAAATCAATATGGTAGCAATATGACAAATACTTGGACACTTCACCACGTGCTCCCAAAGTAGCATGCCTTACACTGAATCTTGATTCTCCGTTTGTGGTAGAAAGCTCATACTTTGACTTGAAAAGGACAATAGGCTTGAACACATTATACTGTTCAACTGTGCCATTCCCGTTCACAACACTCTTGATAAGCCCTTGGCCAGTAAATTTAAAACTAGTTTCCTGAGCAACTGCTCCTACGACAACAAACAGAGTTGCCACCAATAAAAGTAATTTCTTTAAAAATCTCATAAATCTAAAAATGAAGGTCGCAAAGATAAGACAGAATTATAGTTCATGCAAATGCCGAAATTTCAGTTGAAACACTCTGCAGACAGCAAAAAAAAGACCTCCAGATTTTCATCTGAAGGTCCTGAAGGTTGGCGGCTACCTACTCTCCCACTTGGTATAGCAGTACCATCGGCGCTAACGGGCTTAACTTCTCTGTTCGGGATGGGAAGAGGTGGATCCCCGTCGCTATTACCACCATTATTTATCGCTTGATGCTTGCGCACCGTGTTTTTTCGGCTGTGTTCTCTCACAGTATATGGTGTAAGAGAGAGAAAAAATGTCAGTCTATTTTGCTTTAATGCAACCCCCTTAGAGGTCGCACACTCCACAACTGAAGTGTCGGGCTATTAGTACCGCTCGACTTTGACATTACTGCCTTTACATCTGCGGCCTATCAACGTGGTAGTCTCCCACGACCCTATATGGAAATCTAATCTCGAGGCTAGCTTCGCACTTAGATGCTTTCAGTGCTTATCTAAACCGTACGTGGATACCCGGCGGTGCAGCTGGCGCCACAACCGGTAAACCAGCGGTACGTCCATCCCGGTCCTCTCGTACTAAGGACAGACCCCCTCAAATTTCCTACGCCCACAACAGATAGTGACCGAACTGTCTCAGGACGTTGTGAAGCGAGCTCGCGTGGCACTTTAATCGGCGAAC
>JAGBTG010000041.1 GCA_017631435.1 Bacteroidales bacterium | reverse complement strand
TTTTTGTGCGGGCGAAGGGACTCGAACCCCCACGCCTCTCGGCACTAGATCCTAAGTCTAGCGCGGCTACCAATTACGCCACACCCGCATTGCGTTTGGGATTGCAAAGGTAGATATTATTTTTACAAATCCAAACTTTTTATCAAAAAAGTTGATTTTTTCTGCATTAATTTTCGCTTTCATCAAAAATAGATTACTCCGTGGGTAACCTTTGACGGATAAATGTAGTAAAATTCCTATCTTTACATAAACTCTGTACAGAAACTATGCTTGAGAGCCTGAATATACCACTCCCCATAACCGACCCCACCTGGATTTTCTTCCTGGTACTTACAATCATACTGTTCGCCCCAATGATTCTGGAGCGCCTCCACATCCCACATATCATTGGAATGATCCTGGCAGGTGTAGCCATAGGGGAATACGGATTCAACATTCTGGAGCGCGACAGCAGTTTTGAGCTCTTCGGCGAGGTGGGCCTTTACTATATAATGTTCCTGGCAGGACTTGAAATGGATATGGAGGACTTCAAGCAAAACAGGACAAAAGGAATCATATTTGGAGTACTCTCTTTTGCAATACGTTTCGGAATTGGAATGTGGAGCTGCATGGAACTGCTCGGATTTGGTATCACCACCTCAATCCTAATGGGATGCATGTATGCCTCACACACCCTCATCTCATACCCCATCATCAGCAGATACGGACTTTCAAAGCTCCGCTGTGTGAACATCACCATTGGCGGAACAATCATCGTAGACACCCTGGCTCTCATTGGCCTAGCCATAATCAGCGGCATGTACAAAGGTGAAACAAGCGGTATGTTCTGGGTAATGATGGGCATCAAGGTAACCCTACTCACAGCATTCATAATTTTTGTCTTCCCGATGATTGCAAGGAAGTTTTTCCGCACCTACTCCGACAGTATCATGCAGTTTGTCTTTGTTATGGCAATGGTGTTCCTTGGTGCAGGTCTCATGCAGTTTGTGGGAATGGAGGGAATCCTGGGAGCATTCCTCACTGGACTGGTGCTCAACAGGCTCATCCCTCATGTATCTCCACTGATGAACAGGATAGAATTTGTGGGGAATGCAATATTTATCCCATATTTCCTTATAGGAGTGGGAATGATCATAGATGTAAATGCACTTTTCACAGGAGGTTCTGCCCTTAAAGTTGCGGGGATAATGACAGCAGTGGCTGTGGGCAGCAAGTGGATTGGTGCCTTCATCACACAGAAGCTGTTCAAGATGGAGAGGAACGAAAGGAGCATGATTTTTGGATTGAGCAGCGCATCGGCAGCGGCAACACTTGCTGCTGTTCTGGTAGGACACCAGATAATTATGGAGAACGGAGAGAGGCTCATAAATGATGAAGTACTGAACGGCACCGTTGTAATGATTCTGTTTACCTGCATCATCAGCTCTCTTGCAACAGAGCGTTCTGCACGCCGGTTTGCCCTTGAAGAGAAACTGCAGTTCAATTCCGGCAAAGAGGAGGAGAACGAACTTCCAGAACAGATACTTATCCCAGTAGCCAACCCTGAAACTACAGAACATCTTGTAAACCTTGCCCTTATGATCAGGGATACTAAACTAAACAAGCCCCTGGTAGCCGTAAGCGTGGTTACAGACAACAAGAATATACAGGAGAGGAAGCAGGCCGGACTCAAGAACCTTGAGAATGCGGCAAAGATAGCCTCTGCAACTGATGTTAAGGTGACGCAGGTTTCCCGATACGATCTCAACATTTGCAGCGGCATTGTGCATGCGGCAGAGGAATACAACGCAACCAATCTGGTTATAGGTCTCCACTGGAAAGCCAATATCATTGATTCATTCTTTGGAAATGTTACAGCATCCCTATTGAAGAAAACCAACAGGGAGATTATGGTGGCAAGGTATATGATTCCTCCTACAACTGTAAGGAAAATACATGTAGCTGTCCCTCCACGGGCCGAATACGAGACCGGCTTTGCAAAATGGATTGAGCACCTTGGCAGAATGGCATCACAGTTGGGATGCAAGATTGCCTTCTATGCAACGGAGGAGACCTTGACATATATTAAAGAGGTAGCATCAAAACTGCCATGCCGCACATTGGCCATGTATGCAACATTCGATTTCTGGAATGAATTCAACGTAATTTCAGAACATATGGACGATTCTCATCTTGCCGTTGTTGTATGCGCCAGGAAAGGATCCATCTCGTATGATACATCATTTGAAAGGCTTCCATCCACATTGAACAAACACCTGCAGGGCAGCAGCCTTATTGTAATATACCCGGAGCAGTTTACACAGGATGGTGCCGCAATTACATTCTCCGACCCGCTTGGGCACAACGAGTCACAACATTATGAAAAGGCACGCGAATGGGTTACCGACCTCCTTCGCCTTGAAAAAGAAGACAACAAATAAACAACATACACACTATGAAACCGGAACAACTCTCCATTGGAATTTTCATTGATGGAGGCTACTACGCAAAAATCAACGAAGGGCTGAGCAAACAGCTTTCAATGAGGCTGGATATCAAGAACCTGTTTTTGTATGTAAGGGAGAAAATCTCTTCAACCTACTCCCTTCCGCTTGAAGACATACAGGTAACAGAGGCGCATTTCTTCAGAGGCCGCTACAGGGCCAATGACGCAAATGCCAAGCATCTGCTCTATTCAGAGAGGGCTTTTGAAGACACCCTTATTGAGAATGATGTAATTTTCCACTACAAGCATTTGAGGGAGATGGAAAAGAAAGACGGTATCACTGTTGTGGAGAAAGGAATTGATGTATGGTTTGCCCTTGAGACATACGAACTCTCCATGATCCGCAAATTTGATTTTGTAATCCTCATCACCGGAGATGCAGACCACGAGATGCTTGTAAGGAAACTCAACGCCCTCAAGACAAAAGTTATCCTCCTCACCTGGAATGTGGGGCCTCAGGCTTCAACTTCCAAACTTCTCAAGGAGGAAGCCGGATGGCATCTTGAATTGAGCAATGAATGCGGTACAGACAAGACTTTATTAAATAAAATATGCAGGCCTTTGTAGGACCTGCATATTTTATTTTCTGCGCGTAACCTTTTTCTGTCGGGAAGAAAATTCCTGCTTGAAATTACAGGAATCTCAACACTCCGCCGCTCTCCCCCACACTCATCTCAACCTGGGCACCAAGGTAGATGCTGGCATTAGGATGCTCATGACCGCAAGGGAAACCGAACATTACAGGAATGCCAAGAGGTGCGGTGTACTCGTTGATCAGATCAAGGACATCCCTCTGCCACTGGTCCTCCTCACGGGTATCTGTAAAGTAACCAATGATGATACCTTTGCATTTGGCAAGGTGTCCGCACTCGCGCAAATGCCAAAGTTTGCTGTCTATGGTGTACATTCTCTCATCAATATCCTCAATGAAAAGGATTGTAGGCTCGTCAAAGTTATGGTCATTAGGGGTAGCCACAAGGTTTCTCATAAGGGTAAGGTTACCTCCAATAAGGCGTCCCTGGGCTGTTCCCTTTACATTGTATTTGTGAGGGTTTGTGGTATAGGCTGCAACTTTTCCAAACAGGGCGTCTTTCAGTGAATTCTGTGAGAAGCCGTCAAACTCCTCCTGGAATGTACCGGGCATTGCCCCGTGAATTGACTCAATCCCCATTTTCTGAAGGGCATAATGCAGTATAGTGATATCTGAATAGCCTATAAGCCATTTTGGATTCTCTTTGAACAGCTCAAGATTGAGGTTCTTTATGGTGTGCATAGTACCATATCCTCCCCTTATTGACACAATTGCCTTTACTTCAGGATCAAGAAGCATCTCCTCAAGATCCTGCGCACGCTGGGCATGGGTTCCCGCAAAGTCTCCAGGGTATTTTGCCTGAAGGTTCTTGCCTATCTTCACTTTCAGGCCCCAGCTCTCCAGCTGCTCTTTCCAGTTGCCCGCCAACTGCGCATCAGATGGCGCGGACGCTATGGCTATTACCGCAATGGTATCGCCCTCTTTCAAAAATTGTGGTCTCATATGTTTTATATTTTTACTTTGTCAAATCTTCATCTGTAATGTATGAGAGATTGTTGTTCTCTATTACACTACGGGTTTTGTCGGGATTATCAGTCCTGAAAATGAGGATTCCCTTTCCCTCATACAGGAATGAATACATATAGGTGATTCCAATCCCCTCCTGTGTAAGGATCCGCACTGCATCTGCGGCACGCCCGGGTACATTGTCCAATGTAAGGGCAAATACATCTGAAATGGCAACAGAGATGCCTGCCCCCTTCAATGTGGCAAAAGCACGCTGCGGCTCGGAGCAGATAATGCGGTATATGCCGTACTCTACAGTATCGGCAATGGTAGAAGCCACAAGCTGTATGTTGGCCTCCTTCAACAGTTCAAGCACCTTAAGCAGGGTGCCCTGTTTGTTCTCTACAAAAATTGATATTTGCTGTACTGTCATAATCTCCTTTTTAGAACGGTTTTCTCAAATCCTTTACCCTCACGGCCTTTCCTTCCGATTGCGGCAATGACCCCTTAGGGACAAGTTTCACATACGGGGTAACAAGTATCTCATCCTTCAACAGGCGGGTAATCTCACGCGTAAGTTTCTGCATCTTGCCGTAATCCTCATCAAAGTGCTCAAGTTCCACCTCAATCATCATCTCGTCATTTGTATCCTTGGTTTCAAGGGTAATGAGATAATTTGAAGCAAGTTCTTTGAACTGCATAAGGATGGTTTCAATCTGTATAGGGAATATGTTCACACCCTTGAGGATAATCATGTCATCACTGCGTCCCTTCATACGGTCCAATCTCACGTGATGGCGACCGCAAGGGCACTCACCGGGCAGTATGCGGGTAAGGTCTCTTGTACGGTAACGCAACAGTGGCATTCCCTCACGGTTGATGGTGGTAAGGACCAGCTCCCCCACCTCACCCTCAGGTACAGGCTGCAAAGTATCCGGATCTATAATCTCCACAATGTAATAATCTTCCCAGATATGGAGTCCGTTCTGCTCCTGACACTCAAAGGCCACTCCCGGACCGCACATCTCCGACATTCCAAACGAGTTGTATGCCTTCACCCCCATCATCTCCTCAATCCTGCGGCGCTGCTCCTCAGAATGGGGCTCGGCGCCAATGATAAGAGTCTTGAGTTTGGTATCCTTGCGTGGATCAATCCCCATCTCCTGCATCATCTCATAAATTCTGGTAACATAACTTGGAATTGCATGGAGTGCCGTAGTCCCAAAATCGGTAATGAACTTCAGCTGCCTCTTTGTATTTCCTGCAGCAGCCGGAACTGTCATCATTCCAAGCCTCTCCGCACCATACTGGAATCCCAATCCACCTGTAAACATTCCGTATCCCGACGAATTCTGGAATACATCCCCCGGACGCAACCCCACCATGTGGAGGCATCTTGCAACCGCATTGGCCCACTCATCCAAATCTTTCTGTGTATGGATGATTACCGTAGGATTTCCTGTAGTACCGCTGGAAGAGTGCAGGCGCACCGCCTTCTCCAGCGGCACAGATGCTATTCCAAAAGGATATGTATCACGCAAATCCTGCTTGGTTGTAAAAGGTATCTTCTTAAGGTCATCCAATGACTTTATATCGTCGGGAGTAAGGTTACACTCCTCAAACCTCTTCCTGTAGAAGGGTGAATTCATACAATGCCTCACTGTCTTCTGCAGCCTCTCCAACTGCAGTTTTGCTATCTCCCCGCGCTGCATTGTCTCAAGTTCTCTGTGCAAATACATAAAAATCTCTCCTCAAAATTACCGTCAACAAAGTTACATTTTTTTAGTAACTTTGTCAATATATGGAAAAAAAGGCATACTTTGCAGGGGGATGCTTCTGGGGAACGGAGCACCTTATGCAGCAACAGGAAGGGGTACTGGATGTGGTCTCAGGCTATATGGGAGGCCATATTGAGAATCCTACATACCAGCAGGTAAAGAGCAGGACAACCGGTCATGCAGAGACTGTGGAGATTACTTACAATCCGGAAGCGGTGGATTATGAAACCCTTCTGAAACTCTTTATGGAGATCCACGACCCTACCCAGCTCAACCGTCAGGGAGTGGATGAAGGTCCCCAGTACCGCTCTGAGATTTTCTACAGCACACAAGAAGAAAAGGAGTGTGCAGAAAAAGTTATAGGAATACTGAAAGGGAAAGGGTACGACGTGGTTACAAAAGTTACCCCGGCCAGCAAGTTCTGGGTGGCAGAAGAGTACCATCAGAACTACTGCGTTGTACACAACATAGAGCCCGAATGCCACATGAGGGTAAAGAGGTTCTGAAAATAAAAGTGCCCATTAGGACGTTGTCCCAATGGGCACTTTTATTACAACCCCTTTATCCAGGTGGAAATATCCTCCAGCACATTCCGGGAGATTGTTTCCTCTATCTCTTCATACTGCAATGAATTTTCCCTTGTGCAGTTCTGGAAAAGATGATTCTTTCCGGGGTACTCCTTAATCATGTTTTTTGCGTTTGGCGGGAGCAGTTTGCCCAGCACCTGAAGGTTTTCTACCGGCACCTGCATATCCAGAGTGCCGTTCACTGCCATAACCGGGCATTTTATCTTCCTAATTGCCTCTGCCGGGTCATAAGCCACAAAAAAGTCTATCCACGGACTCTCCAGAGATGCAACTGACACCAGATTTGCAACAAACTGCGGAGGCAATTTCAACCCCTCACTGCTGCACATCTGCTGTACAAACTTCTGTGCATCAGCAACAGGGCCACCATTCTTTCCCCTTTGGGCATATATTCCACGCAATGCCTTGCCGTAATCACTTCTCATCTGCTCAGGCACCCCCTGCTGCTCCAGAAGGGCAACATTCTGCCATACTATGCACTCCACTCCCTGAGTAGCCACACCGGCCATTGAAATGATATAGTCGGGAATACCTTCACCTGCCAGCATAAGGGCAATTGTGCCACCCTCGCTGTGTCCGAGAATTCCAACCTTGCCAAACTTTTTCAACCCTTTCACATACTCTACAGCCGCCTTGGCATCTGCCGCATAGTTTCTGGAGGTTGCAGCTTCAAGCGGACCAGTTGATTTTCCGGCCCCCCTGTCATCATATCTGAGCGATGCAATGCCGTTGCGGGCCAACCAATCTGCAATTACCGCAAACGGCTTGTGGTCAAATACCTCCTCATCCCTGTTCTGCAGACCGCTTCCTGTAACCATCACCACTACAGGAACTTCTGCCGGATTCATATTTTCATACCCCACTGGATAAGTTATAGTACCCGCCAGCTGTGAGCCTTCAGTTTCATTGCTGAAAACAACCTCTTCTGCAATATACGGATAAGGAGCTTTTGGTGCCTGAGGCCTGTTCCTCTGGATTTTACCGGGGAACAGCATCATGGCAGTTGTAAAGCCGTTCTGGGAGAATGTTCCCATAACATTTGCCCCAAATTTCACACCTGCATATGTCATGTTGAGCGGTTTTACCTGCAGGCTTAGGGAATCACCCTTAACCGTCACATCTACAGGAATACCCTTCTGCCCCTGGGCAGCCATAGTTCCCACAATGCTCTCCCCCCTCTCATGGATTCCGAACTCCATCTTTATCTGCTGCCCACCAACAGAAAGGACTCCGTTCCAGTAGCCGGCAAACTTGCCAGCCGCCCCACTTTGGGCAAATATGCAGCCTGCTGCAACAAACAGCAAGACAACCGTCAACACAACTCTTCTCATAATTAAAACAGTTTAAGGTTTACAAATTGGGGATTCAGTTCCCGTCAATTATTTCAATATCTGCGCTGCGTGGTCCTTGGTATTCACCTTTTCAATAATTTCCACAAGTATACCCTCTTCGTTGAAAATGAATGTCTGGCGGAGGGTTCCCATATAGGTGCGGCCATAGAGTTTCTTCTCTGCCCAAACTCCAAAAACCTGTTGCATTTGGGTTGTTGTATCAGCAAGCAAAGTAAACGGCAATGAGTGCTTCTCTATGAATTTGGTATGTGAAGCTGCGCTGTCTTTACTTACACCAACAACATTATAGCCTGCCGCCACCAATGCATCATAATTGTCACGCAGGTTGCACGCCTCGGCAGTACAGCCGGATGTATTGTCCTTTGGGTAAAAATAGATTATTGTCTTCTTCCCTATGAAATCCTGTGAACTTACTGTATTCCCATTCTGGTCCACCACCTCAAACTGAGGCATTTTGTCTCCAATCTTCAACATAATCTTGTTCTCCTATTTTTTCTGTTTGAAAAGCCACTCCATAAAATCAGGGCGGTTGAATGCAGGGTTCCAGCTGTTGTGGGTACAGCCCGGGAACTCAAAATACTCCACATCAAGCCCTGCCTTGCGCAACGCCTTGTAGGCCTCCCTGGAGCCTTCAACTGTAACTGCCTGGTCATTGTCACCGTGGAAAATTCTCCACGCAACCCCCTTGGTATTCACAAGCCTTTGCGGATTAACCGAGCCGCAAATTGGAATTGCAGCGGCAAACTTCTGCGGATATCTTGAGACTATATCAAATGTGGCAATTCCACCCATTGAGATACCCATAATGTATACCCTGCGGGGATCCACATTCGGGAGGGCAATATATGAATCAATAAGCTCAAGCAACAGGGTAACGATTGGAGCCTGAGGCGGATCCAAAGGCATATCTGCAGGAACCAGTGTCTGAAGCCCCGGCATATATGCACCAGGTACTCCGGCAGGGCACTGCGGGAACAGAACATAAGCAGGATACTTCTCCCTGTTCACCGGATTTATGAACTGCCCGCTGCCGTGGAACAGCTGCGCCTGATTGTCATTTCCCCTCTCGCCGGATCCGTGCAGGAATATTACAAGCGGATACTTCTTCCCTTTCTGCACATTCTCCGGCACAAGATACCTGTACAACAAGGTGTCACCGGTATTCTTTGAAACAAACTCCCCTTTCTCATAACTTAGCGGCTGAGCCTGCATCTGCAGAGCCCCCGCCACAAACATAATGGCCAAAACCAATAAAATCTTCTTCATGGTAAAATGTTTTTGTCTGTTGTAAAGTTAGTATTTTTTTCCTTCCGGCTCAGCAACAATCCTTATGGACGGATCATCATCCGTTTCATAATTATATTTTAAGGATAGAGAACTTTTCAGAATATCAATTTCCAACACCTGCTCCAATTTGGAAATGGTTTCCAATGTCAAGTTCTCTGAACCCTTTACAATTTTGGAAACATATTGGGCTGAACACCCTAATTTCTCCGCCAATTGCTTCTGGGTATACCCCAATTCCTCAAGCCTTTTAAGCACCATCATCGCAATAAATTGTGAATAACGCAACCATTGACGGTTATTTCTCCGCCAAATTGCTTTTTCACGCCAATCAGTATTTACCTCATACTTACTTAAAATCTCCAATTTTTCACTTATCTGTTTCATTATCACAAGATTTTAAAGCATCATAATCAAAAATTCCTAAGGAAATCAATTTATCCCTCACTTTATTCAGATTTGAGAGTTCTGCCAAGGTATGTTCCCTTTCCTGCATGGTTGGAGTCAATTTTATAGCCCCACCCGTAATGATATAGTAATTAGCTTGAAGTCTCAAAGCATATAGACGCAACCATGACGAATGTTTATTCCTTCTACCCTTAGCTTTTTCCTTTCCCAATACCATCTCCGAACTTCTCAAATTTTCAAGTGGCCTAAACAACTCATCCAAAGACTCATCTTCATTAATATCCAGGATAAGACTTTCCATCTGCTCTGCATCAATGATTGTATCATATATTGCAATATCCACATCTGTAATCCTGAAATATTTCTCCAAATCACAAACATTTGAAGAAAAGAACTTTTTAAGCCAATCTACATCTGCCCATCTGGAGAAAACTTCATCAAATACATTTGACCTACCAGCATCATATTTGACAGCCCACAACCGGCCATCATCTGTCAATCTCTCAAACTCCATCTTCATAAATTTTCTAAACCAGCACAAAGATAGCAATTTTTTAACACAAAATCAACCTATAGGTTTATTTTATTATCCATTGCCATAATCAGATCTATCACCTGGAGGTAATTCTTTGTTCCGGAAGAAATTTTGTTCCCCTTAAGCATAAGATCATACATGTAACTCTGAAGGGAACCAAGGAGGGGGCTGTACTTTTCCCTCCAGTACTGCTGCTGGGCATTGAACTGTTCCCTGATTGAAGGATTTATAGAGAGGAGCAACGCTTTATAACTGTCGGGAGAAAGTGCCATCCTGGCATTGGAAAGGACATATGGCAAAAGGGAAAAATAGCCGCTGTACCGCACTGTAGGGATATCTGAGGCTGAACAGATGGTGTAGGCCCAGAAGTTTGCCTCATCCTCATTGCTCACACCAAGAAGGTGGGAAAGCTCATGGGCATAACAGAACGGCAACTGATGTGGAAGGAGGTCCCCATTCACCTGAAACTCAGCAAAGAAAGGCCCCATAAACCCAAGCACCCCCACAGAAGAATATAACCCGTTGAAAAGGAGTTTCTTGTTCTGCTGCCATTCCCTCGGGGTACAAAGCCCCATCCGGGCAGGAATCTGCGCAAAGCCTACCTTTATATCATCCTTGAAATTGTCGGGAAGAGAATCCTCTGAAAATGAACCGTTAAGATTCTCCACATACCCCTGCAGGAACTTTTCAAACTTCTCCTGGTTGAACTGCTGCCTCCCGACAGATCCCCTTTCATATATGCTCTCCCTGAAATAGTTCATTCCCCAACCAAAATAGAACCAAATAATTGCCCATATGGCAATTTCCGCTACGGGAAGCACCACCTTCCACCATCTTTTTCCATTTCTGATTCCCCGCCATACAATCCACACAACCCACAATGCAGCCACCACAACCAAAACCTCCTCCATAGAGAACGGAATCCATGAAACGCTCCACGAAAGGGCTGCAGAGACAACAGGATATACCGTTGTAGCGTACCACTCCCCCACTGCAACACAGCTCCGTGCAACCAGAACAAATGCCGCCAGGAACACCAAAAGCATATAGCGTAAAATTTTCATAAAACAAATGTACTAATTTTGTAGTGAATTGGACTTTCTGTTGTCTAATTGGGCAAACAATAAAGATTTTAGATTTGATGAACTCTATTGAACAAGAATTTACCAACGTTGTGAGGGAACACAAGGGGACAATATACACAGTGTGCTATATGTTCTCCAAAGATGAAGACGAGGTAGCGGACCTGTTCCAGGAAATACTTATAAATATTTGGAACGGTGATAATCCCATGGGGAGCATTGATAGCATACGAAGCAACCAAAAATAACCAATTTACGGTATTGCCCCACACAACAAAAGTGTATAACTTGCTGTTGCAAATAAAAAGGAGAAATTATGAAAAGATTGGACGGGAATGTTACCATAATTACCGGAGGTGGTAAAGGTATAGGATTTGGAATGGCAACAGCATTTGCAAGAGAAGGAAGCAACCTGGTACTTACTGGAAGAAATATGGAAAGGCTGCAGCAGGCACAGCAGAAACTGGAGAGCGAGTGGGGCATAAAGGTTCTGCCGATAGTTGCAGACGGTTCCGATGAGAATGCAGTAAAGATGGTGGTTGCCAAAACTGTAGAAACTTTTGGAAAGATAGATACACTTATAAACAATGCACAGGTTTCAAAATCGGGGCTTCCGCTAATAGAGCACACCAGGGAGGATATAGATCTGGCAATGTTTTCTGGAGTATATGCCGCTTTCTTCTATATGAAGGAGTGCTTCCCTTACCTTAAGGAGAGCTGCGGCTCAGTAATCAATTTTGCATCAGGGGCAGGCCTCTACGGGAAACCGGGGCAGAGTTCCTACGCAGCAGCAAAAGAGGGAATCCGAGGACTTTCCCGCGTGGCGGCAACCGAGTGGGGTCCCGACGGTGTAAGGGTAAATGTAGTATGCCCGCTGGCTATGACAGAGAGTCTCTCCGCATGGAAAGAGAGCTACCCGGAACTGTTTGCAAAAACCATCCGCGACATCCCTCTCGGCCGTTTTGCAGACCCTGTTGAAGACATAGGCCGCACCTGCGTATTCCTGGCATCAAAGGATGCCGCATACATCACCGGAGAAACAATCACCCTCCAGGGCGGCTCAGGACTGAGACCATAAAGTTTACTCCCGACAGTTTTCTTTTGACTGTCGGGAGTATTATTTTCTATGCCCCTACCCTCCATAGGAGATATCAATCCAAGGCATTACGATGCTACTACTCTACTCAATAATATGAACGAATGACATCCTTATCGTCAATACGTGCTTTATCAGAAAAAGTAGGATCCATCAGACTGGGAATATCTCGTGAAAAGAGGATATCGTGGCGTCCACAACAACTTACTCCTACCTGGTCAGCCATTCCCAGATAGGGATTACTTGAATCGTATATCCGTCTTCTTCTATGACCTCGCTTTCGTTGTCTGTAATCAGGAAGAGATTGTCACACTTTGTTGCTTTGGCTCCTGCTATGCATCCTTTAATCTCACGCTTCCTGGTTTTCTCGTTGGAAATGTCATAACTCACCTGATATACAGCAAGCGTCTTGTTGCCGTCACATACCACGAAATCCGCCTCTGCACTTCTGCCTTGATAATAGTATATGTCATTTTCAGTTCCTGCCTTTCTTCGTAGCAATTCCAGATATACGATGGTTTCCAATCTCCAGCCTAAGTTCTCCCCAGAGAAAGCATTCTCACGTTTGTCCATAAAGGCAACATCGATTGCATACGATTTCTCATTTCTTGCTCGCTCTCTGCTTCTTGAAGAGTACTTGCTTATGGTTGAAATCAGATAGGTCTGATTCAGGTACATAAGATAATTGCCGAGAGTGCGCTCGCTCTTAATGCCGATGATATTTTGGAGTGTGTCCTTAACGATAAGAGTAGGAGTCTCGTTCAAAATATGATGGGCAAGCCTCTTCAAAGCATCGATATTACGTATTTTGTAGCGTTTCTTGATATCTTGACTGATGATGTTGTCTATAAGGGTGCCGATATATTCTTTAGGATTCTCTTCTCCGGATATCAGTTCAGGGAAACCGCCTTGGCGGAAATACTCCTCATATGCCTTTGATAGCAGACCTTTGTTCTTGGTGGTAAGTCGGGTATAATCCACATCTTTAATCGAGCACCAATCCTTAAATGAGAATGGGAACAGCTCAATCTTGTGATGACGTCCAGTAAGGTGCGTGGCCAGTTCGGTACTCAAGAGTTTTGCGTTGCTTCCGGTAATGATGATATGTATCCTCTGCCTTAGCAGACGGTTTACAAACAATGGCCATCCGTCGATATTCTGGATTTCATCTAAAAAAAGATAGTCAAATTTACCATAGATCTTATATAGCGTCTGAAGAACATTGTCAAGATCTTTAGTCTCCAGTTCCTCCAGACGTTCGTCATCAAAATTGGCATACGCATAATGCACTCCCGCTTTCCTCAGTGCATTGAAGCAAAGAGTGGACTTTCCGCTTCTCCTGACACCGATAACAACTTGTGCAAGTTTGCTATTCAGGTTTATAAGATCTTCTTCGGGGCGATGTATCAACACTTCACCTTCAAGGGCTTCAAGTTCATCCTGCTGCTCAAGCAATACTTTCTCTATGTCTGAAATTTTCATATCCCTTTGTCGTTATTAGATGTGTGCAAATATAGCATTTTATTAATATAATACGGATAAATGACACAATATTTATCCATCTAATACTGATAATATGCAAACATTATAACCATTTAGTGCGGATAATTGTCAATCAAACCGGACATGAGACTGTCCCATGACAGGCAGTTCTGGTAAAACAATTCTTCATGTACAATAAAAAAGATCTCGCCTACCTCATCTCAGATGAAGGCAAGCAAAATCTTATAGATGTTATTGTGGGTGGAGTGAATATGCTCCATACACAGAAATTTCAAGATTTCATAAAAATATGAGAATTGAATTCATCATTTTCTCTTGAAATGTTTATAATCACTGCCGTTTGAACCAAGGGTATAAGTCGTACCGACCTTCAGCCAGGACATCTCATTGTCATCAAGTTCAGTGATCGTATAACTAGGGCTATGTGCGCTGTCAGTAGCAGCGGTATTCAAAGTAATCACATCGCCGTCCAGAGTATATTCATGTGTCCTTGTAACCTCATTGCCGGACAATGCATCATACGCATACACCTGATATGTTCCGTCTGCCTTGAATGTATATTCCATAGTGCCGTCCATGATGAAGTCAGGATCATCATAGCATTCGCTCCAAGTCCCGATGATCTTCGATGTATCTACAGGCTTTTCACAAGCGGCAAGGCAGACAATCGCTGCCATAATTGTCAAGATTCGTTTCATATAAGTTCGTTTAACTGTCTATATATAGATGCTGGAGTATATGAAGTGTGTAGAGTTCTATAATTGGTTGAAAGAGAAAAGAAATTCTATATTATATGATGAACAATTGTAATGATATATTCTTAACTTTACACCGATAAATCGAGATTTAGTTTTTAGGAGAGTGATTGTATCTAAAGACGATGTTATGAAGGAAATATATTATCTGAATCAAGACACATTACCAACAATGCCTGTTCCTCATGATTGCATAATAAATAAGATTATGTTAGAGGAACAGGCTCTAGTATTTTCGTTTACAAACGACATCAGCAGGTATGATTCAGTACGCAATCTCAGACCGAATGCCAAGTCACTAACTATTCGTTACCACCTTATAGATAATATTTATTGGCTATATAAATCCTTTAAATGTGGCAAGATATTTTATAGGGAAGGCGGTTATAAAGGTCTGCCACAAGATGCTCTATTCAGACTGCCTGATGTTAAATTGGAATATCTATATCATTTTGTAGGTTATGAATCCATTATTATAAAAATGTATTCTGACAGTGAAATAATTCTGGATGCCTCTGTGGATTATGTTGAATATGAATGGATATATTAGAAACTACGGTAAGTAAATTCGAATTTATAATTACCTATAAAAACAAAAAAGCCCAACTGAAACCAGTTGAGCTTTTTGTGCGGGCGAAGGGACTCGAACCCCCACGCCTCTCGGCACTAGATCCTAAGTCTAGCGCGGCTACCAATTACGCCACACCCGCATTGCGTTTGGGATTGCAAAGGTAGATATTATTTTTACAAATCCAAACTTTT
>JAGBTG010000040.1 GCA_017631435.1 Bacteroidales bacterium | reverse complement strand
GATGTGTCTTCAAGGATGATGTGCAATAGAATCATCCAAACCAGTTTGAGTGCTTCTGTTGAATATCAGCCATAGAAATCTCTAATAAATCAGTGTAATTCTGTGCTTTCTGCGCAGTCTGCGTGCAATAAAATCCGTGTCTCCGTGGAATCGGTTGATGATATAGAAAGATTAATGAGGGGGAGTTCTAAAACGGAACACCCCATGCCACAAAAGGGAGAGAAATCTGCTTTTCGGTTAAGTTGTTGTATTTTTTGGGGTTGAAATATTCCGTCAAAGGAAAGAAATGAGTAGATTTGCATTCATTAGGCGAAACATAACTAAAGAACAGATGAAAATCGAAGAATAGGATTATATGCAAGAAGATACATTCAAGGACAAGGTTGTAGTAGTTACAGGCGGTGCCAAGGGCATTGGACGGTGCATTGCTGAGGAGTTCCGAGGGCAGGGGGCCATCGTGCATGTAATTGACAAGCAGGAGGGTGAGCACTTCGTTGGGGATATCTCCAGAAAGGAGGTGCTGGAGGCTTTTGCGGCCGAGGTGCTGGGCAGGCACGACAAGGTGGATGTCATCATTAACAATGCCCTGCCTCTGATGAAGGGCATAGACGAGTGTACATACGAGGAGTTCCAGTATGCCCTGAGTGTGGGTGTTGCTGCACCTTTCTATCTGGTAAAGCTCCTAATGCCTCATCTGGCGGAGGGTGCATCCATCATCAACATCTCCTCTTCGCGCGACCGCATGAGCCAGCCGCAGACAGAGAGCTATACCGCCGCCAAGGGTGGCATAGCGGCACTTACCCATGCCTTGGCTGTGAGCCTGGCGGGCAGGGCCAGGGTGAACTCCATCTCTCCCGGCTGGATAGACACGGCATACACCGGTTACGAGGGTCCCGATGCCACTCAGCAACCGGCCGCCAGGGTGGGAAACCCCATGGACATTGCCCACATGGTGCTCTTCCTCTGTAGCGACAAGGCGGGCTTCATCACGGGCGAGAACATCTGCATAGATGGTGGCATGACCCGCCAGATGATCTACCACGGCGACCACGGCTGGACGTTGGAGAAATAGACCGCATCGCCATATTTTCTGCCGAAGGCGGTTAGTTCTGTGGCTTCAGTAGTGAAGATTTCTGTCACCAGTTTATAGTCCAAACTGGTTGTAGAAGGAGGCTTGCTGCTTTCGGCCGAGGGAACAGATGAGGATACGTTTCGTACCGTCATCTACTTAGTACATCTTGGGGTGTTTGAACCTTAAAGTCAGAACAGAAAATCCCAATTGCATTTTTTTTAATACACTGAGGGGTTTGCGTTTTGCAACATCCATATTTATAAATATTTTTGCATTGTTGTACGACCATTGTATTGTCCCTAAGGGTACTGCGTTTCACCGTATCCCTGTTTCTCGGCGAAATCTCATTTTTTGAGCACATTTCGCTGAGTTTTGAGGAATTTTATATAGATTTGTAAACAATGAATTGAGAGCAGAATCAAGCTTGCTTGTATTTTGCCGAGCGAGGAGGAGGAAGACGAAGTCAAATGTTTACTAAGGCCGAGGGGCGGATAATGTTGATGATTTGAAAGAGAAATTAAATTATGAATGACATATTAGGAGAAGAATACAAGGGAGATTCTATGTTTGTTGCAGAGTGTAGAAGGTTACAATCAATCTATCGTTATGAGATTGGAGAAGAAATCCGTCCATATACTGATAGATATGGCAATGTACATTATTATGGCAACTACATCAGCAATGGGGAGAATCCCAAGGAAGGTTGCTGGAAGAACTTCCTTACCGAGCATGCATTCAACTATGCAAAAGACAGAGTGGAGCACAAGAAAAAATATGAGACTATTGAAGGAGACAGACTATTCAACAATCTTCTTTCGAGCCAGCCTATGGCATTCAATCTGTTCTGTCCATTAAGGCAGATGCGTAAGGAATCTCCAGAAACGGCTACAAAAGTTATAAAGGTAGCTCTTCCAGGTTATCCCATACACATAGTAACGGAAGTTGAATTGGAATTCATTCCTGAAAATCACATGGAATTGACTGGAGATAAGAGTGCAATGGATGCAATCATAAGATTTGAAGACGAACATGGTAAAGGGGGATTCATTGCCATAGAAACAAAATACTCTGAGAATCTTGGAACAAATGTGGCTTATGATAGGGACGATAATGGCAAGAAGATTCCCCGTGCAAAAAGCATTGAGGCTGTAAAGGAACTTCAATGCTTTAAACTCGAGGAAGAAAGGTTAATAATAGAAGGTAAAAAGGGATTAACTCAGATATATCGGAATTTCTTGTTGAGCGAGACGTATGGACATAAAGAAGGTTTGTTGTCATATTCTATTATCCTTGCTCCCCAAAAACATCGTAAAACTGATGACGAATTCAAATCTTTGCACAATGAACTTCGTGACGAATATAAAGACAAGATAAAGAACATATATTTGGAGGAGTTTGTGAACAATATTGTCAGTGTTTGTCCCGAGGCGTATAAATCTGTCTTCGAACGCTTTTATGACAGATACCTGAATTTTGATAAATTGAAAAATTTTGATTGACAACTTATGCTTGCCTACACATACATAGAAAAAGAAATGAAAGAAGAATGTTTGATATGTAGTGCTCCATTGAGGTATCTGGAAAAGGAAGTTCTCATGGAGTGTGCTATTTGTCACAAGAAGGAAGATAGCAAGACCTGTTGCGAACAAGGACATTACGTCTGCAACGAGTGCCACACAAAGGGTATCGATGCCATTTACAAGCTTTGCCTTGACGAAACCTCCAAGAATCCGATAG
>JAGBTG010000007.1 GCA_017631435.1 Bacteroidales bacterium | reverse complement strand
TTACTCCTCCACAATTACATAAGAACCTTTAGCACCTGGGATTGAACCTTTAACAAGGATCAAGTTGTTCTCAGGGATAACTTTGATAACTTTAAGGTTAAGGATTTTAACTCTGTCACCACCTGTGCGACCAGCCATTCTCATACCTTTGAATACTCTTGAAGGCCATGAAGATGCACCTAGAGAACCAGGAGCGCGTAGTCTGTTGTGCTGACCGTGGGTCTGTCCACCTACAC
Source organism: Bacteroidales bacterium (assembly GCA_017631435.1). Classification (GTDB taxonomy): domain Bacteria; phylum Bacteroidota; class Bacteroidia; order Bacteroidales; family UBA932; genus Egerieousia. Next base: position 17,682 of record JAGBTG010000007.1, on the reverse strand, counting down.
CGGCAAAGCCGTGACGTTTAACAACACCCTGGAAGCCTTTACCTTTAGAGATACCAGTTACATCTACCCATGACTCCTCACCCTCTACGAAGATGTCAGACACGGTAATGGTATCACCTAGCTGCAACTCTTTGTTGAAATCGTTTGCGAACTCAACAAGTTTGCGTTTAGGAGTGGTATTTGCCTTTTTAAAGTGACCCATAAGTGGGGCGCTGGTGTGTTTTTCTTTTTTCTCGTCATAGGCAAGCTGTACAGCGCAATAACCATCTGTTTCTTCTGTACGAATCTGCGTAACAACACACGGACCAGCCTCAATAACGGTGCAAGGGATATTTCTACCCTCTGCATCGAAAACGGAAGTCATTCCGATTTTTTTTCCAATTAATCCAGACATTGGTTTTAATCAGTGTTTTTAGTTTAACATAAGTTGCATTGCCAGCGATTTTTTCAGTTTTGCCCCACCAGGCCGCTTCTCAGCGCTGAGATTCAACTGGTTACAACTCCCTGCATATTTTGCGGGGCTGCAAATGTACGAATAATTCTCAAATTGACAAAAAAATTTTCATCGTAACACATTCTTTTCAAGAAACATATAAAAACAGGAGATTCTCCCGCACCACCATTTTCTACCAAAAAATTGCTTATAGATACTCCCGACAGCGAAAATCTGCAATAAAAAAGATACATTTTTATATATTTGCAGATATTTTTACATAAACTAACATAAATATGTCTGGATTCTTTGGCTGCGTATCCCGCAATGAATGTGTGAATGAGGTTTTCTACGGAACTGATTATCACTCCCATCTGGGCACCAAACGTGCAGGTATGGCTTTCTATACCGGCAAGAAGTTTGTCCGCTCAATCCATTCTCTTGAAAATGGATATTTCAGAAACAAATTTGAGGATGATCTTCCAAAATTTGGAGAATCACAAATGGGAATAGGTGTAATTTCCGATTGCGAATCCCAGCCTATAACAATAACATCACATCTGGGCAGATATGCAGTGGTGACCGTTGCCAGAATTGACAACATTGAAGAACTTACCAAAGAGCTTCTCGACCAGAGACACCATTTTGCAGAACTGTCAGATTCAACCATAAACGCCACTGAGCTTGTTGCCATCCTCATTGGCCAGGGCAACACCCTTAAAGAAGGAATTGAGCTTGTACAGCAAAAGATAAAGGGCTCATGCTCTATGCTTGTACTCACAGACCACGCCATCTATGCGGCAAGAGACAAATTTGGCCGTACACCTATTATAATAGGTAAAAATGACAAAGGGTATGTATGCGCAAGCGAAAGTTCAAGCTTTGACAACCTTGACTATTCTTACGTAAGGGACCTTGGCCCGGGTGAGATTGTGCAGATTACCGCAGACGGCGTAAGGGTTGTAACCCCTCCTCAGGAGAGAATGCAGATGTGTTCGTTCCTATGGGTTTACTACGGCTATCCAAGCGCCAACTACGAGGGAATAAACGTGGAGGACTCACGTTACCGCAGCGGTGCGGCAATGGCCCGCAGAGACAAGGATGTTGAGGCAGACTTTGCAGCCGGCATCCCTGATTCAGGTGTAGGACACGCAGTAGGCTATGTTAACGAGAAAGGAATTCCATACAAGAGACCGTTTGTAAAATATACTCCTACCTGGCCTCGCAGCTTTATGCCGCAGAACCAGAAAATGAGGGACCTTGTAGCAAAAATGAAACTCCTTCCAAACGAGCAGTTCACCAGAGACCAGAAGATTGTCTTTATGGACGACAGCATTGTAAGGGGAACACAGCTGAAGGACAACGTGGTAAAACTGTACGACTCGGGAGTAAAGGAGGTACACATGAGAATTGCATGCCCACCACTCATTTTCCCTTGCCCGTTCCTTAACTTCTCCACCTCACGCAGCTCGTTCGACCTTTATGCAAGGAGAATCATCAGAGACCTTGAGGGAACAGAGAACCTTTCAGATGAACTTTTGAAGGAGTATGCAAATCCCGACAGTGCAAAACATCAGGAGATGGTGGATACAATGCGCAAGCACCTGCAGCTTACAACATTGAAATTCCAGAGACTGGACGACCTTGTAAATGCAATCGGCCTTCCAAAATGCAAGCTTTGCACCCACTGTTGGGACAACAGCAGCTATATGGAATAACCCCTGCACAAGACAACAATCAAATTATAAATACAAAGAGGTGACCCAAAAATCCGGTCGCCTCTTGCTTTAACCTGAACATACTATGAAAAAACAAAAATTGACACTCACATTGGTGCTGTCCCTACTCTTCACTGCATTGGTGGCACAAGAATATACAGGACCTTTCTACCACAGTCTCATGAATGAAAAAACTTACGACCTTATAGTTGGAGAATCGTCGGGAGACAGGGCATACTATTATATAATGGACATTGCCCCTTATGAGAGGGACCGCAAGAGCTCAGATTACAAAGGGCTCTTCATGGAATCCAAATATGTTGTGGAAAAACTCAAGGCTGCCGGCTTTGATGATGCCACTACTGCCATTGTGGGCAAATCAAAGACCTGGGACGGCGTAAGTGCAGAGGTTTGGGAAGTATCTCCAAACACTGCAAAGCTGGCCGACTACAGGGATCTTGCTGCCATTCTTGGCCAGGGAAGCCGGAGTGCAGATGTAACTGCGGAACTCGTATGGGTTGGACGCGGTACACAGGCTGAGATTGATGCCGCAGACCTTAAAGGGAAAATTGCCGTTACCGAGGCTTCTGCCGGCAGAGTGCACAACCCGGCAGTAAAGGCTGGCGCTGTGGGAATCATCTCATACTACTCTCCACGCCCCCTTGTAGACCCTATACAGATTCCAAACAGCGGAATCAGAGGTGGAGACAACGCCACTTTCTGCATCAACCTTACCCCAAGAGACGGCCATGTCCTTAGAGACCGCCTCCTTATGGGTGAGAAAATCACCGTAAAGGCAAAGATTGAGACAGCCACAGAAGAGACAAACATAGAGGTTCCAACCTGTCTGATCAAAGGTTCAGACGAGAATGCAGAGGAGATTATCCTTTGTGCCCACCTGTTTGAAGGGTATGTAAAACTTGGAGCAAATGACAACACCTCAGGATCAGCAGCCCTTATTGAGGTTGCACGCACCCTTAATGAACTTATTGCCAGAGGGGAGATTGAGAGGCCAAAACGTTCTATAAGATTCATCTGGATTCCGGAATTCCAGGGTTCCATTCCATGGGCTATGCAGAATAAGGAGATTCTCCAGAAAACACTGTGCAACATCAACCTTGATATGGTTGGCCTGTGGTTGAGCAAGAGCCAGTCATTCTACTGTCTTCACAGAACCACAATGGGCAACCCACATTATATAAATGATGTTGCTGAGAGTTTCTACCATTACATGGGAGCCACCAACAAGGCTTTTGTTGCAACCGGAGTAGGAAGGCCCGATGCAACCAAGCCTGTATACAGCGTTACCGGATCAAGGGATCCTTTCTACTACACCATCAATGCCCACTACGGAGCATCCGACCACGAGGTGTTCAGCGACTGGGGAGTACAGGCTCCAGGTGTTATAATGATTACCTGGCCAGACAACTACTACCACACATCGGGAGACCGTCCTGAGATCTGTGACCCTACCCAGCTCCACAGGGCAATCGTTCTGGCAGCAGCCTCTGCGTACACAGTTGCCAATGCAGACAGCAACGGTGCGGTGAAGATTGCCACAGAAGTGGCAGCCAATGCGGCAAAACGCATGTCAATAAAAATGAAACTCAACCTTACAGAGTTCAACAACGCAAATGCTGAGAACTTTGCCGCACTGTACAGAAAAGCAAGATTCAACCAGGACGCACTGCTGAACAACGAAGTTGCAACCCTGGCTACAGTTCTTGAACTTGCCCCTGCATCAGCATCGTTGAAAGAGTATGTACAGGCAATGCAGGAGAACGTAAAGGGAGCATGGAGTGCAAACTGCAGGAGCATTGATGCAGCCATGAAAGCAAAAGCGGCAGCCCTTGGTATTGCCCCACTGAAAGGGATAACCCTTACAGCAGCAGAAAAAGCAGCATCAAAAGTGTATCCGAAAAGCACCGCAAAAGTGAAGGAGACAGGATATGGCGTATTGAACACCATCCCAAGGGACCTTATGGCAAAATACGGCTTTGACAAACGCGGAAGCGTAAAGAACGGAGCCGAAATTGCCAAACTTACCACTATCGGCACCAACAGCATCCTTGACATAAAGAAGATGCTTGACGCACAATTCCCAAGTACAGACAGTCTTGAGACTGTAACCAGATATGTAGAGATGTTGAAAGAGGCAGGCCTTGTAACTTACTAGGCCCGCCATAAAAAACACACATATGAAAAGATTGATATTTACCCTACTGGCCCTGTTGCTTGTAACCGACGCCTTCACCTGTACCAACCTGCTGGTTTCCAAGGGAGCCAGCAAAGACGGCTCCGTTATGGTGAGTTATGCTGCAGATTCCCACACCCGTTACGGCACACTTGTATATATGCCACGCGGCAGCCACCCCAAAGGGGAGATGATTGAGGTAAGGGAGTGGGGCAAGGAGCGTTTCCTTGGCTATATTCCACAGGTCCCTTATACCTACAATGTTATCGGGAATATGAATGAGCACCAGGTACTTATTGGGGAATCTACCTGGGGCGGCAGGGAGGAATTCATGGATACCACTGCCGTGCTGGATTACGGTTCACTCATCTACATTACCCTCCAGAGGGCCAAAACTGCCCGCCAGGCCATTGAGATATTCACCTCATTGGCAGACGAGTACGGCTATGCATCAAGTGGAGAATCAATTTCATTTGCAGACAAGAACGAGGTGTGGTTCATGGATATAATTGCCCGCAAACCAAAATACAGGAACGGCAAGAACCTCAACAAGGGGGCAATATGGGTAGCAATCCGTATTCCCGACGGTTACATCTCCGCCCACGCCAACTGTGCCCGCATCACCACCTTCCCCAAGGATGATCCACAGAACTGCCTGTATGCAAAAGATGTGGTGGAGCATGCCCGCGAGTGCGGCCTTTACGAGGGAGACGGAAGCGATTTCAGCTTTGCAGATACCTTCTGCCCGCTGGATTTCTCTGCAATGAGAGCCTGCGAGGCCCGTGTATGGAGTTTCTTCCGCAAACACGGCACCGAAGATATGGACAAATACATTGATTTTGCCCGCGGCGACAATCCAAAGAACCGTATGCCCCTATATGTTAAGGCCAAGGAGAAACTATCCGTAAAAGATGTGGCCGACATGATGCGCGACCACTACGAGGGGACCGAATTTGACATGACCAAAGGGATTGCAGCAGGGGGCCACGAACTCCCTTACCGCTGGAGACCGTCATCATTTGAGATTGACGGCAAGAAAGGCTACAACGAGAGGGCCATTGCCACCCAACAGACCGGATTCTGGTTTGTAGGCCAATGCCGCAGTTGGCTTCCCGACGAGATAGGCGGCCTGTTCTGGTTTGCAGTTGATGACGCCGGCACCTCACCGCTTTCACCTTTCTACGCCTGTTCAGACGGCATTTCAGAGCACTATGCCTTGGGTAATGGCAGCATGCTGGAGTACTCCCCAACCTCAATGTTCTGGTTGCAGAACCGCATAGCCCAGTTTGCCTACCTGCGCTACAACCACATTGGCAAGGAGGTGCGTGAGAATGTGGATGTACATGAAATGGCAATGATAGAGGCTGTAGCGGCTGCAGATGCCAAAGCCATGGCAATGGAACACCACGAAGAGAGAAAGGCCTACCTCACAAAATTCTCTGTAGAACAGGCAAATGCCCTTTTTGCCAAATGGAAAAAACTTGATGAATACCTTCTTGTAAAATTCCTGGACGGCAACACCAAACACCAGAATCCCGACGGTTCATTCAAGAACAACAGCCACTCAGACAGAGTGCCGCCGCAACCGATGTTCCCGGGATACTCGGATACCTACAAGAGAGCTGTGGCAAAATAAAAAAGGAGGCTGCCCCAAAAGCAACCTTTATGAATGAGCAACCCCCGCTGGAATGTGCTCCAGCGGGGGTATTTGCTTAGAAAAAGCCCTAGAAGTTCTCCACCAGATAGGCATAATGGGTCTTCTCCCCCTTCTTGGTGGTTAAATTGGTATATTTCTTATACGAAAGTTTCTGGAATCCCGCCTGGGCATAATACCTGTCCCACTCCTGCTTGTTCCACTTTCTGTTCATGATCCTCCTCATTGTACCAATCTCCTCAACCTCAAGGGAATCAACAGCCCCCCTGATTGCCGGAACATTGTCATATCCCAACTTGAAGATAAAATCCAGCACAAGGTAATCCACAAGTTTGTCGGTAGTGCTCCAGTAGTTCACAAGCGATTCATAAAGATAGGTTGGCACCACATTCCCTTTGCCGCTGGCATTGAAATAACTTGTCCACAAGCCTCTGGATACATTATTGTATTTGGTAATATGCCTGCAGCTGTAGAACCCTTTCTCCACCGGAACAAAAGAATCAATCTCCCTGGTTACAAAGTTTGTAATGTCAATCCAGATGCCACCGTGCTCCTTAAGCAGACAGAATCTTAGGATATCTGAGAAATGGGTTCTGGAGATGATTCCCTTCCTGTACTTCTCCCAAATGAAATGGGGAATATTCACATAATCCTTGCAGTTCTCCTCTGTAATGAGTACCACAGGATGCCCGCAGGCCATCTTCCTGAGTTGCCTGTAGCACACCTGCACCACTGGAGGCATGTTCTCCTCTCCCTGCCACCAGCATACCCAGATATTTGAGTCCTTTCCTATTGCATTCTCCCCACCCTGCACCTGCCACCCCCTGAATTTCTCTACCATCCCGCTCTGGCCGTACTCATTCATTATCCTTTTCTGCAACCTATCCTGCCTCCATCTGGCAAAAGCCCTTTCAATTCCTTTAAACAAACGCATAACAGTGTACAATTATCTATTTGAAACTGGGTTTTGTCTTTATAGCCTCCTTCAGGGCCGCTATCCTTTTTGCATCGCTCGGGTGGGTGCTGAAAAAATCGCTCTCACCGGCACCCTTGCCGTTAAGCATCCTCTCCCAGAACTGCGGAGCCGCATTCACATCGTAACCGGCAATATCCATAAGATACATTCCTATCTTGTCTGCCTCATACTCATGCTTTCTGGAATAAGGGAGCATCACACCCGCCTTGGCTCCAATTCCAAAACCTATCTCAAACAGGCTCTGCGCCACTTCACCCTTCTGCTCTCCAATAACCCTGCCGGCAACATTCCCCAGAAAGTTCACTGCAAGTTGCTGGCTCATCCTCTCATTGCCATGCCTTGCAATGGCATGCGCCATCTCATGTCCCATAACCACAGCTATATAATCGGGGGTATCGGCATACTCCAGAATTCCCTCATAGAAAACTATTTTTCCCGACGGCATACAAAAAGCATTCACCTGCGGAGACTCCACCAGCACAAACTCCCACACGAGCCCTGACATTGTACTGCTCTGCCCGCTGCTCTTCATATACTCCCGCAATGCCGAAACCATCCTGTTTCCAACCTCCTTTACAAGTTTTGCATCTGCAGCATTGGAAGAGACCTTCTCCCCCTTCATCAATTCCACATAAGACTTCTCCGACAAGGCCATGATTTCGCTGTCGGGAAAAAATGCAAGCTGCTTGCGGCCGGTAAATGAAACTACCCCGCAAGAAACCGCCATCATTGCCACAACCGCTGCGGCTGCCATAAATATCAATATCTTTTTCATACTCAAAATATTACCCTAAATATCCATTGCAATTCAATCAGATACGTTTGCCTCCCCATTTGGCAAATTTGAGGTAAAGGTAGCATAAAATGCCCAATAATGCACCATACAGGATTTCTGCGGTCCAAACCAGTTCCACCCTGGTTGTAAGGTATGTCATGGCCATAATGAAGAGGATATAGACAACAAGGACCGCGCTCTCAAGATACAAGGCTGCAGAGGTGTTTCCCGTTCCGGAAACCGCCTCAAAGTACGCATTGCCCACACACTGGAGAACCGTTCCGCTGCAAATGACCAGTATGGAAGGTACCACCAGGCGGGCAAAATCAAGGTCATCAGTATAGATGCCGGCTATCTGCACAGGGAATATCGCCACAAGGATTATAACCGGAATTGTACAGAACATGCAATTTTTCAGCACCTTGCCAATTGTCGGGAAGACCTGGCCGGAGTGCCCCTCCCCTATTATTCTGCTCACCAGGGTATTTGTTGTGGTTGAAAATGCAAAACAAGGGGTGATGAGGATCATATATACACTTCTGGTGATTGAAGATATTCCGGTTGCCGTCTCCCCCATCTTCTCAATGAGGACAAAAAAGACAAACCATACACTGAAAGAGAAGAGTATCTGCACCATTGTAGGGGTGGAAATTTTCAGGATCCTCCCCATAAGTTCAGTCTCAAGCCTGTGGAAGCGGAACATCCCGTACTCCTTCTTCCTCAATGTGACATAACTGTATACCGTAAAGAACACGCATGCAGATATCTCTGCGCACAATGACGCCAGTGCCGCACCGGCTATCCCCATCTGCGGCAAACCGCAATGTCCAAAGATAAGGCAGTAATCCAGTACTATGTTTACAACTGCCATGATTACAGTGGAATATGTGATTACCTTTGTATTGGACAACCCAACATATAAAGCCCTGTAAAGGAAGTTGAAGCACACAAAGACAATTCCAAACTGCCGGTATCTTATGTAATCCAGGGAGGCCTCATAAATGTTGGGCGAGTCTATAAGCCTCAACAGCAACTGGTCTGAGAAAAAATAAAGTATTGAAAACAGGGCCATACCCAACAACGTTACAAATATTGCCCCGTGCTCAAAGATGATTCCAATCCTCCCGTAATTCTTCTCACCAAAACGGCGTGCCACAATAATCTGGATACCTACAGCAAACCCCGCCGCCACTGTAGTGAACACAAAATAGAACAGTCCGGCCAACATGGAAGCCCCCAAAGCGATTACCCCCAAATGGCCCAAAAATGCAGTATCAGTAAAATTGATGATGGTCTGGGCCATATTCCCCAACATGATTGGGAGTGCTATGCCCCAGATTTCCCTATTTGTTATATGTGTTTTCATATCTGCTCCAAAGATACAAAAAATCTTGATGGGCTCTTGATATGGGCTCCGGGCAAGAACTGTCTTCTGCAATTCACCGTGGGCAACAATCGCCTCTACGGGAGACAAATAACACCGAATTCCTTTAACTTATTTCGGATAATACTCACTCATATCATTCCAATACAAGTTGCCATAATAATCCGAGTTATACACCATCACATGTGAACCGTTTGTCTTGTCAAACGTATGCAGGTACAGATCGCGAATGACAGTATTCGGATTACTCCCAAACCAGGACAGGATAGATGAAGTAAAAGTATTGGAAAGATACACCTGAAGTTCATTGTCGAATGCAGCGGCCTTGGATGTTTCATAAGGATTGGCGGCAGTCATCATCAGCAAGCCAGGGATGCCGATACAATCCTGTGCAACTACGCCGGAATAACAAGTCTCTACAATTGCAAACATTTTACGGAAATGCATATCAGAGAAGATTGCCCTGGCAAAGTCTGCGTCCAGATCATCCTCATTCCATTTCCAACCCTGCTGTGTTCCGTGTCCGCTCCAGAAGAACAGAACATTATCATTCTCACTGCTTCCCAATGTCACAGGATAGGCCTCCGACGGATTACCTGTCAATATCTGCTTAAGGTCCTCAAGAGTAAGGTCCCCCAACTTATAGTCTATTTGCAGATCTTTATACAAGTTTTCTCCACCGGTCTCCCTGCGGACCACGCCCTGGAAAGGATTCTTTTCGTTATAGGCTATGTCGTCTTCCATGATCAGGATGATATGGTCATCATCATATCCCTTTCCTTTCAGGTATTGATACATACCCAGCACATCCGCCTGATGGCGATAGTTCTTCCATCCATTGGATGCAGCCACCAGCACTGCGTAGTTATCCTTCAGGTAAGGATAACCTATTTCATTCCCATTACCGTCCAAATCCTGCATATGCAGTTTCTTCCACTCCCAGGCAGCCACGGGCGAAGACGAGTGGCCGTCACTGTTTCGGCTGTAATAATCTATGATGACCATTTTTCCGTTATATGTAATCCAACGGGCATACGATGTTGAACGGATGGTAGTGTAGTACTGCGAATCAAAATCCAAGGTACCTGTGGCACCGCTTATCGCAGGAGTTTCGCCAGACAAAATCGCATGATGATAATTGGCAATCATCCCCGCAGTCCATCCTCCTTGAGTCGTCGCAGTTCCATTCAGCAAAGCCGCTATGGCCTTATTCAGGTCTTCCTCTTCATTCTTTTCAGCCCAGATGGAAGCAAGAACCGTGATAAGTACTGCATCATATACCTGCGCTTCACCCGCAAAGGGCACTCTGCCGTATAGGGCGTCGTAGGAGACATCAAACCCGGAGCCAGGATGGCTGGCTGGCGCAAGTCCGGAAATGAAATCCACAGGATGTTCACCACTCAGAATGGATTTGTTGTATGCCTTATCTGCAAACATCAAGGCAATATTTCGCCAAGATTCTGAATTATAAATGAAATCATCAATATAATTCTGTACAGGCACCACATCCTCTGCTGCAGCCGGTACACACACAACTGCATCAGCACCGCTGTCTATAATGCGCTTAAGACATCCTTCAAGCTCGCTGGATTTCTTATAGGTCTCAATGCACACCGGCTCCATATTCAGTTCCACCGCCTGAAAGGCAAACCAATCCACAAAAGTCTGTCCGTAAATATCATCGGATGCGAGCAGAGCCACCTTCTTGAGTCCTGGATGCTCATTGGAAAGACAGGAAAGAATGATTTCACTTTGTGATATATCCGTCTCACACAAGCCCCAGAGGAATCCTCTATGTCCGAAGATCCTGGGCAGCTCCTGTGAAGTAGAGAAAGTGAACAGAGGTTTTATATTCTGCTTTTTTCTTGCAAGTGCAAAGGCAAGCGTCTGCGTATTTGCAGATACATTGCAACCGATGATGCTCCGGATATCATCCCGTTCAGAAAGGGTTGTTCCTACTTCGGTAAGGTCTGCCGATTCCTCATCCACCCATTCATAGACCACCTTTACCCCGATGTCTGCCTTCCTGATATTCTCCGCAGCCCATGTCAAAGCATTATTCCAGATAGGCTCACGGTCCTTATCGGGAAGAACCACAGCAATTCTGACTTCTTTCAAGCTATGTGTATCTTCTTCCATCGGTGATTTCTCGCACGATAGAAGAGTGCTCATGCAGAGCAGAAAGACCAAAATACTATTGTAAAGATTCCTCATAACTCTGCTCTATTTCTACAATGCGTTTTCTGATATCCGAAATATCCAGGAACCAATCCTCGGTAAATTCTGCCGAATACACCAGTTCCTCATATCCCGACAAATAAGTGAATTTCTGATGATATGGAATCTCCCTGTTATTCAGCAGATCGCCAAGCACATCAACAATAACTTTGTCCATATGCTTCACTACCGACATTGTAATCAAGGATGAGAAGAAACCCATATCATTGTCCATACCTACGGCCATGTTCGAGTGTTCACGCGAGAACCGGTACAATCCTTTATTGGATGTTCCGGCTGCTGAAAAGTAATACATATAGTTTCCGTCGTTCTCCAAACAGAACCTGTAGGCCTCATCCTGCATCCGGTATCCTCCATCCAGTGCCCCGCTCAGATAGTGCACATCACATCCGTTGCCTCCTGCAGCCAGATATCCGTCCCTATATCCGTCCACCGCACGCCTTACCTGCCTGTCGTGAGGATTGGCTGCAATCACCAATGCCTTCTGCTCTTCTCCTTCATTATCAAACACACTGGTTGCTCCAGCAAGATAACTTGCAGCATAGCAGCCTACGAAAAAGGTGTATATGCCGTCAACCTCCCGTTCGGTCTCAAACATCAACACATCCTTCCGGTTATCATCCGGAAGAGTAAGATCCTCGAGCAGATATTCGTACTCGCTGCCGGAAAACACAAACAGAGAACGGTCGCAGTCATCATCCAGCTGAGCATCCAGCCAATCCTTATAGATCCGGCGTCCCATCTCCTTTTCTTCAGGAAGATGCAGAGCCAGAGTAAATCCATATTTGACAGATGCCTCCTGGAACCCCCTAAGAATCTTGTCGTTATAACCCTGATCCCCCACTCCTTGAGGCGAAAGCACAACCTCTACTGTTGCATTGGTGAAATCAAATTCCTCCTTCCGGCATCCTGTGAAAAGGATGAGGAAGAAGGAAAGTAAGACATATATATATGAAACCCTCATATTATTCTTCAACGTATGGAGGGAAGAAGCGAATATTCATGTATCGATACTTAAGCCATGACCAGCCTCTTACTTTAATTATTTCACCTTCGTCATCATCAAGGTCCAGGCATTTGATCCTGTTGGCATCTTTATCATAAGAATTAAGAAGGAACTCGGAGTTGCCCGTAGTCTCGCCCCCGGATTGAGGACTCCATTCATAGCCTAAGGCATCCATCGAAATTAACATCTTCTCCCAGGCAGCTTGGTTTTCATTATAGAAATCCAGCACTCTCCGAGCCTCAGGTTCAGTTGGAAGATGATAATAAAGTTCACGTTTTATATATCCGGATGGCGTTGGGTGCAACTCATCCATATTGGTGTCTGGAGACAGCCATACGAGAATTGCCTCCTCGCCATTGCCGTTGCCCTGAATGCAATAGAAAAGCTTGTCTGCTTTATCCACAATTCCCAAGAAATCATTCTCGGAAGAGGAGAAGACCCATTCGAGGACAGTCGCTTGCATTGTATAGGTCTTTCCTGCTTCATAAAGCGCAACAGCATCGTTTTCGCCCCAAAAGTCATCGCTGACAAAGTTTACCTGTGAAATCATCTTCAGATTAGTACCTTCTTCTACACTCAAAGTTGCAAGAACTACTTCATCAGCAGTATACCGGAATTCAACAGCACCTTGCGAATTGCCTGCTTCATCTGTAAGTTTATAATCATAGCCGCCTTCCACTGGTCTTACCTCCTTTCCTGGAGCTATCCACTTGAGGAAAGTCTCCATTGCCTCATTCTGATTCTTTACCGGGATTGAAATAACATCCGGAGTGGATGGGTCAAGCGGTTCTCCGCACACTCTTCTTACAACTTTTCCAGCATTATCTACCACAACGATACTATTCTGAAAGTATTCCAGACCGTCATAGCCTGTTATCTCAATCTGATCTTCGTCAGATTGAGGGTCATGCTTCTTTTCTTCCTCAGTCCTCATATTTTCCTTCTCACAAGATGCCAACGGCATCATTGCAACAGCCATCAATATGAAAAAATAAAACAAATTCTTCTTCATAGTATTAGTACTTATTGTTTATAAATTTCGCTTAAGAATTTACATGCATTCACTCTACTTTTGTAACAACAAAAATATGGAAATTTTCTAACATTCTATTACACTCACTACCAGCAAACCTATTTCTCTCCCCAAAACCTCCTGCAATTCACTTCTGCAGGAGGCAGAGCAAGGTATGTATCAACAACCCAATTTGCATATCTCCCTCTGCAGCAGTTCCAGAAACGTGGCGCCGTGGCCGCCGTCCATCTGGGAGTGATGGAACTGGAAAGAGATTGGAAGGGTAGTCCTGAACCAGCCCTTGCGGTATTTGCCCCACATTACCATTGGATTGTTGAACATGTCTGTGTACTGGTTTACAATACAGTCCAGCTCTGTCTGAACCATTGCAGAGGTTCCAACAATCATATAATCCTCAAGGAAAGCGCTTTTGCACTCTGCTGCCGCCTGCGCTGTAAGGGTATGGTATGCCTCAACAAACTCCTTCAGATTACCGGTAAAAGGGATGTCGCATGAATTGATTCCTCCCTTGCAGTTGTTAACAATCACATTGATTGCCATGCTGTCATACCTGTACAACTTGCCTTTGTCGGGAAGAAGATAGAACTCCTCTATCTGCATTGCTGCCTTTCCAATGCACCAGCAAAGGAGGGCATTGAATTTTACTCCTTGCTTTTTGCTTGCCTTAACCAGCTTGCCTACATTGAAGGTTTTTGTGAGGGTAACCATGGGCATTGGGGAAGCCATCCACATCTGGAATGCCTCAGCCCTGGTGGTATCTTGGGGATTTACTTGGGTTTTCATTCAGCAAAGTTAGGGATTTTCCAATCCACTGCCCAATAGCTGCCACAAGAAAAGGAAAGAAAAATAAAAAGGCTGTAAAAAAATGCTACATTTGCAAAGATTGCGATTTATTTGATTACGGTATGATTAAATGTAAAAAGTGCGGACGTGAAAATCAGTTGGGGAGTGAGGTCTGTCCAAACTGCTCCTCGCAGCTGACTACTGATGTATTCATCAGTTATTCACGTAAGGACTATGTAGATGCTAATGGCAGGCCCATTAAGAACAATATAATCTCCCAGATCAAAAGTTCGCTGTCTGCGGCGGGAATCTCATGCTGGTTCGATGAGGACGGCATCTATTCCGGCGACGAATTCGCATCTGTCCTTACCCGGGCTATCAGAACTTCAACCGTCTTCGTATTCATATCCTCTGTGAATTCGAATGCTTCCAGGTGGACAAGCAACGAAATTTCTGCAGCAATGGCTTTCAAAAAGCCAATAATACCATTCCGCATCGATGACTCCCCTTACAACGACTCGGTGATGATGAAGATCATTTCCTTTGATTTCATAGAGAATAAGAATAAGGACAGAGCGTTGGAGCAACTGATCCGTGCAATCAGGCACCATGTACCTGATGCAAAGCAAGCATTGCCTGTAAATCAACCAGTTGACCAGCAAGGCGCAAATGTTTCCACCACAAGTATTTTATCAGTTGAATTCAACGAACTCAAAAATGCGTTTGCCAAACGGAGGAAGATAATAAACATCATAGAGGCAATTATGCTTGTCTCTTTTATAATTGGCGGCTTAGTAAACCTGTTTTTGTCTTTTGCCAACATTGCTGATATAAAACTCTACACAGCACTGACCGCAGTCTCTTACATAGGCATGGTGGGAACTTATAGACTAATGAAGAATTATAAGGACTGCATCTATTGGCTTATTCCATTCGCAATGGGCCTGGGTTCTATCTTATTTACGGTCATCCCCCACTCCTGTTCAAGAATAATCATCATACCTCTTGCCCTGATAACCATATTGCTGACATTTGTCAAAAAGGATGGCAAATCAGCATGGGCATTACTTGAAAAAGCTCCAAGAACCATAAAAGACGACTTCATTTACTTCATCATGATATTTGTCCTGATTATCGGGATCCTGGGACTTGTTCCCATTTATCTGGCGCTGTAGCTAACGGGGGCGAAGTTCTTCCCTTCCCGCCAAGACAATGGCACACCCAACCCTCTCCAAACACACCTCCAGAGCACATTCCCTGCTCCACTCCCAAAGAAATGTTACGGATGGCACACAAAACCGCCTTTCATTATCATTTTCCCGACAGTTCATCGGGAAGAAAATACCATCCGACCATTGTGTCGGTCATACCATGGAATTGTAGCCTACACGATTTTTTAGATAGCGGTCGCAAATAAGGCGCAAAAGATTATACCTACCCCTCATAATCCAAGCACTGCTCAACAATGGCAATCTTAATATCATCCCATTCATAACCGTTAAGGCAAATGGGGTCAATATAAGTGTCCGCCTCTGAAAAATTCATTAAAGAATCCAAAATTTGCTGCTCCATATGCTCCCATGGATGCCTTTTCAAATGCAAATTCAACATATCTTTTAATGAATATCTCTGGAACAGATTATATATATCCCAATAATCCTTTTTTCTACCACCTCTGCTTATTGCATTTATCTTCATTGCAACAATATCATCCATAGACGCCATTCTTATTCCATCAATAATATCTGCCTGATGAATAAAAGGATCTGTATACATCAAATCCAACTTTATACAATCATCCTTACTGTTGCCAATATGATAACCTCTTCCAAATCCAATAATAGAGGTTGGATCTCCGCTATAGTAATAATTGAACTTGGCTTGTAGAAATTTCTCGAATGCGTTATAGTTCAGGCTATTGTATGGAGCATCTGTAAACAGGTCAATATCAACTGAGAGTCTATGACCTAAACGCAAGCTCAAATTTGTCCCTCCCACCAATCGGAATGGAGCAAAAAGAGGTTCTATCATCAACACATTCAAAGCCTCTTTAAGCAATGGTGTAACTGTATTGTAAAAAAGAACATTAGTTTTCATTTCTATCTATCCTCATCCTATACTGATTCTTACTCTTGAACTGTTCCAAATCATCAATCTTCAACCCATAAAACCTTGCTATCTCAGCAATATCTTCTTTACTTCCCCTTTCCAAAACTCTTGCAATTATAGACTTTCTGTATCTACCCCAATCAATCTTATCAAAATCAGCATCCCAGAAAAGAATCCTGCTTATATTCGGAACACCTTTCACCGACTCCTGTGCTTTTTTTATCTTGTACTGAGCAATATCATAATAAGCCTGTAAAGTCAATAGCATTCCTTCTTCATATCCAAAAGCATCCTCAATTTTAACAGCCATCTCAACTGTCAATGCCCTATGACCTTTGATAACAGCATTAAGAGTCTGGCTATGCTCACCTATTTTTTCAGCCAAACCTCTCTGAGTAATCTTATGTTTACGAATCTCCCTTTCTATGATTTTTCCTGGGTGTATTCCTTTTAAAGCACTTATAATGTTTCCTCTCATAACTCTGCAAATATAAAAATAAACAAATTTGTTTACAAAAAGTGTGCGAAAAAATTCAGAATTTCGCACCTCCTCATTTTGAAAATCAAAAACTTATCAGTAGGTTTATAGCATAAAACCCTGACAATCAAACCAAACCATCAGGATTTTGATTTTCATTTGGCATTTTATCTCACATTTACCTGAACCTTTCTCCCTCCACTTTGTTATCTATACGAAATAGTTTTTTAACTGACGACAAGCCGAGCGCACAGCAAAGCTTGCTTTAGCTATGCCGAGGCACGAAGGAAGAAAAAGCGCAGCTTTAAGTTAGGTTAAGCTGGGCAAACCCTACAGTCTCGCGATGAGGTTGTGGGGGTTGTTTTAATTATTCCCCACCCCTTCCCGCCAAGACAATGGCACACCCAACCCTCTCCAAACACACCTCCAGGACACATTTCATGTTCCACTCCCAAAGAAATGTTACGGATGGCACACAAAACCGCCTTTGGAGGGCCTGCGGGGCAACTCTGGTGTGCCATCGTCTTGGAAAGGGAGGGGAAAGGGAGGGAAAAGGGAGGGAAAAAGTGGGAAGGCACAAAAAAAGGTGGCCACAAGACCACCTTAATTATCTTTTTCCCGACAGAAATCATCGGGAAGAATACTCCTTTTCAGAAATACTATTTGCTCAATGCAGTAGCAACATCCACAGCAACAGCAACAGTAGCACCTACCATTGGGTTGTTACCGATGCCAAGGAAGCCCATCATCTCAACGTGAGCAGGAACTGATGAAGAACCAGCAAACTGAGCGTCTGAGTGCATACGGCCCATTGTGTCGGTCATACCGTATGATGCAGGACCTGCAGCCATGTTGTCTGGGTGAAGGGTTCTACCTGTACCGCCACCTGAAGCAACTGAGA
>JAGBTG010000039.1 GCA_017631435.1 Bacteroidales bacterium | reverse complement strand
TTTATGTCCGTTATATAAGTCTTGTTCCAAAGATCCTGTAGATACGCAGCCTTCTGCAATTTGGTTTTACGACGTCGAAGTCCAGGCATTCCACCATACGTATAATACTCCTGCCACAACTCCCTCAGACTCTCCGTGCGACCGGTGCAAAACTCCTTGAACGAAAACGGATTACATCTGATTTCCTGCCCTCTATCACGGAAAATTGTACTGATTTCCTTTGAAAGCAATTTCGCATTACTTCCAGTAACATAAACATCGACATTATCTTTGTTGCGTAATCCATTGACAAGTTTCTCGAAACCTTCTACTTCCTGAATTTCATCAAGTATCACATAATAAGTTCGTGATAGATCTGTCATCTTGCCATAAAGATACGCTTTGAGTTTATCTTTATCAGCAAGTTCACTCTGGTTAGTTTCATCATCCAAATCTAGAGATACTATGATGATATCCTCTTCTGGCACTCCATCTGAAATCAGATAATCTTTATATAGACGTGTAAGAAGACAAGATTTACCGCATCTTCTTGGACCGGTAACAACTTTAACGTCACCATTGAGTCTGCTGTCAACTAGTTTTTGCAGATAAATGTCTCTCTTTATATATTCCATATCTGTCATATTTTTATCCCTATTCGGAATTTATTGCAAATTTACATTAAATTCCGAATCAACAACTATATATAGGCAACTACTTCCATCCAGTCAAATGCTAGTCAAATAAAAGATCGATTGATTATCAATAACTTCAACGATAAATATATCATATTTATCAATTCTCAGTCAAATAAGAAGTCCTATTTCTATTCTTTTACCACCAATATGGCCTTAAACACATTCGGAATTTATTGCAAATTTGCAATAAATTCCGAATCAAAGACAGTTCTCAGCCTTTCAGTCAAATAAAAACCCACATCAGCGTTTGCCCTCCAGAATCTTGACAAGATCACGTTTCATATCGATGTCGATATCACGGTAGCGATTGAAGGCTCGGCTGCCTTCTCGAACATTGTCTTGATGTTGCGATTGTACTGCTGCTGAGAGGTGAAAGGGAGAAGTTGCTGGCCTGGAAGATCCTTATATTCGACAAATCCGTTCACCACATTTGCCTTTATCATCGCCCATAGATCCGACACGCGACATCCGATAACGCTTTGGAATATGAATATATCCCTTTTCTTTCGGCGAGAGTGATGTAATACGGCGTACCTACCCGTTCTCCACCGGAGCAACATCCGGTTGGAAGACTACCCCCAACCGGGAATTATCTCAAATCAGTAACCACTGCTGTAGGGAAATCCTCTGCACGGAAGACAAACTGCTGCATATCAACTTGTGGCAGCTTCTTATAGTCTTTAATCCGGATAGTGTATTTGGCGCCGGATTTGGCCTTGAGCACAATCTTGCGGGGAATACCCTGCGCATCCGCATCAGAGGCTGAAACTTCATAATTGCTGTCTGAACCAATAAGCACAGCAAACGGATTTGCAATGCCGGCAGCACCTGCTGCCGCCTCCTGTAGTATCACCTCATCTATCGCTCTCTGGTAAATGCACATCACCTTACCATCCGACAGCACCACAGCATCGCTGTTCTCCATTCTGTATTTCTCACCGGCAGTTACAATTGTCCCCTGCGTAACATATTGTGATGCAGAATTGCCGGATGCCGCAGATGAACCTGCCCCTCCGGCAGTTTCAGCCTCAAAACTGAAACTTAAAGTGGCGCCACCTACCAGGAGCGCCACCAAAGCATTTATAAGTACATTAGCCATAAATATCCTTAATGTTTGCCAATCGGGCATCCAGTTCGCTCAGGTCGGCCACCAACACCTGTCTTGCCTTGCTGCCCTCGTATGGGCCAACAATTCCGGCAACTTCAAGCTGGTCCATTATCCTTCCCGCCCTGTTGTAGCCCAGACTCATTTTGCGCTGGATGAGTGAGGTAGAGCCCTGCTGGTGCATTACAACCAGTTTGGCGGCATCCTCAAAGAGAGGGTCTCTCCTGTTGAGGTCAACATCGCCAACTCCTCCTCCATCTTCATCCTTATCCTCACCTACATACTCCGGCAAATAGTGTGCCGTAGTGTATCCTCTCTGGTTTGCAATGAAGTCCACTATGCTCTCAACCTCCTTGGTGTCAATGAATGCACACTGTACACGGGTAAGATCTGCACCAGTAGAGATAAGCATATCACCTTTACCAATAAGCTGGTTTGCACCTGTAGTATCAAGGATTGTCTTGGAGTCTACACTTGAACGTACCATAAATGCGATACGTGCAGGGAAGTTGGCCTTGATGTTACCTGTAATTACAGTGGTTGTAGGTCTCTGTGTTGCAATTACAAGGTGTATACCAATAGCACGGGCAAGCTGTGCAAGACGTGCGATAGGTTCTTCTATCTCTCTACCCGCTGTCATGATAAGGTCTGCAAACTCATCTATCACCACCACAATATATGGAAGGTAACGGTGTCCCTTCAAAGGATTGAGTTTCCTCTGAAGGAATTTCTCATTATACTCCTTAATGTTCCTCACATAGGCAAGCCTCAAAAGGTCATACCTGGCATCCATTTCAATACACAATGATTTCATTGTGTATATAACTTTCTGGTTATCTGTAATTACAGGCTCATCTGCATCAGGAAGTTGTGCAAGAAAATGCTTCTCAAGTTTGGAATACAGCGACAATTCCACCTTTTTAGGGTCTACAAGAACCAGTTTCATCTCCGACGGATGCTTGCTGTACAGCAATGAAGCAAGGATTGCATTCAAGCCTACAGATTTACCCTGACCTGTAGCTCCAGCTACAAGAAGATGCGGCATCTTGGCAAGGTCGAAGTGCATTACCTCATTGGTAATGGTCATACCCATTGCCACCGGCAGGTCATAGTTCTGGCTCTTGAATTTCTCATCATCAAGAACAGAAAGCATGGATACTGTACTAGGTTTCTCATTAGCCACCTCAATACCAATTGACCTGGTTCCAGGAAGGTTTACCACACGCACACCTTTGGCCGCCAATGAAAGCTGGATATCCTCCTCAAGCCTCTTAATCTGGGCTACCCTTACTCCAGGGGCAGGTTCAATCTCATATAGGGTTACAGTAGGTCCAACCCTGGCTGAGATCTTGGTAATTCCAATCTTGTAGTTGGCAAGGGTCTTCACAATCTGTCTGTTGTTCTTCTCCAGCTCTTCTCGGGTAACAACATACCATTTGTCCTTGTAGTCTTTCAGTAATGAAAGAGGCGGCGCCTGATATGAAGACAAATCCAGTCTTGGATCAAACGGCTCCATCTCAAACTCCTCATCAGCGTCATCCTGTGTTACCGGAACTTCGTCGGGAACAGAAATCACCTCAACTTCAAGCTCACTTTCCACTTCATCTTCCACTTCATCTGACTCTTCCATATTATCATTACCTACAATCTCAATTTCAGGCAAACCGGAATCCTCCCCCTCATTGTCATCTTCAATATCTTCCACTGTGAATTCAATATTAGGATTCACATCCTCTTCTGTAGCCTCCTCGCAGGTTACAGGAACCGCTACATCAAGATCCTCATACTGGTTAACGGCAGGTACCACATTTTCAACAGCCAACTGCGGATCCTCCTGTTTTGGAGGTTTGGGTGCAGTTACCTTGTCAACCCATGCAAAGAATGAATCAATTATCTTTCCATTCACAAATATCAGCCACACCATGAACAGGATTCCCACAATGGCACCCGCACCAAATCCACCTATCATGTTCTTCATCCATGAAACGGCAAAATATCCGTAAGCTCCGCCGGCTCCACCGCCAAACCAGTCATCAGCCGCAGCAAAAGAGAATATGAATGAAGCCACAAGAGATACAAGTACGCATCCCGACAAAGACAACAAAGAAAATCTCAACAGATTAATTTTCTTAAACTTAAGACAATGAATGGCTATTGCAAAAAAGAAAAATGGCACAATTAACGCACCCACACCGAACATTCTTGAAACAAGAAAATTTGCCCATACGAGTCCCAACTTTCCTCCGCCGTTCTCAAGTTCCACTGCAGGATCATACATATCCTTGTTCATGAACAGGCTCTGGTCATCAGACCATGTAAACATATATGTAACAAGCGATACCAAAGTAAATACCGCCAATGCCAATGAAACAAGTCCGCATACCAGACTTACGGCATCCCATTTCTTGGGTACCTGGGTTTCGGCCTTTGCCTTCAGTTTGTCCTCCTTAGAAAGTTTGGTTACGCTTTTCTTTGCCATTTCCTGTTGTTCTTCTGACCGTTATTCTTATGGTTCTTCTGCTGGTTGTTTCCGTTGTTTATACCCATACCTATATGCACCCCTTCCGGAACTGTAATCCTTCCGTCCGAAAGTTTGTAAATATCGTTGAAGATAGTCTCCTCAGAAACCGAATCCTTGTTCCAGATAAGGTACTGCTGTTTCATATACGATGCA
Organism: Bacteroidales bacterium; assembly: GCA_017631435.1. GTDB lineage: Bacteria > Bacteroidota > Bacteroidia > Bacteroidales > UBA932 > Egerieousia. The sequence continues at coordinate 8,085 of JAGBTG010000039.1, read as the reverse complement.
AGGGTCTTTATCATATGGGTTTTCACCTCATCGTCCTCCCTCTGGGCTATCACCTCCAGCATGTTCTGGATATTCCTTCCGTAGTGTGCGGCCTTAACAGGGCTCTTCTGCAACGGAATGGGGTTTGGTGCTGTAGCAAGGCTCTCCCTGGTTGGGGTTGCATAAGGTGAGTCAATGTCAATATTAAAATCGGAGATGATGTGCACATGGTCCCACAACTTGTGCTTGAAATCATTTATATCCCTAAGTTGAGGGTTCAAAGTTCCCATCACCTGCACTACAGACTGTATCTGCTCATTGCGCTTCTCCTTATCGGGAAGAGAAGCCACATATTCTATCATTTTCTGCACGTGTCTGCCATACTCCGGCATGTGCAGTTTCTCTCGCTGGGTGTTGTAATCCAATTCCTCCATATCTTGTCTTGTCTGTTCTTTGTAAAGAGCAAAATTACTAAAAAATCTCTCAGTAAAGGGTAAAAAAAGAGGCAACTTTTAAAATTGCCTCCCCTGTATCATTTTTACCTGATATTTGACGTTTTTTCAATAAAATAACGTGGGCGCCTCTTAACCTCCTTGTATATCTTTCCTATGTACTCTCCAATCACTCCAATTGCGGTAAGGATTGCTCCTCCTATGAACCACAACGACACCAGCAAAGATGTCCAGCCCGGTACCACATGCCCAGCAATGAACGAATAAAGGGCGTATGCAATGATACCTATCGCCACCAATATGAACACTACTCCACAGGTAGTAATAAACCTCAACGGCTTGATAGAGAACGAGGTAATGCCGTCAACTGCAAAGCTGAGCATCTTTGAGAGCGGATACTTGGATTCTCCGGCAAAGCGCTCTTTCCTGTCGTAGTAAACGTACTCCTGCCTGTAACCAAGGCTCCTTACCATTCCCCTCAAGAAGAGGTTCCTCTCGGGATGCATCACCAACGACTGCAGGGTTCTCTTGCTCATAAGGCGGAAATCCGCATGGTTGTACACTACATCGCCACCCATTGAGCTCATGAACTTGTAGAACATCTGCGCAGTATGCTTCTTAAAGAATGTGTCTGTCTTGCGCTCCTTCCTCACACCGTAGATTATCTCATAACCCTGGTTGAACTTGTCGGTCATCTCCACAATCGCCTGCACATCATCCTGCAAATCGGCATCAATTGAAACAATTGCATCAAAATCACTTTGGGCTGCCCACTCCAACCCGGCCCACAAAGCCTGCTGGTGTCCAACATTATGGGCAAGTTTCAAACCCATTACCCTGTTGTTTTTTCCCGACAGTTCCTCTATCAGTCTCCATGTGGCATCCTTGCTGCCATCATCAACATACAGCAGGTTTCCCTGTGAAATTTTTCCATCCTTCTCCATGCCGTCCAAAAGGGCAGAAAGCTGGGAAGTAGTTTCATGCAATACCTCCTCCTCGTTATAACAAGGAACCACAATTACAAGTTTAGCGGGTTTCATCATCATTCTTTTTATGTTTGAATACAAAACGTACAAGTAAAAAGTTTACCGGTATGGCAATTGCAAATACCGGAAGCGGGGCAAGTTCATTGCTCATGCCCAACCAAAGGAAGAGGTTGAGCAGAACCATATGCAGCAGATAGTTCACAGCATGGGCCCCTGCCATTCCAAAAAGTTTCTTCCACGACGGCGCACTTCCAAATGTGAAGTACGATGTGAGGTAGAAATTTGCCACAAAACTGGTCACATACCCCACCGTATATGCCACATTAACATAAATCGCCTGCTGAAGCAGCCAGTACAGCACATAATGGAGGGCGGTACAGAATCCTCCAACCAGCCCAAAACGGACAAATTCCCATATTACAGGCTTAATTTTCATCTGCTATCCTCTTTTCAGCCGGTTTGTCTGTTATCATGCCACTGCGCACAAGATACTCGGTACTCTGGAGCATTGAGAAGCAGTACTCCTTAAGCATCCTGAACGTATCGTTATCCTCTGCCATGGCAATCTTTCCATCCTGGTAAACATATCTGAATTCCTGCTGTGTCTCTGGAGAGTACACATACAGGGTATTTTCGCATCTTGCAGCAATGAGATTGTCTGCTGTATAGGCAATGCAAGGCCTTTGTTCCTTCAACAGGTCTACACCAAAATTGTTCTGGGTATAGCTTATCCCAAGCATTCCAAGCACAGTTGGAGCCACATCAATCTGACCTCCAAAATTCTCCACCTTGCCAGGCTCTATGCCGTTGCCGAATATCATCAGCGGAACATGGTTGTAACTCTGCGGCATCTCACACTCTGGGGTTCCCACAAGTTTTCCGTGGTCTCCCATCAATACAAAAATTGTATTGTTGTACCATGGCTGCTGCTTTGCCTGGTCCATAAACTTCCTTATAGACCAGTCTGCATACTCCACAATCTGGTCCTCAACCTTTTCAGATCTTGGCTGGAAATACTCCGGTATCACATAAGGGGGATGGTTGCTTATGGAAAGGAGCGCCGCAAAGAACGGCTTGCCCTGGGCAGCCCTCCCGTTTATCACAGGAATGGCAAACTCATAAAGGTAGTCATCCTGCACTCCAAAGTGGTTTGCAATCTTCTCCTTAGGGTAATTCTCCTCGGCATATATCTCATCAAATCCGTTTGTACGGAAGAAGGCATTCATGTTGTCGTACTGGCTCTCATGGGTCATGAAGAACATGTTGTGGTAGCCGTTCTGGGCAAGTACTGTCGGGAAGCCGCTGTATACAGGAATTACACTTCCCTTCATGGCATTGCGCTTCATTATGGTAGGGAATGAATACAATATGGAGTACATTCCGTGGTTGGTGTGGATTCCTGCCGAGTAGATGTTGTCAAATACAAGCGACTGCGTGTAGATGCTGTCCAAAAATGGCGTAAGGCCACTCTTGTTGCCATAGGCTCCCATAAGGTTGGCACTCATGGATTCCATAAAGATGAACACCACATTCTTCTCTGTTGGAGCCGTACTACTCTCTACCTTGCGGGCAATTGGGGAGATTCCCTCAATTCCTTCCCTGCCAAGAAGCCTCTGCGCAGTGGCAACAGCCTCTTCTACAGGCATTATATCCAACTGGCGGTTCTCTTTTCTCTTGTCATCCAAATGACTGGTAAGTAGGTTGAATACAGGGTTAACGCCCAACTGGTTGAGGAACGGATCCTGGCAATAATACGCCTGGCTCACCTTTATTGGGTTGTAGCCTGTACGCCCTCTGATTCCAAAAACGCACAATCCGCAAAGCAATGCTCCACACACAAGTACAGTTACAAAATCCTTCAATGAGTAAGGGAGCACCTTACGCGCTGAGAGTGCATGGAACTTCATTGCCAACTTGTATGCCGCCACGCCAAAAAGCACTACGCTTACCAGACCAAGGGCTATTGGAAAGTAGTATGAACTTTCTCCTGCAATCATGCCGGCAGTTGTGCCTGCATATCCAAACCAGTTGAAAATTGAAGAGTTTATGATCTTGAAAAAATACTCAAAATACGGAATATTGGCAGCTGTGAACGAGAATGCCACAGTGTACATTACAATAAACCATACCGCTACTGCCCTGTAGAGCCATTTTGCAGTATACTTGAACAGTCCGGCAATCCACATTACAACAAGTGGAAGGATAAGAATGTAACATGCTATAACGTTGTCAAACCACACACCCTTTACAAATGCCATCCCCTGCAACATCCACTCCCCCTTTATCTCATGTGGGAATTCGTAACTTGTAGTGCAGAAGAGTACCAGACGGAACAATCCAAAGAACAGGAGTGCCAGAATATGCACACTCAGAAGGTACCCTACCGAAATTGCAAAGCGCTTTATAACCGTATTTTTCATTGCTGTTTCCTGCCAAATTTATAAACATGGGTACGGTCCCTGAAATCATTGCTCTTGAATTCAATGCCCTCAACCCTTTCAATATCAAACTCCTCACCGTAAGTGGTCCTGAACTTCTCCTCCTCCTTGTCTCCAATGATCACATAACCCTGCTCAGGGGCAAAATCCACAAACGGAACCACCCTGTTGTTCAAATAAAAATTGATTGTAAACGGATGCAGCCTGTTGGCCATCACGGTATTTGTAATATAAGAATACACATACCCCTGAGGAGCCAGCTGCGCAATCTTCATGGCATCCTCCTTGTTTGACTTGACATTCAGCACCACCGGCTGGAACACTCCGTCCAACGCAAAGAAGAGGACAAATGCCATTACAATTCCCCCCAGCTTCATTCTCAACTCCCCACAACTGCATCCCATACAGCTGCACACTACATCTGTCTGCTGTCTCTTTCCAGCCACAAAGTATACGACCGCCACCGCTGCAGGCAAAAGTGCAATAAGGAACTCTACTGAGAAAGGAAGTGTCTCAAGTGCATTCAGATATGAAATGTTCTCGGCCGCATGCTTTCCTGTTCCAAACACAGAATGTGGCACAAGGCCGCATCTCGCCACTACAAATACCGCAGAAAGGATCATCAGCAGCCATGCCATTGTAGTATTGAACCATTTGAGGGATTTTGGCCTGTACTTGAACAGCCAGACTATATACTCTGCTATGAAATATGCTATAAAAGGATATATCGGGAGTAAATAAACACTTCTTTTGCTTTTTGGAATGCAATAGAAGACAAACATTATTGTTATGCTCAAAAGTGAGAAGAGTCGGGTATCATCCATCTGTTTCACCCAATTTATGAACTTGCCCCACCACTCACGCGGTTTTGATGCCACTCTGGTGTATTTGAGGGTGAACAGCGACATTACAATAAGGATTGTATACGGCACAAATCCGGTAATCACTGTCATCACATTGTAAGGCCATGGGTTCTCATGTGAAGCATAGCTCATCTTGCCCAGGAACCTGTACACGTTCTCCTCAAGCACCAGTTGAAGGAAAGGCTCCCCACCCTGCTTCCATGCCGCAACATACCAGAATGCCGGAATCACGCAGGCAGCCAGCGCCACAGCAATGAACGAGAAGCAGATTCTGAAAAAGTTGATTCCCCTTATCCACGCAAAAGCCGCAACCACTGCACAAGGAAGTACCAGACCTACAGGACCTTTGGTAAGGAACGCCCCGCTGAGCATAAGGATCCCAATCCAAGGAATGCCCTTGAGCCTGTTCTCAGCCCATTTATACAACTGGTACAATGCCAGTACCATAAATGCAGCCAGAACCATATCCACACGGCAGTTCACTCCGGCCCTGTGTACCTCAAAATTGGTAAGGGTAAGCATGGCTGTAAGGAACGCCAGCTCCTTACCCCTCCTCTTTGCAAAAAAGAAATAACCCGCAATCACCATTGCCGCCAAAGCCAGCGCCGACGGAAAACGCGATGTATACTCATTAACCTCTCCAACCACGGTAGAAGCCGAAGCAATCATCCAGTGGAAAAACGGCGGTTTATAAGCCATATCCACTCCGTTAGTTGTAGGAAGGGTCCAGTTTGAATCATTTATCATGGCCTGGGCAACCAGCGCTTCACGCGGTTCGCCCCTGGTATGAAAATTGCTGCTGCCCAAAAAGAGGAACAATGAAAGGAAACTTGTAAGGAGTACAATCCAAAAATATTTGTCTCTGAAAACTTTTTCCATTTTAATCCATTTATAAGCTACAAAGTTAATGATTTAAACCAATTATTTGTTATATTTGTTAGACACTAACACATACACATATGAACAGACGAGACATGCTTAAACTGACAGGAGCTGCGGTAGCAGGATCAACAATATTTGGAATAGATGCAATTGCATCTGAAAAGTCATCAGATGCCACAGCATCAACCCAGGGCAACAAACCCAAAAAAGCGCTTATAATAGGTGCTCATCCCGACGATCCAGAGACAGGCTGCGGCGGCACAATGGTAATGCTCCGCAAGGCCGGATGGGATGTAGTATCAGTATATATGACTAAAGGAGAGGCAGGTATCAAAGGCAAGAGCCACGAAGAGTCATCTGCAATAAGGGTAAAAGAGGCAACCGAAGCCTGCAAGATAATGGACGTAAGACCTTTGTTCATGACCCAGATTGACGGCAGCAGCGAGGTTACAAAAGAGCGCTACACAGAAATGAAAGAGATTATTGCCGCCGAAAAGCCTGACCTTGTATTTACCCATTGGCCTATGGATTCCCATGCCGACCACAGAACCTGCTTCACACTGGTATTTGACGCATGGCGCCGCCTTGGCTACAACTTTGAACTATATTTCTTTGAAGTGATGACCGGCATTCAGAGCCAGCTCTTCAACCCTACAGACTGGGTAGACATCACCCCGGCTGCAAAGGTAAAACGCAAGGCTACATTCTGCCACCAAAGCCAGGCACCTGCCGACTGGTACGACAGTTCCCACGGCATGATGGAAAAATTCCGCGGCATGGAATTCCGTTGCGGACGTGCCGAGGCATTCATCCACATGAACAGAAACGGAAAAATATTTTAACCGCTAAAAAATAATGGACATGAAAAGAACTTTAAAACTTACACTTTCCCTAATTGCGGGATTCTGCTGCTTTATGGTATGCAATCATGCCCTGGCAGACAACAACAGACCGGTAACACTGAAACAGATGCCGTCACCTGCCCAGCAGCTTATTTTGAAGCACTTTCCATCTGCAGAGATCATGCTCTCTACAGTTGAGGGATATATGTTTGACAAGAACTATGACGTAGTCTTCAAAAACGGAGACAAAGCCGAATTCAACAGAAACGGTGATTGGACAAGCATCAGCTGCAAGGGAGGCATTCCCGCTGGAATAGTTCCGGAGCAGATTGCCAGCCATGTACAGGCCCAGTACCCCGGTGTGAAAATCATTGGGATTGAAAAGGATGACAGACATTACGATGTAAAGCTCTCCAACAGAATAGAGCTTACCTTCAACAGTTCATTCAAACTTGTTGAAGCGGACTTTGACTGATTATTGGGATTACATAACAGACAAAGAGAGAGCGGTCCAAAAGGCCGCTCTCTTTCCATTATATATACACCCTGCAGTACGTCTACTCCATTGTACAATCAGAAAAATGCAGTTTGGGTTCACCATCACCATCATAGTCAATAAAAGCTGAATGAAATGCCGGTGAACCGATTCCTATAACCGTTGTCATAGGCAACATCTCATCATAATATTGCTCATCCTTTATCTCAAAGACCACATCTCCCGTGAATCCTTTTATTATACAAAAGCTGTCGGGATACTTCTCCATATCCTCTGCATATTCCGGATTGTGTACCAGCACATCCTCCAAACTGAAACAGCCAAGCAAATGGCTATCCGTACGTATCTTCCCTTCATAGGCAACAAAATCATCCGGATTAACCAGCACTTCCGGGCAAACGTCACCCATAGAATAACATATACCTTTGTTGCAACCCATTTTTTCAAGGCTCCTGTTCTCCGCAAAATCATCACAATACTCTTCCCAGGTGCAATCATCTTTTATGAAATAACACGGATCAACCAATATAATATCCGTATTATCAAAATGCTCTGAAATTCTTATAACACTTTCCCTATTCCCATAAATTTTCATAAACAAGATATAAACAGGGATTGACAAAACATTTACTATAACAGAATTCAAATAGAAACCTGTAGCCCAAGGCGAGTCCATAACGAAACTAACATTGTGCCATATAAAACCATTCCCGAAATATATAAATGCAAGCACAAATGCAAATACTGCAATCACGGCCGATGTCAGCCAAAGGATTTTCTTTCGCCATCCAAGAACACTATTGCAGATAAAAGCAATACACAAATACTGAAGCGAAACAACTGCTCCAAGAGCCAATTCTTCATTTATATAAACATTATCGAAACCGATCAAAGCAAATCCAACAACCAAAGCCACTGGCAGTGTGCAGAGAGGAAACAGAAACAGAGCAAGAGCCAATAAAAGATACTTTCGCATAATCAACCGGTTTTTGCAAATATACAAAAAAAGAGGCTGACTAAAAAGTCAATTTAGACTTTGAGGTTAGCCTCTTTTTCTATTTATATGTACGGATCGCGATGTGGCGATAGCCCCTGTCGGTCCTTCCCACAGCGTGGGCCCCTTCCCTTTTCGGGAGCCAATGCCGCC
>JAGBTG010000038.1 GCA_017631435.1 Bacteroidales bacterium | reverse complement strand
TTCAACGGCAAGGAGCTGCAAACAATTGGCAACCTTGGGTTGTTGGATTATGGGGCGAGGATGTATGACCCGGCAATTGGAAGATGGACGGCGCAGGATCCGTTGGCTGAAGAAATGTATAGCCTGTCATCTTACAGATTCAGTCTGAATAATCCTATAAACTTTATTGATCCTAATGGGTTAAGAGAATGGAGAATTAATCTATGCGGAAAAGTAGATAAAACATTTGATAATACAGAGAAAGATATTATAACTGTTTTTTATGATAATGGAGAGGTATATAATACAATAGAATTTGCGGTAGGAACAATCCAGGAAGATAAGTTTTTATATAAAAATCGAGAATATACATATTACCAAATAGATAATAACGAATCAGCGCAAGAATTATTTGAATTTTTAGCCAATTATACAATAGTAGAATGGAGTTGGGCACAATTAGAAAGGAAGGATAATAATAGCTCTATGAATTATTTGACGAGTTCAAATCAATTAGGCACAGGAGGATATATGTATCCACTTTTATTACAGAAGATCGATTCAGAAATTATTAATCTTTATTATGATGCGTTAGTATTTTCTCACAATCATCCACAAGGATCTACGTCTCCAAGTGGACAAAAGCCAGGTGATATAGATGGGGATATTCCATTTGCAAAGGCCGTTTCGTCTTTATTTATGAATCAACCTGTTTTTAAAATTTTTACGACACCTAATAACTATACAACTTATTATCCACAAAAAAAGTAGTATGAAAAAATTTTTATTTCTATTGATGTTTTCATTTCAAATATTGGTCCTCCATGCACAAAATGATGAACTGATATTAAATAATGAAGTAATGATAACGAACAAGTCTTTAATGGAAATCCTTAAAAAGCAAGTATTACCTCGTGTCGTTTATGAAAATGAAGGTGTTCTTGTTTCAATGTGGTATGATAATACTCGCAAGGCTGATATACTTTACATTAAGAAAGTATCATTATTGTTCATTTCTGAAGAGGTATGGAAAAGCTTTGACGGTTTTAGCATAGTTGGAGATGTAATTATTGTTTTTAAAAATTGCAAACGCTACAATATGATCTCAAATAAAGCAAACACAATACCTTTAAAAGTGTATCCCTCTGATGGAGCATTAGAAGATGACGGGCCATGGTGGGAATATGAATTCAAAAATGGTAAATTCAGGTTATTGGACAGGATATTGGCATATTAATCCAACTTGTTTAGTGTAGACGGCACAAAAGTTGTAATACCGATATCTCCTCCCCCTTTTTGTACCCTTCCCTGTATCAGATAGACCTCCACTAGAGTTAAGTATATAAAAACAAACAGGGTGGCAATGCCACCCTGTCGTTTTTATTTCCAAGTCCCTATTTAAGTTTTGCAACCACGGTCTCGCAAGCTCTGGTCTTGTCTCCAATCTTCACATTAAGTTCTGTTCCAAGAGGCAAGAAAAGATCCATTCTTGAACCGAACTTTATGAAACCCACCTGCGAACACTGCGCCGCCATATCACCCTCTTTGGCATAGCAAACTATTCTTCTGGCAATATAGCCTGCAATCTGTCTGAACAGGATCTTTGTACCGGATGAAGTCTCAACAGCAATACTGGTACGCTCATTAAGCTCAGAAGCTTTAGGGTATGCTGCAACTATATATGCACCCTGGTGATGTTTGCTGTAAAGCACCTTACCACCTACAGGATAATAGTTCACATGAACATTGAACACGCTCATGAAAATTGAAACCTGAAGGCATTTCTCCTTAAGATATTCATTCTCCTCAACCTCCTGGATAAGTACAACCTTGCCATCACATGGAGCTACAACAAGATCCTTGTCAACCACATGAGTCCTTTTGGGAACCCTGAAAAAGCGTACAACAAAAGCGAATATCACCAATGCTGCAAAGCAGATTATTTGGGTAAAAACACCCCATCCCAAAAGATAATAGCATCCAAGAACTACAGCAGAAGCAATAATGAATGCCACTGCAATGATGTTATACCCTTCTTTATGAACTCTCATAGAACGTCTTTTATAGTTTTTAGTTTAGGCTGCAAAAAATATAATGTAGATTATGGCAACAGGGAACGCAAGCAATGCACCGTCAAATCTGTCAAGCATTCCACCGTGTCCCGGCATGATGCTTCCCGAATCCTTCACACCAAAATTGCGTTTGAGCTGCGACTCCACCAAATCTCCCAATACGCCAAAGATACAAATTATAATTCCAACTGCAATAGCATCAAACAAAGAAAGCTCCAGAAGGCCAAAGTATCTTAGAAGTACTGCTCCTGCCACTGAACAGATCAGGCCTCCAAAAAATCCTTCCCAACTCTTTTTAGGGGAGATTGAAGGGAACAGCCTGTGTCCGAACATCTGTCCCAGTGTAGAGCCCAAAAGGTATGCTCCCACATCTGTACACCAAAGCATCACCATCATTGAAAGAAGGATGTTTCCGTTGTATACTCCCGACAGGTCAAACAGCACAAGTGACATAAGCGAGAACGGCAAAGCCACATAAACGATAGCCCCCAAAGTATAAGGGAACATCTCATAGCCGTTGGCCTTCCTCCTCTCCTGCCCTTCTGCAATCTCCTTTTCATGTACATTGAAACCCTTCACATACATGTTTGAAATGAAGATTCCAATAATTGGAAGAACAGTAAAAAGCAGGTAAAGCGGCTCAGCTCCATAAGCAGAAACCATAAACATGTTCACAAACAAACTTATGGACGCCACAACGGTAAAAGCCTTTGCAAGAATGTTTGCAGCATATTTTGTCTTCCCGATGGTTATGTTTAGAAACTCATACACCGCAACAACCATTATAAACCCAAAAACAGCAGCAAAGGCAACAGGCCCCCAGAAAAGGGATCCTATTACCAATACTGTAAACGCAAGACCACTCAAGGTCCTTATTATAAAATTTTTCATCAGTTCAAGTTTTCAGTTAAGTCTAAGCCTCCTCAGATGCAGCCTCCTGCGCCGGAGCCTCCACAACAACGGTCTCCTCTACCACAGCCTCCTCTACTTTCACCTCACCATCCTTAGGTTTTCTTGGGCCAAAGATATTCTCCATATCCTCAGTAAAGATAACCTCTCTCTCCAAAAGGAGATTTGCAAGCTTGGTAAGACCTTCAATATTGGCCTCAAGAACCTCATGAGCCTTCTTGTGGGCTGCATCAATAAGCTCTTTAGCCTCATTGTCTATAAGTTCCGCTGTCTTTTCACTGTATGGCTTGCTGAATCCGTATCCGTCCTGTGAATCATAGAATGAAAGGTGTCCAACCTTGTCACTCATACCAAAGTAACTTACCATTGCATAAGCCTGTTTTGTAATCTTCTCCAGGTCAGACAACGCTCCGGTAGAGATTCTGCCGTTGATGATCTCCTCAGCAACGCGGCCGCCAATGGTTGCCGCCATCTCCTCCATCATCTGCTCACGGGTAGTGATCTGTCTCTCCTCAGGAAGATACCATGCAGCGCCAAGTGCTTTTCCTCTAGGGATGATTGTAACCTTAAGAAGCGGATTGGCATTAGGAAGGAGCCAGCTCACAGTAGCATGCCCAGCCTCGTGGAACGCAATTGTCCTCTTCTCAGCTGGAGGGATAATCTTGCTCTTCTTCTCCAAACCGCCCACAATACGGTCAATTGCATCCAAGAAATCCTGTTTCTCTACAAACTTCTTGTTGTTTCTGGCAGCAATAAGGGCTGCCTCGTTGCAGACATTCGCGATATCTGCACCTGAGAAACCTGGAGTCTGCTTAGCCAGGAACGAAGTATCAAGATTGGGATCAAGCTTAAGTTTTGCAAGATGCACTTTAAATACCTCCTCCCTCTCCTTGAGTTCAGGAAGATCAACATATATCTGGCGGTCGAACCTGCCGGCACGCATCAATGCCTTGTCGAGAATATCCGCACGGTTAGTGGCAGCCAGGATAATCACTCCGCTGTTTGTTCCAAAACCGTCCATCTCTGTAAGGAGCTGGTTAAGGGTATTCTCCCTCTCGTCGTTTGAAGAGAAACCGGTATTTTTGCCGCGGGCTCTACCCACTGCATCAATCTCATCAATGAATACAATACATGGAGCCTTCTCTTTAGCCTGCTTGAACAGGTCACGTACCCTTGAAGCACCCACACCCACGAACATCTCCACGAAGTCTGAACCCGAAATGGAGAAGAATGGTACATCAGCCTCGCCGGCCACAGCCTTGGCAAGGAGTGTCTTACCTGTACCAGGAGGGCCCACAAGGAGTGCACCCTTAGGGATCTTACCTCCGAGAGACGTATATTTAGATGGATTCTTAAGGAAGTCAACGATCTCCATCACCTCATCCTTTGCTCCGTAAAGACCGGCTACATCCTTGAATGTCACCTTGATGCTGTCTTTTTCTGCAAGCTTACCAGTAGCTTTACCTACATTAAAGATACCGCCAGGTCCTCCAGCACCACCTCCCATGTTCTTACCCATGCCTCTGAACATGAAAACCCACATGAGTATGAGAAGAAGAGGAAATATCAACCACTCTATAGTACTCCATAAGCTCTCATGATTCTCGATGACAACCTTTACCTTCTCATCTGAAGGAAGCTGTTCATTGAGTTCTCCGAACATCTCTTCCGCATTGAAGCTGCCCGATACAAGGAAAACGAAATGTGGAGACTGCTTAGGGATATTGCCTCCGAACTTGTCGGCATACTTTTCAATCCTGTCAGGCTTTACTGTCACTCTACCTTCATACTCGTTTCTAATGAAGGTCACTTCCTTTATATCATCTGCCAGCCATAACTTCTTTACTTCATCCCACTCGATCTTCTGTGGATTGGCACTGCTCTGATTGAAGAACATCCACCCTATACCAATCATAAGGATGATATAGAGCCAT